>JABCNW020000213.1 GCA_013333945.2 Propionibacterium sp.
CATCTTGCCAGCGTTCTCGGGGCGGTTGGCGACCTCGACGGCCGCGGAGAGGGCGGCGCCGGAGGAGATGCCGACTAGCAGACCCTCCTGGGTGGCGGCTGCCCGGGCGAACTCGAGGGACTGGTCGATGTTGCGGGTGATGACCTCGTCGATCGCGTTGCGGTCCAGGATCTCCGGGACGAAGTTCGCACCGAGGCCCTGGATCTTGTGTGGGCCGGGCTCGCCGCCGGACAGAATTGGCGACTCGGCGGGCTCGACGGCTATGACCTTCACCTCGGGTTTACGCTCCTTGAGCACCTGTCCGACGCCAGAGACCGTGCCGCCGGTGCCGACACCGGCCACCACGATGTCGACCTTGCCGTCGGTGTCGGCCCAGATCTCCTCGGCGGTGGTGCGGCGGTGCACGTCCAGGTTGGCGGGATTGGCGAACTGACGGGCCAGAACGCCGCCACGCTCTTTGGCGATCTCCTCGGCCTTCGCGACAGCCCCTTTCATGCCCAGTGGGCCGGGGGTCAGCACCAGTTCAGCGCCGTAGGCGCGCAGCAGAGCGCGACGCTCCAGGGACATGGTCTCGGGCATTGCCAGGACCACCTTGTATCCCTTCGCGGCGCCGACCATCGCCAACGCGATGCCCGTGTTGCCGGAGGTGCCCTCGACGATGGTGCCGCCCGGCTTCAGTTCGCCGGAGGCCTCAGCTGCCTCGATGATGGCGGCTCCGATGCGATCCTTGACGGAATTGGCCGGATTGTAGAACTCGAGCTTCGCGGCGACGGTCGCGTTGTTCCCGGCGATGCGGTTCAGCTTGACGAGCGGGGTGCGTCCGATGAGCTCTGTGACATTGGAGTATACGGTCATGAAGTGCATAACGGGGCCGGTCGTGTTGCTATTCCCACTACGTTTCGTCGTATCACATGCTGGACACTTGGTGTAGGCACCTCGTGTTCTGGCTCAACGGGAACGGCTGGGCCTAGACTCTCGCTCATGACTTCCCAGCACGATCTGGTACTCGTGGTCGACTTCGGCGCCCAGTACGCGCAGCTCATCGCCAGGCGGGTCCGTGAGGCCCACGTCTACTCCGAGATCATCGGCTCCGAGGCCTCCGCGGAGGTGATCCTGGCCAGGCGGCCATCGGCCATCATCCTCTCGGGCGGGCCGTCGTCGGTCTACGCAGATGATGCACCGCAGGTCGATCCGGCACTGTTCGAGGCCGGGATCCCAGTTTTCGGTATCTGCTACGGCTTCCAGGCCATGGCCCAGGCTTTGGGAGGGGCGGTGGCCAAGACGGGGCAGCGCGAGTACGGTCGCACGCCCCTGTCCATTCAGAACAGTGGCAAACTCCTGGCGACCCTCCCGAACACGCTCAATGTGTGGATGAGTCACGGGGATTCCGTTTCCCGCGCCCCGGAGGGTTTCCATGTGTTGGCGCGCACGGCGGGCGCTCCTGTCGCAGCCTTCGAGTGTCGGATGCGGAAACTGGCGGGGGTGCAGTGGCACCCGGAGGTCGCGCACACCCAGTGGGGCCAACAGGTGCTGGAGCATTTTCTGTTCCACATCGCAGGACTGGCCCCCGACTGGACCCCCGAGAACATGGTCAGTGAGGCCATCGCGGACATCCGTGCCCAGGTGGGGGACAGTCGGGTGCTTTGTGCGCTGTCCGGAGGTGTGGACTCTGCTGTCGCCGCGGCGCTGGTGCAGCGGGCCATCGGACCGCAGCTGACCTGCGTCTTCGTCGACCACGGACTCCTGCGTGAGGGGGAGGCCAAACAGGTCAAGGAGGATTTCGTCGAGATCACCGGAGTGGACCTGGTGGTGGCCGACGAATCTGAGCGTTTCCTCGGTGCTCTGGCTGGGGTCACGGACCCGGAGGAGAAACGCAAAATCATTGGTCGCGAGTTCATCCGCACCTTTGAGGCAATGGCTGCACGACTGGCGGGGGAACGCGGCATCGACTTCCTGGTGCAGGGAACCCTTTATCCCGACGTGGGGGAGTCCGGCGGGGGAGTGGGGACCGCAAACATCAAGTCGCATCACAATGTGGGCGGTTTGCCCGAGGACCTGCAGTTCACGTTGATTGAGCCGCTGCGCACAATGTTCAAGGACGAGGTGCGGGCCGTCGGTCTGCAGCTCGGGCTGCCCGATTCGCTCGTGTGGCGGCATCCGTTCCCCGGGCCCGGCCTGGGGATCCGCATCATCGGTGAAGTGACTGCCGCGCGGCTGGCCGTGCTGCGTCGTGCCGACGCCATCGCCCGCCAGGAGTTGGCGAACGCCCGGAAGGAACGAGAAATCTGGCAATTCCCGGTGGTGCTGCTTGCTGATGTCCACTCCGTCGGAGTGCAGGGAGACGGACGCACCTATGGGCACCCCATCGTGCTGCGGCCCGTCACATCTGACGATGCTATGACTGCGGACTGGGCGAAGCTGCCGTGGGAGTTGCTGGAGAAAATCTCCACCCGGATCACCAACGAGTGCTCCGAAGTCAATCGCGTGGTCCTGGACATCACCAGTAAGCCGCCGGCCACCATCGAATGGGAATAGCTCCGGAGCAAGACGTTTCGCAGTGTTCAGGGGCTAAACAAAACCTCCCGGAAAGCTACTCCAGGTCTGCTCGAAGCGCGAGTCGCATCTCCCGTATCGGTCATCATCCGAATGGTGTCGAACGCATCGATCATCCGCACCAGCGTGGTGATGCGGCCAGCGTCCACGGGGTCCGGTCGCAGGCGTACGCGATGAGTTTCAGGTCGCGGGTGATGACGAGACCGCCCACCTTGTGTTTGAAGGTTCTTGCATGGCAACGGGTGGGGTCAGAACGTTGGCAGCGGACTTTGGGAGGGTGCGGTGCGCGGAGGCAGTCGCGTGCAGAGTGTCGCCATCGAGATCGCCTCGGAGCTCTTGGCGTGGTTCCTCGACAAAGAGCAACCGGGTCGGTTCCAGAGTATTGAGCAGGCCCTCGTCCCATGGGGATCGGCTGAGGAGCTCCCCGAGATGAGAGTGCTGCTGATGAGGCCCTGGCTCCGGCCCGGCGACCCTGAAAGCCGGAATACTCCTCCCCGCCTGTTTCACGGACAAGGCGCCGACTGATGGGATGTGAAGAACCGGGGGTTCAGCGGTGACGTTCTTGGCGCCACCTGTTGATCTCCCGCAACCCGTCCTCGGCCAGGGAACCACCCGTGGGACGTGGCATGATGGCCCACAAAATGCAATAGATCAGGAGCCCGGAACCAGCACACATCATGAGCAGAGCGAGCACCAGACGTACGGTTCTGGATTCGTAGCCGGTCGCTTCGGCGATTCCTCCGGCGACGCCTGCGATCCACTTGTCAGTGTCTGAACGAACTACTGCCATCATTTTTTCCTTTCGTTGGTTTTCCTGTTTCTGGGGGAACGTCCGAGGATGATCATCAACCCCAGTGACCCCGCCACCAGCAACACGCCGGCGAACAACATCTTCATGGGGACGAAGAATCCTTGGCCGAGGGCGGCCCACGCGGAGATTGCCGCGAAACCAATGACGATCACTCCCGTGACCATGGTCGGAACATCCAGCCGTTTCATGAGGGATACTCCACTTTCACGTCGG
>JABCNW020000214.1 GCA_013333945.2 Propionibacterium sp.
GAGTTCAAGTTTACTTCAGGGTTCTGCGGACGGTCGGTGGGGATTGAGTGTTCAAATTGCTTTGACTAGGACTTTTGTCAAAATTTTTCACAGGAAATTCATAGGTTAGTTGAGGTTGGGGTGCATGTGGGTGAGTGTTAACTGAGAAATTCCTGAGGATGTGCTTCTTGCTGTCATGTCTCGGCGTGCCGGAGGTGTGGGTACGGAGGGAGTCGGTCTGCTTGAGCAGGATGTCCCCGGTCGATGGGGGTTGGGTGGTGTCAACTGTGGGTTGCGGCATGAAAAAGACGTCGGGATGAAAATCCCGACGTCTGTGATTGCGTGTCCGAGGTTCAACGACCATCGAGCCAGCCGCTCAGATGAACCGAGCATAGTAGCGGGGACAGGATTTGAACCTGTGGCCTCCGGGTTATGAGCCCGGCGAGCTACCGAACTGCTCCACCCCGCGGTGCTTGATCAACTGTACACCGGGTGTGAGGGAACGCCAAATCAGTTGGGCGGCGCAGCATTAACGTTTGAGGTGGGGAAGCGGGTTAGGATTGCCGAGGTCTTCATCGCCGTCCATCACGGGAGAGAACGTAGACATGAGAACCAACCGGCCTTTTCGCCCTTTGATGGCTCTGCTGGTCATGTTGCTGGGATTCAGCCTGGCATTGGTGTCCTGCGGCGGATCCAGTGGGGCAGGGTCGGGACCCATCGTCCTCAATGTTGGGGCAACTACCGAGCCCACAGGCATGGATCCAGCCACTGATACGGGAGCAGGTACCCCGTTTGTGCTGCTGTACAACGTCTACGAGACATTGGTGCGTATCGATGAGAAGGGCGAGATCAAACCCCTTCTGGCCCGTTCGTGGAGTGTTAGTTCTGACGGTAGTGCCTACACTTTCAAGTTGGAGCCCAACGCCACCTTCGCTTCTGGGAAGCCAGTCAATGCAGCTGCGGTCATCGCATCCTTCGAACGTACGCGGGACGGTGAGAACACAACCGAGGTGCTCAAAAAGCAGATGAGTCATGTCAAGGAGATGCGTGCCGTCGATGAACGTACGGTGGAAGTGTCCCTGACAGGTCCAAGCCGACGCTGGCTCTATGACATCACATCCACGGCTGGGATCATCTACGACCTTTCTTCTGAGCAGAACCTGAGTGAGCAACCTGCCGGTTCCGGCCCGTATGTTTTCTCGCGCCATGACATCGGTTCCGTGGTTTCCTTGGCGCGAAACAAGCGGTACTGGGGAACCGGGCCTCGCGTGGATGAGGTGAACTTCAGGTATTACGCAGATGCGAACGCCATGGTGACGGCGATGCTATCGGGTCAGTTGGACATCATCTCCAACCTGGCTGTTCCTCAGTCGGTGAGCCAGTTCTCCGATGCATCCCGCTTCAAGGTGCTCGAAGGCACCACAAACGGTGAAGTTGTGCTGGGTTTCAACCACAGCAACCCAGCTCTTTCCAATCTCAAGGTTAGGCAGGCCATCAACCACGCCATTGACCGCAGGGCCGTTCTGGACAGTGTCTGGGGTGGGAAGGGAACCCTCATCGGGTCGATGGTTCCCCCCACCGACCCGTGGTATGAGGACCTCTCCAACACGTACCCGTACGATCCGGCCAAGGCGAAACAACTTCTTGAAGAGGCCGGATATGCCAGTGGCCTGACCTTGCGCCTTCGGGTGCCCACCCTTCCCTACGGTCCTCCTATCGCGAAACTCATCGCTGCCCAGTTGCGTGCGGTCGGTATTGAGGTCAACGTCGAGGAGCTGGACTTTTCCACGTGGCTGTTGCAGGTTTACACCCAGCACGACTACGACATGACCGTCGTGGCCCATGTTGAACCCTGGGATCTTCCCCAGTTCGCCAATCCCAACTACTACTGGAAGTACAACAATCCCCAGTTCGCGGAGCTGATCAACAAAGCGGACGCTGCCCCCACGAACACAGAACAGGAGACCATCTTGAAGGAGGCAGCGAAACTGCTGGCGGATGATGCCGCAGCCGACTGGTTGTTCCTGCTACCCAATCTGGTGGTCACCACGACCGAGATCTCGGGGATAACGACGAACGCCACGGGACTGTCGTTCGACATGACCCACGTAGCCACCAGCCGCTGAGGTGTTGCTCAGGGATCTTGGCCGGCGGCTGATCGGCCTGATGGTGAGTCTGCTGGTGGCTTCGCTCCTGATCTTCCTGGTCACCAACACGCTTCCCGGGAGCATCGCCAACGTGGTGTTGGGTACCCAGGCGAGCCCGGGAGAAGTGGCTGCCTTCGAGGAACGACACGGATTGAGCCGTCCGCTGCTGCTCCGCTATTTCGAATGGCTCAAGGGAGTCATAGTGGGCGATTTCGGTACCACCTTCGTGGGGGGGCGCGACGTACTGGGGGAGATCCTGCCGAGGCTTGGTATCTCCGTGTGGTTGGTGGTTCTCGGGATGCTCTTCGCCCTGGTCATCGCGATCCCGCTTGGTTCCTTCGCGGCCCTGAAGCGACGACATGTCAGCGGGTTCGTCGCATCGACGTTCTCCCAGGCCGGTTTGTCCGTTCCTGCTTTCTGGGCAGGCATGTGGTTGGTCATCGTGTTTGCGGTGAACCTGCGGTGGCTGCCCGCCGGGGGCTATGTTCCCCTGAGCCGTGATCCGGTGGGCTGGGCGACCCACCTGGTGCTCCCCGTCGCGTCCTTGGCGTTGGTGCAGGGCAGCCTGCTGGCGCGTTATGTCCGAAGCGCTGTGATTGAGGTGACCAGTGAGGACTGGTTCCGTACCGCCCGCGCCGTCGGATGGTCCAGACTGGGTGCGCTGCTACGTCATGGAACCCGCAACATCGCGATATCACTGCTCACTGTGATCGGGCTCCAGGTGGCGACGTTGCTGGTGGGGGCAATCATCATCGAACAGGTGTTTGCCATCCAGGGGCTGGGCTCACGGCTGTTGCTGGCAGTCTCCCAGCGTGACCTGGTGTTGGTCCAGGGAATCGTCCTGATCCTCGTGTGGGCGGTTCTGGTGATCAATTTCGTGGTTGACGTGGTGTACCAGGCCGTCGATCCGAGGCTCAAAGAAGCGGGGACGATCTCATGATGCGTCGGTCGAATCTGGCCTTCGGTGCCGTGTTGATCTCCTTCGTTTTCCTACTCGCCCTGGTGGGGTTGTTCTGGACTCCTCATGGCCCTGCAGCTGTCACGGGAGGCATCCGGGAGGCGCCATCGCTCGCCCACTGGCTGGGTACCGACAACAGCGGTTTTGACATTGCTAGCCGCCTGATCGCTGGGCGAAGCTGGTGCTCCTGGTCGGGCTGGGATCGGTGGCCGGGGCCGCGCTGATCGGTATCCCTGCCGGAATGATCGCAGGGATGTCGCGCGGCTGGGGAGCCGCCCTGATCTCTCGGGGAGCCGATGTGCTCTACGGTTTCCCTGCCCTGTTGCTGGCCATCTTGTTCGCGGCCGCGCTCGGCGGATCCATGTGGACTGCCTTGATGGCCATAGCCCTGTCCACGATCCCGAGTTTCGTGCGGATTGCCCGTGCAGCGACCATCCAGGTGATGGGGTTGGCCTTCGTCGAGACAGCCCGGCTTTCCGGTACTCCGCGCCGGCATATCGCACTCAGGCATGTGCTTCCTAATATTGCTCCGGTGCTGGGGGTGCAGGCCAGCGTCAGCGTCGGGATCGCCATCCTTGCGGAATCCGGACTTTCCTATCTGGGACTGGGGTCGGGAACGGATGTACCAACATGGGGGCGGATGCTGCAGGAGGCACAGAAAGAGATCTTCGTGGCTCCTGTGATCGCCTTGTGGCCCGGAGTGGCCATAGCTGCGGCGACCATGGGGTGCAACCTGCTCGGAGACGGTCTTCGTGATCTTCTCGACCCCAGGCTGCGGGAGCTGACATGAGTCTTCTAGAGATCGAAGATTTGCGAGTAACCTTCGGGCGACGTCGGAAGGTGGCTGTCGACGGGGTCTCGTTCGTTCTCGGTGAGCGGGAGCGTCTCGGCCTCATCGGGCAGTCCGGTTCCGGGAAAACCGTGATAGCGCTGTCCGTCATGGGGCTGCTTCCAGAGAACGCTCAGGTCAGTGGGTCGATCCGATTGGCTGGCAGAGAACTTGTGGGACGCCCCGAGAAGGAACTTCGAAAACTGCGTGGAGACGTGGTTTCGATGGTTTTCCAAGAACCCATGACGGCGCTAGACCCAACCATGCGGGTCGGCCGTCAAATTGGTGAGGTGGTGGCTTTGCATCACGCCGAACACAGGGGAGAAATCCGGGCCCTCGTGCTGGATTGGCTGGCGCATATAGGGCTACCGGATCCTGAGCGTATCGCAGACTCCTTCCCACATCAGCTCTCCGGCGGGCAACGACAACGCGCCCTGATCGCCATGGCCCTGGCCAACCGGCCAGACCTAGTGATCTGCGATGAACCGACCACTGCACTCGACGTGATCGTGCAGAAACAGATTCTCGACCTTCTCGATGCCGAGTTCGCGGGCCGGGCTGCGCTGTTCGTCAGCCATGATCTTGCGGTGGTACGGCAGGTCTGCCAACGAGTGATGGTTGTCCTCGATGGGAGAATTGTTGAGAACGGTTCCATCGAGGAAGTGATCGGTTCTCCTCGGCATCCTTATACTCAAGGCCTGGTTGCCGCTGCGCGATTGTCAGATGTGGTTCCTGGAAGCCGACTCCCGACCGTGGCTGATTACTGGCGAGGGGTGGAGAAATGAGCGCATTATTGGAACTGGACGGCGTCGATGTGATTTTTCGCCGCGGTCGCAGAACTTTCCAGGCACTTCACAAGGTGAGCGCTACCCTCTCTGCGGGGGAGCGGGTGGGGCTGGTCGGCGGTTCCGGATCAGGCAAGACCACCACGTTGAGGACTCTGCTGGGTCTAGTCCGTCCGGTAGCGGGTGAGGTACGTTTCGAGGGTCGGCGGATCGATGGGCTGTCCGACAAGGACCTCGCTGATGTCCGAAGCAGGGTGTCCTTGGTCTCACAGGATCCGAATGCATCCTTGAACCCACGCATGAAATTACGGGAAATCGTTGCCGAGCCACTTCGTTCACCGTGGCTGAAAGCCCGGGAAGGAAAAGAAAGTGTCGTAGCGGAAACCATCAAGGGAGTTGGGTTGGACGTTGCGATGCTGGATCGGTTTCCTCATGAACTGTCTGGGGGACAACGCCAGCGGGTCGCCATTGCCCGGGCTCTTGTGAGTTCACCGGACCTGCTGATCGCTGATGAGCCCGTCTCAGCTCTCGACGTCTCTGTGCGTGCCCAGGTGTTGAATCTACTCGTTGAAGCCGTTCGGGAAAGAAATCTTGCGATGTTGTTCGTCAGCCACGATTTGGCCGTCGTGCGGCATCTGTGAGAGCGGGTCGTGGTGATGGATGCTGGGCAAGTTGTTGAGGAAGGTCCTGTGGAAAAAGTCTTCAAGGAACCACGGCACAAGTACACGCAGAGGCTACTGGAGGCCGCTCTCTCCTTGTGACCATGGGGTGCGCCTGTAACATGACCTGCCGTGAAGGTCTTGCTTCTAGAAAACATCCATTCCGAGGCCGTGCGTGCGCTTGAAAGCCGCGGCCACGAGGTCGAGGTGCTGTCCAGCGCGCTCGATGAAGTTGAACTGATCGAGGCCCTTGACGGTGTCGAGCTTCTCGGCATTCGCTCCCGGACACACATCACTGAGCGGGTGTTGAAAGCTCATCCGCAGTTGCTCGCGGTCGGCGCCTTCTGTATTGGGACTAATCAGATCGATCTTCCAGCTGCGGCAGCTGCGGGCGTTGCCGTGTTCAACGCCCCCTACTCCAATACGCGCTCCGTGGTGGAGTTGGCCCTCGGTGAGATCATTACCCTGGCGCGGCGCCTGGGGGACAGAAACAGCAGCATGCATGCAGGCATCTGGGACAAATCGGCAACTGGATCTCATGAGGTGCGCGGCAGGACTCTGGGAATTGTTGGCTACGGCAACATCGGCTCTCAGCTGTCGGTGCTGGCCGAAGGTCTTGGGATGCGGGTCTACTTCTACGACATCGTGGATCGCTTGGCGCTGGGAAACGCTACGCGTGTGTAC
>JABCNW020000215.1 GCA_013333945.2 Propionibacterium sp.
ACATCGTGGTCGGGCTGGCCATCGCCTACACGGTGCACCGCAAGGGACGGAAGGTATCCCTCAGGTGGGTGCTCGAGCCGCTGTTCGGCAGGCGGGTGCGCGGCTGGCTTGGGGATGTTGTCGACGTGTTCGCGATCGTCGGAACCCTGTTCGGGGTGGCGGCCTCCCTGGGCTTCGGAGCCTCCCAGTTCACATCCGGCCTGGAGTACCTGAACATCCTCAAGCCTGAGATCTGGGTACTGCTCGCGGTCATCGCCATCATCACGTCGTTGGCCACCTGCTCGGTGCTGAGCGGCCTGGACCGTGGCATCAAATGGCTTTCGAACGCGAACCTGATGCTGGCCGCAGTGCTGGCCCTGGCCGTGCTGCTGCTCGGCCAACCGTTGTTCGTGCTGCGCGAGTTCGTGCAGACCATCGGCGACTACCTCAGCAATTTCGTGCACCTGAGTTCCCGCACCCTGCCATTCCAAGGCGGTGAGGGCGAGTCCTGGCTCGGGTCCTGGACCACCTACTACTGGGGCTGGTGGATCAGCTGGTCGCCGTTCGTGGGAATCTTCATCGCCCGCATCTCGAAAGGGCGCACGGTCCGGGAATTCGTGGCGGGAGTGCTGGCCGTGCCGACGCTGGTGACCTTCCTGTGGTTCTCGATCATGGGCGGAACAGCGCTGTGGCAACAGCTAGAGTGGCAAAAAACCAATGGTACCGGCGATGCCCTCGTGGATGCTCAGGGGAATTCCAGCGGCTTGGTGGGTGGCGATGGGACTGTCGACAAGGTTAATGCGCTGTTCCAGGTGCTGCAGCACATCCCTGCAAGCAACGTGCTGATCGTTGGATTTCTGATTCTGCTGGTGATCTTCTTCGTCACCAGCGCCGACTCCGCGGCCTTCGTGGTTGACATGGTCGCCACCGGCGGGGAACAGGATCCCCCTGTCCTGACCCGCGTGACGTGGGCCATCCTTGGCGGCGGCATTGCCGCCGTACTGCTCTGGGGCGGTGCGGCAGCGGGAGGAAACCTGACCGCCGGTCTCGACGCGCTGCAGCCCATGACGATCCTCGCAGCGGCACCGTTCAGCGTGGTGATGGTGTTGGCCTGCTTGGCGACATTGCGCGCGTTCAGCAACGAACACCGGCAGCGCCTGCGACTGGAAAACCGGATACTGCGCCGGGAAATGACCGAACACGTGATGGACAAGGTGACCGAACACGTGAGGGAATCCGTTGCCGAGCACCTGGACGGCCAGGAGATCACCGTGAGTGAGGAATCCGCTTCAGGAGAAAGCAAACGCCGGCCACTCCGGATCAAGCTTTCCAGGCGCAGGAATCACACCTCGGAGTAGCGGACCTCTCTGGCCTTGTGCATGGAGCGTATGGTCAGGGCTGAATGTGGATGGCGTTCCAGCCATCCACATTCCGCCGGGCCAGGACCCGGTCGTGGAGCCTGCCGGACTGACCCTGCCAGAACTCGAACTCGTCGACGTCGATCCGATATCCACCCCATTCCGGCGGGCAGGGAACGTCTTTCCCCTCGAAGCGTTCGGATGCCTGAGCCGCCACCTCGAGCAGGTCGTCGTGGGAGACGATGGGTGCGGATTGCCGGGAAGCCCACGCCCCCAGCTGGCTATTCCGGGGACGTTTGGCGAAATAGGTTTCGTTCTCCTGGCGAGTGAGTTTCGTCACCGCCCCCACGGCACGCACCTGGCGCATCAAGTGCGGCCACCACAACGTGGCCGATGCGACCGGATTGGCAGCCAGCTGCTCACCTTTCGGGGACGTGTAGTGGGTGAAGAAGACGAGACCGTTACGGCTTGCTTCCTTCAGCAGCACCACCCGGGAACGCGGACGACCGTCGGCACCAATGGTGGCCAGCAGCATGGCGTTCGGTTCCACCTCATCAGCGGCTATCGCCGTTTCGAGCCAGAACGTAAAGAACTCCCAAGGATCGAAGGAGGCCAGGTCCTGCGGGAGCGCATCCCCGGAATAGTCTCGTCGCACATCATGAAGGCTCATATCCCCAGTCTTCCAGAAGCTGTGCGACAGCCCCGATGAGGGCCTCCTGCCGAACGCATCACACGTGTGTAGATACTGGATACTGACGACCAGTTTCTTCCCGGCCCGCTACTGTTGTTGGTATGGCTGGCGATGAGAACCTGCGTATCGGCGATGCGGAACGCGACGAGGCAATCACGCTGTTGCGCGAGCACATGAGCGCGGGCCGGATCACCGCAGAGGAGTTCGACGAACGCATGTCCTCCGCATTGACCGCGAAAACCAAGGGCGAACTTGCTGCCTTGTTCAACGACCTTCCAGGACGTGGGCCAAGCACCATGTACGGAGCACCCGCGTACGAGACCTCGCACTCACAAACTCCACTCCAGCCCACCACTGCGGGGCTCCCGGCACGACGTTCCTCGTGGACCATGTACGCTGTATGGGCCGTAGCGATAGTGGGATGTATCATACTCATCCGCTACTGGGCCGGATTCTTGGTTCTCATGCTCTTGTTGAACCTCGCATTCAACAGGAAGATGACCAAATCAGCTGATCACACCCTGCAGCAACGACCACGAGAAATTCGTCCTGCAGAACGCGATGAGCTGGTGGAACTGATCCGTCAGGATCGAAGGATCCAGGCCATCAAGCGTTACCGGGAAATGACCGGAGCAAACCTGCTCACCGCGAAGAATGCCATCGACGCCTTGCAGAACCAGCTGGGGGGATAGCCTCGTCTTTTGTACCACTTTGCCCACACACCAGCATGTCCGCCCCGGAGGTAATGCGTTGAAACGTTGTGGGACGATGAACCCATGCTGGCCCTCGCGAAGACGCACCCCGGCCCAGGCCTGGAGTTGGTTGACGTTCCCGTCCCCTCCCCCGGCCCCACCGAGGTCCTGATAAAAATCCGGAGCACTGGGATCTGCGGCACCGATGTGCACATCGACCGCTGGGACGGCTGGGCGGCCCGGACAGTCACCACCCCACGCATCTTGGGACACGAGTTCTGCGGCACCATCGTCGAGCTCGGTTCGGCTGTGACCAATCTGGAGATCGGGCAGTTCGTCTCCGGCGAGGGACACTACGTGTGCGGACGGTGCCGCGCCTGCCTAGCGGGAAAACGTCACCTCTGCCAGCAGACCCGGGGAATCGGCTACCACGTCAACGGCGCATTCTGCGAGTACTTCGCCATGCCTGCAGCCAACATTTGGGTGCATCCACCGGAGCTCGATCCGGATGTCGCCGCCATTTTTGATCCTTTCGGCAATGCCGTCCATGCCGCGCTCCAGTTCCCGGCCCTGGCCGAGGACGTCCTGGTCACCGGTGCCGGTCCGATCGGGATCATGGCCGCCCTGGTGGCGAAGTTCCAAGGAGCCCGGAACGTCGTGATCACCGATCTCAGCGACGAGCGGCTCGCCCTGGCAGAAACCCTGGGAATCACATCAACGGTCAACACCGGTCGGGAGGACCTGAGAGAGGTTTACGATCGCTTCTCGATGAAGGAGGGGTTCGACATCGGGTTGGAAATGTCCGGGTCGGGAGCAGCGCTGCGTTCCATGATCGACCACATGACCCACGGCGGCAGGATCGCACTGCTCGGCACCCCTTCACAGGAACTGACCCTGGATTTCTCCAAGATCATCTTCAGCATGCTCACGATCCAGGGCGTCACTGGCAGGCAGATCTTCGAGACCTGGTACGCCATGAACTCCCTGATCCGTTCCGGACTCGACATCTCAGGGGTCATCACACACCGGTTCCCCGTGACCCAATTCGCCGAAGCATTCGCCATCGCAGGCGACGGCCAATCCGGCAAGGTCGTCATGCACTGGGAACCGTGATGAACGCCCTCACTTCCACACCCATTTCGAAAGGCGCGACCATGACCTTCCTCGACGATGTGACCTCCCAGCTCGACGCTTTGCGCGCCGAAGGCCTGTACAAACACGAGGAGCCGCTCACCACGGCTCAGGCGGCACACGTTGGCGTCCCGGCTGGGAACGTCATCAACCTGTGCGCAAACAACTATCTAGGGCTCGCGGACTCACCCGAGCTGATCGCGGCCGCCACGGAAGCTCTTGAGCGTTGGGGTTTCGGCATGGCCTCTGTGCGGTTCATCTGCGGCACCCAAACCCAGCACCTGGACCTCGAGGCCGGGCTGACCCGGTTCCTTCGGCTCGGGGCGGAGGGATTCGACACCATCTTGTACTCATCGTGTTTCGACGCCAAGGGCGGACTGTTCGAGACTCTGTTCGGAGCCGAGGACGCGATCATCTCAGACGAGCTCAACCACGCCTCCATCATCGACGGGGTACGCCTGAGCAAGGCGGCTCGTCACCGGTACCGCAACCGGAACCTCGACGATCTGCGTGCCCGCTTGAAGGAGACCCGGGATGCGCGACACCGGATCATCGCCACCGACGGCGTGTTCTCGATGGATGGTTACGTCGCCCCGCTGGACGATATCTGCACCCTGGCGGACGAGTACAACGCACTGGTGATGGTCGACGACTCGCATGCCGTGGGCTTCGTCGGCGAAACCGGAGCCGGCACCCCAGAACGTTTTGGTGTCGCCGAACGCATCGACATCATCACCGGCACCCTCGGCAAGGCTCTCGGCGGAGCCTCCGGGGGCTACACCTGCGCCCGCACCCCCATCGTGGAGTTGCTGCGACAGAGGTCGCGACCGTACCTGTTCAGCAATTCCCTGGCGCCGTCGATCGTCGCCGCCCCCCTGGCAGCCCTCGGTCTTCTCAGCCGCTCCGGCGAACTCCTCGAGCGGCTGCGCGAGAACACCACCTATTTCCGCACTCGCATGGCCGAGGAAGGATTTGAGATCCCCGAATCCGATCACCCGATCGCTCCCGTAATGATCGGCGACGCAGTGCTTGCAGCCCGCATGGCAGACGCCATCCTGGCACGCGGCGTCTACGTACGCGCTTTCAGCTACCCGGTGGTTCCCAAGGGCCGGGCGAGGATCAGAACCCAGCTGTCGGCTTCTTTAACCCGAGAAGACCTGGATACAGCGATCCGCGCATTCGTCGAGGCAAGGTCGGAGGTGCGGTGAAAGCCGCACAGAACACACCTGCTAGAAACCGCCAGACACATCTTTGGTGACATGTTGTGATGCAGCACCCCTATCTCACGATGCTCAGCCATCCCGCGGGGAATCATTTCGATACCGGCTATCCTTAGCGGTGCACGTGGGCGCGTGGCACGTGGCAGTCACCTCTTAGTCACCACTTCGGAAGTCATTTTCGAACCCCACGCCTTCAACTTGAACATCGAGAAAAGTCAGCTGCGCATTCCCGTATCAGAAATCGTCGGAACGCGCTTGAGAACCGTCATCCTCACCGCCACCATCGCGCTCTCAACAGCTCACTGCGGCGACGTGGAGTTCGTGAGTTGGAGCAGGAAGAAAATCGTTGCAGCAATTCTACAGGCACGCGCCACGCAAGGACTTCCCCGCTGGTAGCTCTGGATTCTTTAGAATTGACCTGACGAAACAAAGAAATACTTCAGAGACAGGGCACGCCCCCAACGGTGCGAGTGGAATCTCTTCGCAGTCCAACAGGTTTTTTGACAGCCATCACCACGCTGATCCCCCAGAGGCACCGCCAGCCAGAGAACGCCCTTGAATACGCGTCAATGGACAACAATAGCCTGCGGCGCGAAACAAGATTCAGGCTGATCGCAGCAGGTCACATGCCTCTGGCAGCGCCGACAAGCCACCCCGACATCCTTCTTCACTCACACATCACAAACAGCACCCGGGACAAGAAGCAGAATTTTTCATATATCACAACCTCCGTTTATGCGCCTTTTCTATTTCATCCAAAAGCTTGCGGTCCACCTTAATGGTCAAACGCTCAGAAAGGAGCATTGCGAGTGCAACAAACTGCCCCGATATAACAGCAGAAATACCCCAATAGAGCCCCTCATTGACCATGAAGAAAAGTAGAGCAATACCCGCCAGGTAGACTGGAATAGAAATTGCTAGATACTTTGATTTTGACGTATTGAACCAGAAAGGAAGCACCTTTCCTGGCTCAACTTTATGCTCCCAGATCAATCCGAACCATTTAAGGATTCTATACAGAATACTTGACTTCTTTGCCACGCTTTACCTCCCGCTATTCCATCGCTCCACGCGCCCACACTCTGGACGCAGAAGATTCTACCAGGCCAGAAACCTGCAACACTCCTTTACTTGAGAAGGAGCCAGTCCTACTCAACAATGCATCACTCAAAAAGAGTCATTTACACCCCATACCACCCAATGATCCAGCCCAACATTTCACCATTCGAAAAATCAATCCCCAACGAATCAACCAGCACTTTCCCCGCAACTATTGAGGTCGCCGTTTTCCTACACTCCAGCCCCACCCCGGGAATCAAGAGCACAGAAGAAAACGAGCGTTCTCCTCACCACAACGGCAGATAGAAGAGCGTCGATCCACCTAGGGCATGACCAGAGACCATCCGATGCAGGCCGCCACAAAAGCGAGAAGAAAGTCATACGGCAGGAAATCTGAGGAAGATCCTCATGGGTACCGGCGAAGGGACTCGAACCCTCACGCGCAAGGCACAGGAACCTAAATCCTGCGTGTCTACCAATTCCACCACGCCGGTCAGCGGGTGCTAGCTTACCGGGGGTGGAGGTCTTGTTCTGGCGACGTCTCAAGGTGAGTTGCGGGCAGATCGGACAGTTCCTTGGCCAGCCGCAGCTTCGGGTCATCCGCTAGAAATGTGTGAACGGGTCCGGGGCCGGTGTGCCTGGTCTCGAAACGAACGGTCACCCTACCCAGCCCAGATCCCCACACCCAGCCACGCCCCAGTGCGTCGTGAATCACGTCGGCCCCGGGAAAGAACCCGCGGCCACGCACCCCCGAGGTGTCCACCTCGGTCTCGGTCTCGGTTCTTCCCGTCTCCTGGGTCTCGTCCTCGAACAGGCGCTCTTGGGCGGCTCGGGTGAAGTTGCTCACCCCGATGCCGAGCAACCTCACCCCCTCGCGAACGTCCACCTCTGCCAAAAGTTCCTCACCCACCCGGCTGATCATCTTGGCACGATCCGTCGCTCCCCCCAGCGACCTGGCCTTCGAGATCGTCGTAAAATCTGCCATCCGCACCTTGATTGCGACCGTGCGAGCGAAGGAACCGGAACGCCGCAATCGCCCGGCCACCGATTCCGCATCTCGCCTGAGTATGGAAACCAGACGGGGCCGATCAGTCAGGTCGGTGGGAAAGGTGTCTTCCACGGAGATGGATTTCGCCTCCCTTTCCGCCTCCACCTCACGGTCATCGCGACCATGCGCCAGGTGCCGTAGCGATTCCCCGGCTGCACGCCCCAGCTCACGCACCAGCTCCCGAGGGTCGGCGACCCGCAGGTCGGCAACGGTGGCCAGGCCAAGGGCCAGCAGTTTTCCTTCCGTCACCGGCCCCACCCCAGGGATCGCCCGCACCGGCAGCGGGGAAATGAACTCAATCTCCTCTCCGGGAGCGATGATCCGGACCCCGTTGGGTTTCGCCGCCTCCGAGGCCAGTTTGGCCAGGAACTTGCTGCTGCCCACCCCCACCGATGCCGTCAGTCCTGCGGTGCGCCTGGTCAGCTCTTGTCGCAACCCAGCGACGTGTTCGTCAAGTTTCCCAAGGTCCCAGTCACTGGCCTCGAGGTCTACATAGGCCTCGTCGAGGCTGAGGGGTTCCACCAACGGAGAAATCTCCCGCAGCAGCCCCATGACCGCCTGCGAAGACTGCCGGTAGGCATCGAATCTGCCGCCCAGGAAGGCTGCATGGGGGCAGCGGCGTCGGGCCTCTGTCCCTGACATGGCGGATCGCACCCCGAAAACCCGGGCCTCATAGCTGGCAGTGGCCACCACTCCCCGCGGCCCGGCTCCTCCGACAATCACGGGTTTGCCTCTGAGGCTGGGTTTGTCGCGCTGCTCCACCGCTGCGAAGACCGCGTCCAGGTCCAGATGCAAGATGCTGGATGTGGATCGCATGGAGGTCAGGCTAGTGATCTCCCCCGACACGAACCGGTCGGTTCATTCGGGCGCCGGGGTTGGCCGGTACTGAACGAAGTCATAGCCTTCGTGGATCTCGCGGCTGATCTCGGTCCATTCGTGGGAAGCAATGATGGGAAAAGTGGTGGGCCCTTCCGGCTCCTGATGGACGTGAGTGATGTCCAGTTCCGTCAGGTAGGGCCACGCCGCCGCGTAAATCTCCCCACCCCCACCGATGAAGCAGGTCTTTTCCGGGGTCGTCTGTGCCAACCGGATGGCCTCCTCAATGGAATGGGCAACCTCGACATCCTCTGCCGACCAACCCGGGTGCCGGGTGACGACGATTGTGCGGCGGTCGGGAAGCAGCCCGACCTGTTCGTGGGTTCTTCTCCCGAAGACGATGGTGTTCCCGGTGGTGACGGCCTTGAAACGACGGAAGTCGGCGGGGATGTGCCAGAGCATGTCCTCCCCCGACCCGATGACGCCGTTGTCGGCTACCGCGGCTATGGCGACTATCCGCATCAGGTCTCCTTGACGTCCAACGCCACACATCCACCGCTCGAGAACCCCACCTTGGTGGCGTTCTCCCACAACTCCGGCCTGGTGGCAGAACCATCGTAGGTGTCACAGGCCGGTTCCTCCATCATGGCCACGCCATCGACCGTCCTTTGTCGGCGTCCTCGGGCACAATGGCGGCGTGGTCGAATTCTTCGGGGTCAGACATCATTCGCCGGCTGCGGCGCGTCTGGTCGCCCAACGGATCACGAGCCGCCCACCCGCGGCTGTCCTGGTCGAGGGCCCCACCGAATACAACCAGCGCATCGAGGAGCTGATGCTCGAGCATGAGCTTCCGATCATGCTCTACTCGTGGGCGCCTATGTTCCCTGACGCCCCCGAGGACAGCACGGATTGGGGCATCCGCCGGGGCAGTTTCTACCCACTGACTGACTACAGCCCCGAATGGGTCGCCCTGCGCACCGCACACCAGGAGGGGATTCCGGTCGAATTCATCGACCTTCCTTGGTTGGCCTTCGCGGACATCGCCGTGGCGGAAAACCGCTACGCTGAGACCCCGGTCACCGAGGAGGCCGCAGAGAAGCTGATCCAGGAATTCGGTGTCGACGACATGGCCAGCCTGATCGACGAGTTGATCGAGATCGACCCGGAGTTGTCGCTGGATTCCTACCAGGAGCGGATGAAGTTGCTCGGATCAATCCTGCGCGGCGAACCTGATCCGGAGACAAAGGCACGTGAAACGCACATGGCTCACCGGATAGCCGATGCTCAGCGGCGTGTCGGCGATGACATCCTTGTGGTCTGCGGAGCCGCCCACGTCGATGGCTTGGATGCCTTGCTGTCGAAGGATGTAGAGCCGGTGGATGTGTGGATGCCACCTGTCGACGACAACCGCTACGGCATCGCACTGACCCCCACCTCCTACACGGCACTCGACGCCCTCGACGGCTATGACGCGGGCCAACCGAATCCCGGTTTCTACGACCGCCTGTACCGGGACCGCGCCGAGGGGCTGTGTGATACAAGCGAGAAACTGCTAGGACAGGTGGCGCTGGAGCTTCGCAGATCGAAACAGTTCATCTCCCCTGCCGACCTGATCGCGGTGCAGGCCACCGCCGGGGCACTCGCCCAGCTGCGAGGACATCAGCAGATCTGGCGCACCGATCTCGTCGAGGGAATCACGACTGCCCTCGTCAAGGACGATTCCGGGAAGGATCACCCGCTGCTGCTCCACGTCAACGAGGCTCTGCGCGGTGACCGGCTCGGACGCTTGGCTGTGGGCACCCGGCAACCCCCGTTGACACTCGAGCTCCGCGCCGACCTGGAGGCCTTGGGTCTGCTTCCCGCACCGAAGAGACGAGAGGAGCCCGCCGACCTGTCGGACGACCTCGGGCTGTGCCGTTCACGGCTGCTGCACTCCTTGGTGGCCCTGGACATCCCGGGCATCAAGCTGACCGCCAGCGCGGACGATGACGGCGTCGAACGCTGGTTCCTGGTGTGGACCCCGGCCTTCGAGGGATCCCTGGTGGAGGCCGCTCGCTACGGAGGCAACCGGGAGCAGGCGGTAACCGCTCGTCTGCTGGAACGCGCCGCCGGCATCACCTCGGACCCGGCAGCCGCTGCGAATCTCGTTCTGGAGGCTGCCCTGTGTGGGGTGGCCCGTCTATCGGTCAGTCTCCAGGCGCGCACCGAGACCCTGCTGTCCACTTCCGCCAACCTGATGGGAATCGGTGCCGCGGCCGGTGTGCTGATGCGGCTCTACCGTTACGACCCGATCCTGCGGGCCACTGGGCGAGCAGATCTGGGGCGCCTGCTGATCACGGCCTTCGACCGTTCGGTGCGGCTGCTGGAACGCCTCTCGCCGCTGCCGGAGGGACCGGAGCTGGAGGATTTTATCCAGGCCGTGTACCAACTGACAGACAGCGCGGAACGGGTCGGTGGAGATTTGGGTTACGACATTGACGGCTACCACCAGGCCCTCTCGGTGGTGGTGGCGGACGACCGTCAAGCGCCCACCGTCCGGGGAGCCGCCCTGGGCGCCCAGTGGCTGGCCGGGGCGCGCCCGGACCCGGAGATCGCAGAACTGCTGTCCGCGATCGCTCTTCCCGAGCAGCTCGGCGATTTCGTCGCGGGCCTCCTCGGGGTGGCCCGGGAGGCGGCCCTGCGACGTCCGGACGCTCTGCTCCGCCTCGACGACATCCTCACCGGCCTGGACGACGACGCGTTCTTCGCCTCCCTTCCGGGGCTGCGGCGCGCATTCAGCCGCTACACCCAACGCGAACGTTTCCAGGTGGCACAGCTCATACTGGGGGAAGCAGCAGGATCGACGCTCCTGGACTTCGCCGGTTCCGCCGAGGACGCAACCGCCATCGCGAAATTCGAGTCCGCCGTCGCGAAATCACTGGATCTTTTCCTCGGGAGGCGGCATGGATGAACGATTGACACGCTGGCGGCTGGTGCTGGGGCGGGGTTCGGAACAGCTCGGGAATCTGGATCCTCAACAACAGGCCCGCTCCGATGCCTTGGGGTATCTGTATGACCGGGAGGAGCAGGGCTGGGGCGCCGGAGCAGGGGATGGGGCCTCGAGACTGACCGTTCCGGAATGGATCAACGAAATCCACGCCCTGTTCCCGAAACGCACCGTCCGCACCATCGAAGAGGACGCTCTGGAGCGTTACGGCATGGTTGAGCTAGTAACCAACAAGGAACTCCTGGAACGGGTGGAACCCTCCGAGACGTTGTTGCAGGCAATCCTGCAGACCAAACACCTGATGAACTCCGATGTACTGCAGGCAGCCAGGCAGATTGTGCGGAAGGTCGTCGCCGAGCTGATGGAGAAAATGCGTCCCAGGATCCGACGCACGCTGACGGGTCGACGCGACCCCAATCGCCGCAGTTTTTTCAAGGTGTCGGCGAATTTCGACCCGAAACGCACCATCCGAGCCAACTTGAAGAACTACTCGGCGGAAACGCGGCAGCTGGTCATCTCGGAGCCGATCTTCTACTCGCGCACCCGCAGGCAGTCGGAGAAGTGGCAGTTCATGGTCGTGGTGGACCAGTCGGGTTCGATGGCCGAATCCGTGATCCACTCTGCCGTCACGGCCTCCATCTTCCACGGACTCCCGACGCTGAAGAACCATCTGATCGCTTTCGATACCTCGGTGGTGGATCTCACCT
>JABCNW020000216.1 GCA_013333945.2 Propionibacterium sp.
CCTCCACACGCTCCCGGACCCGCGCATCCTCCAGCTCTTCCAGCCCGGCGCGCAGCTGCTCATCGACCCCTTCGACCGGAAAGCCGAAGGTTCCTTCGTGCATGGCGAACTGGTCCGGGCCTCCGGGAATGAACGGGTACATGCCGTCCATGGGGGATCGCATGCGACGGATGAGGTCAGGGCGATCGGCGATGGGGGCATCCAAGATCTCCCGGGTCGCCGCCAACGATTCGAGCACGGTGATTTTCATGCGCCCGAGACTTGCAGGTGACGCACCGTCAACCGCAAGTCGGCCCCACCAGGACTCTCCTCACATGGTGTTGCTCGGGTGTCCGACTGGATTCTCGGAACCTCGCAGTTCTAGCTGTACGAGGCCACAAATTCCGCGCTCGGCTCAATGGGGCGGATGACATCAACCACAACACCGTCAGGCCCCTCAATGATGAAGTGCCGCTGTCCCCATGGCTCATCCCTCAGGGGCAGGACCGGTTCCAGGCCCATTCCAATGACCTGCGCATGGAGAGTATCCACATCATCCAGTTCGATGTTCAACAACACGCCTCGAGGCAGGGCTCGGGCTTGCGCAGGAATGGATTCGTGGTCGTGAGCGATGATGGCCAGCTCCGACTGACCGCATCGCAGGCTGATGTACCAGTCGCTCTCAAAGGTTGTGTCGAACCCGAAGACCTGCCTGTAGAAATCAGCCGCCGCCGCGACATCGGCAGACATGAGGGCCGGATAGATGCTCGTAAGAGCCACGGGACGCTCCTTTACATACACTGTGCTTGTATACAGCCAGCATACATACACGTTGTACGTAAGGAAGACATGCCACGATCCAGCGCAGCCGACGCCGCCCGAACCGCCGAACGGATCCGCGAGTGCGCGCTCGATCTCTTCGCCGAACACGGCTACTCCGCCGTTGCAGTGGAGGACGTCGCACACGCCGCCCAGGTAACTCGCGGCGCCGTCTACCATCATTTCCGCAACAAGGACGGGCTGTTCAGGGCTGTCGCCAGGCATCTGCACGAAACCGTCGCATCGCGAGTCGCCGCCGCAGCCGAAGCGTCCGGCCCCGACCCCCAGCTGCAATTGAAGTCCGGGTCGCACGCCTTCCTGGAGGCCATCACCGAGGCCGCCCCCGCTCGCATCCTATTGATCGATGCCCCGGCAATCATGGGCTGGCAGGAATGGCGCAGCCTGGACGCCGCGAACTCTCAGGAGCTTCTCGGCGAAGCACTCGCGGCGGCGGGAATCGAGCAGCAGCAAGGCCACGCGATGACTGCTTTGCTCTCGGGCGCCATGAACGAAGCGGCTTTGTGGGTCGTCCACCAAGATTCCCCTGCCGCCGCTCTGAAAACCGCCCTGGAGGGATTGGATCACCTGCTCACGTCGTTCCTGCGCTGACGGGCGGCAGAGCACCCGATCGCGCATGCCTCATGGCCCCACGACCCATTCAGGGCGCCAATCCCACCACACGAGCTTTTCCGGAACCCCTTGTAGGAGCATACCCCCAGAATGCTAGCTTAGGTATGCCTGCCTTCTATCTGGAAGAGACATCATGTCAACGCAATCTTCTGTATCCGACGCCATTCCCGTGAATGCTCCGAGGTCCGTGTGGGATCTGGTCCGCAGTGCACGCGGCTCGATGTACCTGGGCTTCACCCTTGCTGCCCTGGGCGCGGTGTTCAAGGTGGTGCCCTACATGGCGATCGTCGAGATCACCCGTTCCCTCCTGGCGGGGAATTCAGATCCCACGCACCTGTGGGGGTGGGTGATCGCCGCGGTGGTGTGCATGGTGATCCATTCGCTCTCCTACACCTGCGCGCTGGGCAACAACCACGCCGCGGAGGCGAGACTCCGCCACGAGCTCCGTCAGCGGCTCATCGGCAAACTGGGGGTCGTAAACCTCGGCTGGTTCTCGGCTCGGAGTTCTGGCCGCATCCGGCAGGCAGTCTCGAACGACACCGCCGACATCCACTCCCTGGTGGCACACCTGGCCGGCGACTTCGCCAATTCCCTCATCAGCCTGCTGGTCAGCCTCGGCTACCTGTTCTGGCTGGACTGGCGCTTCGCCGGTCTACTGATCGGCTGCTACCTGCTGATCGCGGTCGTGGTGTATGCGACCAGTATGACGGGGCTCAGGAAGGTATTCGATGACTACTCCGAGGCCGAGCGGCAGCTGTCGGATCGGACCGTGGAATTGGTGGACGGCATCAAGGAGGTCAAGAACTTCGGCATGACCGCGGATGTCTTCGGGCGTTTCGACGAGGCCCAGAAGAAGTTTTCCGAGATTTCCCTGACATGGATGCGCAAGCAGAGCATCGGGTTGAGCCTGATCGCCTCGCTGCTGCGGCCCGGACCGGTGTTCGCTGCCACGATGGGACTGGGCCTGATGTTCACGTTCCACGGGTGGTTGTCCCCGGTGACCGTGGTGGCCTTTGCCCTGGTGTGGGTCGGGCTGCCCGAGGGACTACTGACCCTGATGGAGATGTCGCAGAACCTGTACGCGGCAAAGCAGGCCGCACACAGCACCCTGCACATCTTGCAGGCCCCGGAACTGTCCGAACCGGACACCGAGGTTACCCCGGAGGAGAACGCCCCCGCGGTGGAGTTCCGTGACGTCAGTTTCTCCTACGACCCCGGGGAGCCTGTCATCCAGGAGCTCTCTCTGACATGCCCGCCGGGCACGGTCACGGCGCTGGGCGGCCCCTCCGGTGGCGGAAAGTCCACGTTAGCCAGGCTCATCGCACGTTTCTGGGACGTCGATTCCGGAACGGTGCTCGTCAACGGACGCGACGTGCGGGACCAGCCTTCGCGGGAACTGCTGTCGTCAATGTCGCTGGTTTTCCAGGACGTCATGCTCAGCACCGACACCATCCGCGCGAACATCGCCCTCGGGAATGCGGATGCAACCAACCACGAGATCGAGGAAGCCGCCAAGGCCGCCTGCATCCACGATCGAATCATGCAGCTTCCTGACGGCTACGACACGATCATTGGTGAGGGCGCCCATCTTTCTGGGGGTGAGGCGCAACGCCTGACGATCGCACGGGCCTTCTTGGCCGCGTCCCCCATCCTGATCCTCGACGAGGCGACAGCACAGGCCGACAGCCATTCCGAACGCCTGATCCAGCAGGCCATCAGCAACCTGACCCAGAAACGCACGGTGATCGTGATCGCCCACCGGCTCTCCACGATCCAGGGTGTGGATCAGATAGCAGTGATCGACGCGGGCCGGCTCGTCGACCTGGGAACCCATGATGAGCTGCTGACCCGAGACGGTCCCTACGCCCGGTTGTGGCGGAACCAGACCGATATCACCCATGCCCGTGAGGGAATTGAGGGAAAGGAACCGGCATGCTGAAGCAGTTCCGCCGCTACCTCGACAAACCAGGGGCCGTGAACGCACTGATCGCCGGTTACGCCGTCTCCGCGCTGCTGCAGGGCCTGGCCTTCGTGGTCCTGATTCCCTTCCTACGGGCTTTCCTGGGCCCGGAGCCGGCATCCGCCCTGTCGTGGTTGTGGATTCTGATAGGTCTCGGTACAGCCGCCTTCCTGGTGAACTGGGTCAGCATGGTCGTGGCCATGCGCGTCAGCGTCATCGATGTCTGCGGCACCCTGATCTCGAAGATCGGACGCAGGGTTTCGGCTCTCCCACTGGGTTGGTTCCGGGCCCGGACCGCCGGGGACGTAGCAGCCGCGGTATCGAGCGAGGTGGACATCCTCTCGCATCTGGCCACCGTAGTGCTGCCCAATCTGGTCTCGGCGATCGTCATTCCCGGCACCGTCATGGTGGCCACCTTCTTCTTCGACTGGCGACTGGCCCTGGTGATGGCGGTCAGCTTGCCCTTCACCTATGTGGTGTGGCGTTGGGGTCTACGCAGCATGAAACAGGAACACGCCCAAGAACCCATGCTCAGTTCGGCCAGCGCGGGAAGGCTGATCGAGTACGCCCAACTCCAGCCCGTGCTCAGGGCCCGTGGTCTGGCCGGCATGCAGTGGTCTCCCATCCAAAGCACCCTGGAGGCCGAGAGCCGAGGGGTTCATCGCCTGCTCAAACTCCAGGGCCCACCCATGGGAGCCCTGCTGGTGATCACCCACGCCATCTTCACCGGGGTTCTGGCCTTCGGGCTGGCATTTTCCCTGAATGGATCGCTGGACCTGGCGACGTTCGTGGCCGTCGTGGTCATGACCACCCGGCTCGTGACCCCCATGTCCCACGCGTTGCTGTACCAGGGGGAGATCCAGAAGTGCGAGATCTCGCTGGAGGCCATCGGAAAAATCCTGGATTCCCCCGTGATGCCCGAACCCGAGGAACCACAAGTTCCCGAGAACCACGACATCAGATTCCAGGACAT
This sequence comes from Propionibacterium sp., assembly GCA_013333945.2. Taxonomy (GTDB): domain Bacteria; phylum Actinomycetota; class Actinomycetes; order Propionibacteriales; family Propionibacteriaceae; genus Arachnia. Next base: position 4,362 of record JABCNW020000216.1, read on the forward strand.
CGCCTTCGCCTATGACCCAAACACCCCCCTGTTCCAGAACCTCTCCCTCGAAGCGCCACAAGATCGGATCACCGCGATTGTAGGGCCTTCAGGCTGTGGCAAATCGACATTGACGAAACTGGTGGCGAGGTTCTGGGATGTGTCCGCCGGGCGGGTCACCATCGGTGGGGTTGATGTCAAGGACATCGCCACAGAGCAGCTGATGTCGAGAATCTCGATGGTCTTCCAGGACGTGTACCTGTTCAACACCACCATCCGCGAGAACGTTCGCATCGCCAAACCCGGGGCCACCGATGAGGAGGTGGACGAGGCCATCCGCCGGTCCCGCCTGGAGGGTGCCCTGAAACGGCTGCCGCAGGGACTCGACACCCCTGTCGGCGAGGGCGGAATGCGCCTGTCGGGTGGTGAACGACAGCGCGTCTCGATCGCCCGCGCCTTCCTGAAGGACGCCCCGATCCTCCTGCTCGACGAGGTCACCTCGGCCTTGGACGCCGAGAACGAGGCGGTACTGACCGCGACCCTCGAGGAACTCTCCCGAGGCCGCACAGTGGTGGTGATCGCCCACCGGTTGAGCACCGTCATGAAAGCCCATTCGGTGGCGGTGCTGAGCGGCCGCGAAACCGGTGAGGTCACCCGGGTCATACAGCAGGGATCCCCCAGCGAGCTGGCGAAAACCGAGGGACTGTTCGCGGAATTGCTCGAGGATTCCCGGGCCATCAGCAGGTGGCGGCTGACCTGATGCACATCGAACAGCTGCCTGTCAGATCTTTCCCCCGGGGTTCGGCCCTCACGACCGCTCCCCGGGGACTAGATTGGGTTCCACCACCAATTCCCCAGAGGAGTAGATGTGACTGATGCAACGGCGCTTTCAGGCGCTTACAAGACCCTGCTGGATGTGATCGGGAAAGTTGAGCCCCGAATCAGCCAAGCGATTCGCGACGAGCTGACCGACCAGCGCGCTTCCCTGAAACTGATCGCCTCCGAAAACTACGCCAGTCTACCGGTGCTCGCGACGATGGGCACCTGGCTGAGCGACAAATATGCGGAGGGCACCATCGGCCACCGGTTCTACGCGGGCTGCCAGAACGTTGACATGGTGGAATCCGTGGCCGCCGAGCACGCGCGTGAGCTGTTCGGCGCCGAATACGCCTACGCACAACCCCATTCCGGGATCGACGCAAACCTGACCGCCTACTGGGCAATCCTGGCACACCACATCGAGACCCCGGCGCTGGCGGAGTTCGGTTCGAAGAACGTCTCCGAGCTGTCCGAGGCCGACTGGGAGACGCTGCGGGCACGGTTCGGCAGCCAGCGGCTGCTGGGCATGAGCCTGGATGCGGGCGGGCACCTGACCCACGGATTCCGACCCAACGTATCGGGAAAGATGTTCCATCAGCGCTCCTACGGCACGAACCCCGAAACCGGGCTGCTGGACTACGATGCGCTCGCTGCACAGGCCGCCGAGTTCAAACCGCTGGTGATCGTCGCCGGCTACTCCGCCTACCCGCGTCGCATCGATTTCGCGAAGATGCGGGAGATCGCCGATTCCGTTGGCGCTGTACTGATGGTCGACATGGCCCACTTCGCCGGCCTGGTGGCAGGCAAGGTGTTCACGGGCAACGAGAATCCGGTGCCGTTCGCCCAGGTGGTGACTACCACCACCCACAAGTCGCTGCGCGGCCCGCGCGGCGGCCTGGTGTTGGCGACCAAGGACTACGCGGGTGACGTCGACCGCGGCTGCCCGATGGTGCTGGGCGGTCCCCTGTCGCACATCATGGCTGCCAAGGCCATCGCCCTGGCGGAGGCCCGCACCGAGGCATTCCGGGACTACGCGCACCGGGTGGTCGACAACGCCCGCGCCCTCGCCGAAGGACTGCTGAAACGCGGCAGCACCCTGGTAACCGGGGGCACTGACAACCACATCGTGCTGCTGGACGTCTCCTCCTTCGGCCTGACCGGGCGACAGGCGGAGTCGGCGCTGCTAGATTCCGGCATCGTCACCAACCGCAACTCGGTGCCCAACGACCCCAACGGCGCCTGGTACACCTCGGGCATCAGGCTCGGCACCCCGGCCCTGACATCGCGGGGCTTCACCACCTCCGACATGGACGAGGTCGCGGCCATGATCACCGACGTGTTGAAGAAGACCACCCCGACCACCACGAAGGACGGCAAACCGGGCAAGGCGAAGTGCGAGCTGACCCCGGAGGTCGCGGAGGGATCGAAGGACCGCGCGGCGAAGCTCCTGGACCTGCATCCGCTCTACCCGGGTTTCGAGATCTGAGAGAGGTGCCCTCTCGAATCCGGTTGAGCCGATCCACACGCACCAGCGAACAGTTCAGCTCAACCGGATTCGAGTTCCACAGAACCTCTGTAGAGGTCAGGGCCGGACCTGGAGTCCCCGGTAGCGGTTGATGGCGGCCAGGATCTCGTGGCGGCGCGGGCGGGCGAGGTGCCCGGGATGGCCGCGGTGGGGTGAGAGCCAGTCGGGGCCCTTCTCATCGAGACGGTTCAGCAGTTCGTCGATCCGCTCGGACATGCCCGCCCGGTCGTCGATAAGGTCACCGATGCGGTCCAGCGCGTGAGCGATGGCCTGCGTCTGCGCGGCGTCGACCAGCTGCGGTACCGCAGCGAGGTCGATGTCGTCGCGACCGTACTGGATCCTGGTACGGCTCCGCGCCTTGGCGGGTTTACCAGTGCCAGATGGTGGCAAGGACACGTCCCCGGGCCGTCCCGCCCGCATGCCGGTGAAGACCTCCGTCTTCTCGGCGGACGACGTGGCGGTCGCGATGTCGTGTGCCCTTTCAGTGACGTCCACGGGCGCGTAGCGGTTGATGGCGATGACGTGGTCGGCGACCTCGAAGAACGCCCCGGAACCCCCAGCGACGAGGATCGTCGATATCCCGAGTTCGCCGTACAGGGGCCGGATGCGGTCCACGAACGGGGTGATGGGTTCCTGGGCAGCGGGGATGAGGGCGCGCATGCGTTCGTCGCGGATCATGAAATTCGTGGCCGAGGTGTCCTCGTCGATCAGCAGCATCGACGCTCCGGTCTCGATGGCCTCGACGAGGTTGGCTGCCTGGGATGTGGAGCCACTGGCGTTGGTCGTGCTGAAACAGCGCGTGTCGGCGCCGGAGGGCAAGTTGGTGATGAACGGAGAGATGTCCACGCCGGTGACCGCCCGGCCGTCCTCAGCGCGGATGGTGACCGCGTCCGGTCGGGTGATGACCCATTCGCGACCGTCACCACCGATGTGGGGATAAACGCCTCGTTCGATCGCGCGCAGCAGTGTCGATTTCCCGTGATATCCGCCGCCGACAATCACAGTCACACCCTCAGGGATGCCCATGCCGGTGACCCTGCGACCGCTGGGCAGGTCGAAGGCGACCCGCAGATTTTCTGGGCTCTCGAAGGGAACGACCGCATCGCCTGTGAGAGGCAGATCGGAATCGCCGGAGCGGCGGGGCAGGATCGCGCCGTCACCCACGAACGCGACCAGCCCGCGCCCCGGCAGGAGCCCGCGGAGGTGTTCCTGGTCGCGCAGCAGGGTGACGTGTTCACGCAGGGCACGCCGGTCGAGGTTCCGGTGCAGCAGGGAAGCCTCGGCGACCCGCGGCAGGAGGTCGGTCAGGAGCCTGACTGCCTGGTGTCCGCGGACCCTGCGCCCGGAAGCGGGCAGGCCCACGTCGACACGGGCCTCGACCCGATCCGCCAGGACGGCAACGCTGGTGCGTTCCAGCACCTCCTGGCCGGGTCGGCCGATGCCCACGAACCCGCCGTTTCCCGTCCCCTCCGGCCTCGGAACCATCCGATGTGCGGCGTCCACGAACCGGCGTGTGAGGAAGTCGGAGACCGCGATTCTGCCCGCAGCGTCGCCGGTCAGGTCGGATGACAGATCCGCGACCTCCCGGTCGACGATGATGCGCATCCGCGACGGCGGAGCGTAGGGGTCGACCTGCACGTGGTCAACGAAGAGCCGAACGTCACCGATCCGGTAGCTGCCGACCAGTTGTTTGTACGAGGCGTACCCTCGCCCGTCGAGTTGGGCGAGGACGCGCCTCAGGGTTTCTGCATCACGCATGAACGTCCTTCATTCAGTGGTCCTCGCCAGCCCTGCGGGCAGGCGAACAAGAGCGACGCCACCGAGAACCGCGAACACCAGGGCGGTGATCGCCATCGCGGTGGTGAACCCGGCCTGTTGCACACCGACCCCCGTCAGCAGCGGACCAATGGTCAGACCAGCAGCATAGGCGAGGTTGTACAGCGCGAACGAGCCCCCGAGGGTCGGCGGCGTCGACCGGGATCCTTGCTCACTGATCAGCGTGGTGGCCGGGGCGAGCAGCATCGCCGAGGACAGGCCGAGAAGCCCCATACCGATTCCGATCTGCCACAGCTCGGCCGACCAGCCGATGACCAGCAGGGCCGCGGTGACCGCGACGATACCGGCACCGACCAGCAACCGGGGTGTCGTCGAAGTCATGAGGCGCCCGACAATCGGGTTGGCGATGATGCCGGCCAGCGCGGCGATCCCGAACAGCACACCGATGATGGTGCTTGCGGAGGACTGTTCACCAATGCGACCGGGCAGGACCGGTTGCACCGCGGCGAGAACTGCCGCGCCGATGCCGATAGCCGCAACGATGGAGGTGGAGCCCCGGACCCTCAACACGGTGAGGGGACCAGCGGTGTCGTCACTCTGCCGGGGGGATCCCGGGATCAGGGTCAGCAGCAGAGTGATGTCCACGATCGCGACGGCCGCTGCGATCAGGAACGGAGAGGCAGGCCCGAAGGCATCGACCAGGAAACCGCCCAGGGGCGGGCCAGCGAGCACCCCGAGGGTCACCGTCGACATGGCGATGCCCATCATCTGGCCTCGTTTCTCGATTCCTGTGGCGGCGGCGATCAGGGAGAGGGCCGCGACCCATGCGATCCCACCGGCGATGCCCTGCACGAAACGGGCCACCAGCAACAGCCAGTACGGACCTCCAGTGGCGAACAGCAGGGTGGCAGCCACGAGGACGATCAGCTCGGTCAGCAGAGGTCCCTTGGAGCCTCGCCGGTCGACGACACGACCGGTGAAGAGCGTCGCGACGATCATCGCGGCAGCGTAGGAGGAGAAGAGAATGCCCGTGGCGGCCTCCCCCTGCTCGACCACGGCGGGCAGCAGCGGAAGCACCGGGATCGCCAAGCCCTCGAGCAACATGTCGGTGAAGAGGACAGCTCCGGCGACGGCGGTCGCGCGGACGGGAGTCGCGCCGGCAGGGCGCGAATCATTGTTGGTAGTCATTGTGATGTTGTTCTTTCAGGAGTTGAGCAACCCCCTCACCAACGCCTTGGCTGAGACGTCGAGTTCGTCGGGTTGCGGAAGATCTTGGGGGCGGATCGCCGCCGGCACGGTGAACCCTTGGAGCAGCACGAGCACGAGTCCGGCAGCACCTCGCGGAGCGAGATGACCCGCCTCTCCGCTAGCCGCGATAACATCCTCGATGCGACCGCGCCAGCCGTCGAGCGCGTCATTCTTCCCGGATCGCCCGGCCGCGTGCGGCGCAACCAGCACGGTCGTGGAGGCCAGTGCCCGGAACCTCGGGTCGCCGGTGAGCAGCCGCACGAAATGCGAAAGCAGGGCCTCGATCTTCTCGTGTGCGCCGCTCTCGGGTTCGTCGTCGATGTCGGCGAAGAGACGCTGCTCGTAGTCGGACCAGCCCCATTCGAGGGCAGCGATCAGCAACGCCTGCTTGTCGCGGAAATGATGGTGCAGTGCGCCTCGCGTCACACCTGCCCGCTCGGCCACATGCTCGAACGTCGCCCCCCGCCACCCCTTCTCTTCGAAGGACATCAGCGCCGCCTCCAGCAGCGCGACGCGGGTTCTGGCCGCGTCCTCGGCCGTCCGTCTCATACATTCATGCTAACACGTATATATAGAGTCGTGCGGCTGGCGTCCTCCCCTGAGCACGGGAGGAGAGATTTCGCCCGGGGCGTGGGCGAAAATCTGTGACGCGGCCCCGGTCACGCCGTGAGAGGGCTACCTACTTGTGAAGACCGGGATGATGCCGTCGAAGCTCAGCTGGACCCCCAGCCCGTGGGCGACGATCGTCGCGATTCCCGCGAGGACGGCCAGCAGCACCACGGCGAAACACACCGCTGCGGTCACTTTTCCCACCAGGGTGGGTTTCCTGCTGGGATCACCTCCAGTGCCCATCGATAGGGAACGCACCCCCAGAGCGAACAGCGTCGGCAGCCCCGCCCCCAGGATCAACCCGGCAAGCAGGACGTGCCAGGTGCCCTCGAACGCAAGCCAGAGGATTTTCATGCGCGGCTGCCCTCAGGCTGTTCGATCTCAATCAGATCCGCCACCTCGGTGGCGGCTGCCAACGGGCGCGGAGTGGTGACATTCTCCACCCAGTCGTCGTTGACGTTGCTGTGGTCGATGGCGGACTTCCTGGAGTGCAGGTACATCCACGATGCCGCTGCCAGCAGGATCGCGGTTATCGCCAAAGCCCCGAACAGCCCACCGAGCAGGTGCCCGATCAGCCACATGGGCGCCCCCGCGAGCGCGGCGGCGGGCAGGGTGATTGCCCACGACATCAGCATCCTCCCGGCAACGCGCCAGTTCACCTTGGCACCGGAGCGCCCGAGGCCACTTCCCAGGATTGAACCGGTGGCCACGTGCGGGGTGGACAGGGCGAAACCCATGTGGCTGGAAGCCAGGATCACTGCCGCCGACGACGCATCAGCAGCCATGCCCTGGGGAGAGCTGATCTCGACAAGCCCTTTGCCCAGGGTGCGGATGATCCGCCATCCCCCGAGGTAGGTTCCCAGCGCGATGGCGAGGGCACAGGCCACCTTCACCCAGAATGGCACCGCGTGCAGCTGCGTCCAGCTTCCGGTGGCAATCAGGGCCAAGGTGATGACCCCCATGGTTTTCTGGGCGTCGTTGGTGCCGTGGGCCAGTGGGATCAACGAGGCTGACCCGACCTGTCCCCACCTGAAACCCCGTTCCCGGTGTTTCTCGTCCATCCCACGGGTGACCGCGAACACCAGCCAGGTACCCACCCCCGAGACGATGATCGCTACGACCGGCGAGACGAGGGCAGGCAGAATCACTTTCCCGACCACTCCGTCGAGTCTGGTCCCGTCACCGACCCAGTTGACCCCACCAAACCCCAGGCCCGCGATGGTCGCGCCGACGAGGCCCCCGAACAGGGCGTGGGACGAACTCGACGGCAGGCTCCACAACCAGGTCAAGAGGTTCCACAAGATGGCACCCACCAGACCTGACAACACGATCAACAGCAGCCCCTCACCACCGTCTCCGAGCAGTTCGGGGCGTGGCGCCCCCACATCGTCTTGGAGGTTCACCACCGCGTTGGTGACTGTGAGCGCCACTTCCACGGAGAGGAAGGCGCCCACGAGATTCAGCAGCGCTGAGAGCATCACGGCGGTTTTGGGTTTCAGCGCGCCTGTGGCGATGGATGTGGCCATGGCGTTGCCGGTGTCGTGAAAGCCATTGGTGAAATCGAAGACCAAGGCTGTGGCGATCACCAGCAGCAGCACGACTAACAGTTCTAGCGGCACGGCACTAGTTTGCAGCTTCCGACCGGGATTCGCGCAATTGGCGTCTCATGCCTCAGGAATGTCGCGAAAATTTCTGGACATCCCGGTGAGCACAGCCGCTCTCCGAGCAGCATCCGCGGCCTTTGTCAGCAGAACCCGAAATACCTCACCTACTGAACAACTGACCCTGGATCGTGTTGAAGAACTGTGTCAGGGACGCGGGCAGGTCTCGCAGGTGCCAGTTATCGGGGGCGTGATACCAGTCGACCTCCGTCGGATCGGGGGTGTCGTCGACATCAGCCGCCGCCATCGCCTCCACCCAGCGCTGACGCCCACCGAGAACAACCGTGTAGGGCAGCAGCCGCGAGATCTCTGCCAGCTCCCTGCCCTTCGGCATCTGATTGGTCGGTTGGGTGTTGAGAAGGGCGGAAAGAGCCCCGAGAGCCGCGACGAGCCGGGTACCCTCCGCTGTGCGGCGCGGCATACGTGGCGCCATCCACAACAGCGAAATAGCGAGGGCCAGCAGCACCAGAGCCACCAGTCCGAAACTAGTGAAGGCGATCAGGGCGCCCCCAGCCGCCAGCGCGACACCAAGTCCGACCCAGCCACGGACAGCCCAGGAGCTGCGGGTGGAATCAGGACGGTGCTCGAACCAGCCTCGTTCCACTACTTCGTCGTACAGGGCATCCTGCACCGCCCCCAAAGCGGGAGCCAGGACCTCGGGCAACTGCGACGCGAAGGAATGCTGCCCGTCGGGCACCACCGCTTCCAAAAGCCGGGATTCGTAGGGAAGCAGTTCATCATGCTGGTTCTCCAGGCGACTGAACTGCCAGTCCACCAAGCCGTACTGGGTGTGCTGGAGTTCGGTGATACGCAGGTGACCACGCACGGCGAGATCAATCAACGTGGCCGTGATGTCGACGGGATCAACACGCTCATCGGCGACAGTTCCCACCAGACCAGGACGCATGCCCTCCCCCGGTTCGAACACCGATTCCCCGTCGCCGACGGGCCGGAAGGACCCGACAGCCGAGACCTCACCGGCATACGAGAGGTCCGCACCACTTCGACGATGCAGCCACCACAACAGCAGGGATCCTGCAACCAGAACAGCCAATGCGGTTCCTGCCGTTGCGAGATCGATCGCGAAAGCCCGCTTGAGGTTCCACTGCTCATAGACCCGGGCCGTCGGCGCCACGTCCTCGACGCTAAACCCCACGGTGAAGGTCACCTGTTCTCCAACACCTCGTGTCGCGGACTCGAATATCGGGGTTGGTGAGTTGTGCGCGCCAGCCGCATAGAGTTGACACTTGTCGAGGGTTCCGGGCGGACCTGCTGTGCAGTCCACCAATTGCGCCTGGGCAGCCACCTGCAAGGTACCGGCAACCTTCTCAACAGCCACCGACAGCCCTTGGAGCGCCCGCCATGTGAACACGCTGGCGTCCCCGTTGTTTCCGGGTTCGGAGCGGGTGGTCCCGGTGACCTTATAGGTAATCTTCACCTCGGCAGACGGCTTCATGGAGAGCACCGTGTAGTCACCCTCAACCTTGGAAGCAAAGTTCTCAGCGCCTGTCGCGGACACATCGGAGATGCCGTACATGTAGAAGCGGTCAGAGTCGATGGGGGCGCGATTCGCAATTCGCTGGGTCAGCTCTGCTGGTGGAGCATCAAATTTGATGGTCTCGGTGACCGTCAGGACACCGTCCTCGTCAAGTCTGCCTTCGAAAAGGTATGACTTAGCTATAGGCTCATCGGCGGGAGCCCGCGGCACCATGCCCAGGGCGAAAAACAGCACCAGCGGGACCAACAACAAGCGGAAGGTACGCACCTCGAGGCTCCTCAGATCAAAGTTCTCGGTGCTGACCGTACCGCATTTTGAATACAGAAAGACACAGCCAGGGTCGCGCCAGCAAGCGACAAAACACCTCTCGGGAGCCCCGGTGAGGCCTGCTCAGCAGGACGAAGAACCCACCACACGTAGAGAGCAACATTTCCCAGTAGGTCGCGGGCAACCGACACCACCAGGCCTCCTAGCGCCCCGGGGAACTTGCTCCTGACGCCACGCGCCGACCCCTGATAGGGATACCCTGAACCCCGTGGCAAACTCGATGCAACCGCAATACCCGGGGCAGCCCAGCTCACAGGGCTCCGGAGGAAATCCGTACCCCACTCGGCAGCCTGCGCCTTGGCATCAGTCAATGCCTTCACAAGGTCAGCAACCCCCCTCCGCCCCACCGCAGCCAGTTTCATCCCCGTGGCAAGCTCCTCAGCCACCGATGCAGCAGTCCCCTTACCAAAGCCCGGCACACCCCCAGACTTCCCCACACAGAGCCGCACCCCCACAGCCTTTCCCCCAGGCACAGCCTCCTCAGTTCCCCGCCACACAGCCCGCTGCTTTCCCAGCCCGCGCAGCCACCCTGCAGCCCGGTCCTCATCCATGCCCCGGTCAGCCCACGGGCTTTCGTCCCGCGCCTCAGGGCTTTCCAGCAGTGCAACAGCCAGTGCCTGCATTCGTTCCCGGTGGTTACGGCTCATACGCGGCACCGACCAAACGTCGTCCAACAGGGTTGTTGGTGGCTCTGTTCAGTGCCCTTGCGCTTCTGGGTGGCATGGTGGTCATCGCTCTCATCAACCAGGCAAATCCTGCAAGCGTCTCCACTGATTACAAGAACGAGGACTGGGAGGTACCGCCTGTCACCTCCCAGCCGCCCCCTCTGGCAAAACCTGAGAACAAAGCGGAGATGACGACCCTGACGAAGGACAATCCGCTGTACACCATGTCCTTGGAATCCCCCGTGCGATGCGATCTCGAACTGCTTCCGGGACGCGAGCAGGACGACCAGGAACTGCAGGCTAGCCTGCAGACCTACGTCGGTTGTCTGACCCGGGTCTGGGGACCCACTCTCAAACAGGCCGGCTACACGGCATTCCAACCGAAGCTCACGGTTTACCCAGAAGGCGAGACCATCGCCACGGGATGCGGAAACCAGAAATCCCACAACGCTTTCTACTGCACCCTTGACCAGCAGATATACATCTCCCAGGACGTGCTCGACGTTCTGTCAGCCGACGTCTCAAAAGCGCGTGTCGTCTTCAACCTGATCATTGCGCATGAATACGGACACGTCGTCCAAGGACAGAGCGGGATATTGCTCAGTGGCCACATGGCGGTCGACAACGCCGACGATTCCGAGAAGATGGAGGCGAAACGCCGTCTCGAAACCCAGGCCGACTGTTTCGCAGGCGCGGCTCTCGGCTCCCTGGAGCAGGGCCTCAAACTCACCGACACTGACCGTCAGGACATCCTGGCCGTCACCGCGGATGTCGGCGACGACAGGCTCAACGAGCGCGCCAACGGTGATCCGGACAAGGTCGGTGACCACGGCAAGAGCGAGAACCGTCGGCTGTGGGCGGAACGTGGTCTGAACTCCGGAGGTTCACTCGGCCAATGCAACACATTCAACGCCCCGGCCAGCGAGGTCGAATAGCCCAGCATCCGCAAGGATCGCAGTTGCGGTGAAAGCCGTCATCTCATCGTCGTCATTGCAACTGCAATTGCCGCGACTCCTTCACCCCGCCCCGTGAGACCCAGCCCGTCTGTGGTGGTAGCGGAAACCGACACGGGTGCCCCAATGGCCTCGGAAAGCACCTGTTCCGCCTCGCCGCGTCGCGCGGCCATGCGCGGTCGGTTGCCGATCACCTGAACGCTGACGTTGCCGATCTCAACTCCAGCGCCCCGGAGCAGTCTGGCGGTCTCAGCCAGGAAAGCGACCCCGGACGCTCCCTTCCATTCGGGGCGATCGGTGCCGAAGTTCGATCCGATGTCCCCCATCCCGGCCGACGCCAGCAGCGCATCGACGATGGCATGCGCAGCCACGTCCCCATCGGAATGCCCGGACAGCCCGAACGATTCTTCCGGGAAGTGCAGTCCGGCCACCCACATGGGTATTCCCGCCACCAGCCTGTGGACATCGGTTCCGATGCCGACCCTCACGCCCGGCTCCTGCCGTCCAGGATCACCTGCGCCAGCGTCAGGTCGAGTTGCTCGGTGATTTTCAGCACATCGTGATGTCCGGGCACGAGCACCACCTGGCGCCCGAGGGTCTCGATCGCGGACGCATCATCGGTGATGGCCAGTCCGTTCCTGACCACATGGTCGTGGGCGTCTCGGAGCAGACCGAGCCGGGCCCCCTGCGGAGTCTGGACGGCTCGGAGAGTGTCTCTGTCGACGACCTGGGATCCGTCGTCACCAACCTGCCTAATCGAGTCGTGGACCGGGATCACAGGTATGGCCGCCTCCGCGCCGTCCGCCACCGCGCACGCTACAGCGGTGACGACCTGCGGGGGCACCAGGGGACGGGCCGCGTCATGGATCAACACGATGGTCTCGGGGCCGAAACGTTCCGACAGCACGTCGAGCCCGAGCCTTACCGAGTCCTGGCGTTCAGCCCCACCGACGGTGCAGACGACATCGTCCAGACCTGCCAGGGCTGTTTCAAAAGTCGGCAGGCAGCCCTCGGGGGTGGTGATCACCACGTGCCCCCCGCCTCCTGCACGCATTGCCAGAACGCTGCGGCGCACCAGAGACATGCCACCGAGTTCCACCAGCGCCTTCGGCACGGATGCACCGAGCCGAGACCCGGAACCGGCCGCCACCACAAGGGCGACGACCGGTTCTTCCGTACTGTTGTTCAATGGTTCAGGAAGCCAGGACCTCGTCGAGCATCACCTCGGCACGCTCCTCGGCGACGTCCTCGGCAAGGGCCAGTTCGGCCACGAGGATGGCACGGGCCTTGGCGAGCATACGTTTCTCGCCGGCTGAGAGTCCCTTGTCTCGATCACGCCTCCACAGGTCGCGAACCACCTCGGAAACCTTGATGACGTTCCCGGAGTGCAGCTTCTCCAGGTTCGCCTTGTAACGGCGGGACCAGTTGGTGGGTTCCTCCGTATGTTCAGCACGCAGCACCTGGAACACGCGTTCCAAGCCATCGGCGTCGACCACGTCGCGCACACCGACGAGGTCCAGATTGCAGGCGGGAACACGCACCACCAGATCATTCTGACCTATGATGCGCAGTACGAGGTAGAGCTTGTCCTCTCCCTTGATCTGTCGGGTCTCTATGTCTTCGATGACAGCCGCCCCGTGATTCGGGTAGACCACCGTCTCTCCGACCGTAAAAGTCATATCTTGCAGGCCCCTTTCCGCAGGCAATCCTACCATGCTGCGACGGATCGTCCTCGTGAGCGATCCCACCCCTATCTGTGGGGCTGCGCCGCGCCCTCGGCACCCGCGATCGAACCTTTGCTTAGCCCTGGAACTTGTAGCCCAACCCCCTGACCGTGATCACCCGGGAGGGGCTGGAAGGATCGCGTTCGATCTTGTTGCGGAGACGTTTGACGTGCACATCGAGGGTTTTGGTGTCACCGACGTAGTCACTGCCCCAGATACGGTCGATGATCTGGCCGCGGGTCATGACACGTCCAGCATTGCGCAGCAACAGCTCCAGCAACTCGAACTCCCGGAGCGCCAACCTCACCTCCTGTCCGTCGACCACGACCTGGTGGCGTTCAACATCGATGCGTACTCCGTCCATCTCGACGATCTCCGAGATCAGCGTGGAGTCGTGGCCACGCCTCAGGATGGCGCGGATCCGGGCAACTAGTTCGCGATGGGAGAAAGGTTTCGTGACGTAGTCGTCGGCGCCGATCTCCAGCCCCACCACCTTGTCCGTTTCGGAGTCCCGTGCCGAGACCATGATGATCGCGACATTGCCGCGGGCCCGGAGCCGGCGGCACACCTCCGTCCCGGGCATTCCGGGCAGCATCAGATCCAACAAAACCAGGTCCGCGCCATTGCGGTCGTACTCGGCCAGGCCGCTTTCGCCATCAGCCTCGGCGGCAACGTCGAAACCTTCCTTGTTGAGCATGTAGGTGAGAGCCTCACGATAGGACTCTTCGTCCTCGATGATCAGAATCCTGGTCATCCCCTCATCCCTCCCGGGTCTCCCCTTCGACGGCCCTCTCCTGGTGGGCCGGAAGCCGCAGCGTGAAGGTGGACCCCTGGCGAGGTCGCGACCACACTTTAACGCTCCCTTGGTGGGCCAAAGCGATGTGACGGACAATCGACAGCCCCAACCCCGTTCCTCCACTCTCCCGGGATCTTCCATAGTCGACGCGGTAGAAACGTTCGAAAATGCGTTCCTGATCCTCCTGGGAGATACCGATGCCGTTGTCGCTCACCGTGATCTCGACGTTCTCGCCCTCATCGTCACTCATCCGCGTCGCCGCCACCACGACCCTCGCGTTGTCGTCGGAATAGTTGATGGCGTTCTGCACGAGGTTGACCAGGGCGTCGATCAGCTGCCGGCGGTCCCCCAATATCCGCGCGCAGGGCACCGCGGTTCGCACGAGGTTGATTCTGCGAGCCTCGGCGGTCTCCCGGGTACGACCGATCGCCTCATCGATGATCTCCTCCACC
>JABCNW020000217.1 GCA_013333945.2 Propionibacterium sp.
CAGGCCTACCTGCGGCGGCTCCGGCTGATCGAGGGGCAGGCGCGCGGGATCGCCCGCATGGTGGAGCAGGACGAGTACTGCATCGACATCATGACCCAGATCTCCGCCGTCACCAGCGCCCTCAAGGCGGTGTCCATGGCCCTGCTGAAGGATCACCTTGAACACTGCGTCGCGGCTGCCGTGCGCGAGGGCGGGGATGCCGCCCAGGAGAAGTGCGACGAGGCCATGACCGCCATCTCCCGGCTGGCTCGCTGAACGCGGACAGCCTGCCGGCAAGGGCCGAAGAAAACGTCAGACCCCCGGGACGCACCGGGGACCGGAAAGGAAACAACCATGAAAACCGACTACGCCGTCGCTGGGATGACCTGCGGACACTGCGCCTCCCACGTCACCGAGGAAATCCAGGCCATCGCGGGCGTCACGGGCGTCAGCGTCGACTGGTAATCGGGCCGGATGGTCATCGAATCCGACGAGAAGATCCCCTTCGACGCGGTCGCCGAGGCCGTCGCCGAGGCCGGCGACTACACCGTCACGGAGGCCTGAGACGCGAGAACCAGCAACACAGGAAACGACTCAGGAGGTGAGTGGCAGATGACCAGTGCCGGTGTGGTGGAGCGGGGCCCCGCCGGGGGCGCCAAGAACTCGGTGGCGATCTCCCTCGATCTGACGGGCATGACCTGCGCCTCCTGCGCCAATCGCATCGAGAAGAAGCTCAACAAGGTCGACGGGGTGCAGGCCACCGTCAACTACGCCACCGAAAAGGCCAGGGTGCAGGCCCCGAAGGGCACCACCGCTCAGGACCTGATCGCCGTGGTGGAGGCCGCCGGCTACGGGGCCCGCGAGACCACCGTCGAACCCCGGGAGGAACGCGCCGATGTGCTTCTGCCGCGGGTGCAGCTGGCATTCACGCTGGCGACCCCCGTGATCGCGGTCTCGATGGTGACCGCCCTGCAGTTCCCCGGCTGGCAGTGGCTGGCGCTACTGCTGACCACCATCGTCGTGTTCTGGTGCGGACGCAGCTTCCACAAGGCCGCCCTCGCTAACGTCCGACACGGCACCACCACCATGGACACCCTCGTCAGCCTCGGCACCTCGGTGGCATGGCTGTGGTCGCTGGTGGCCATGGTCGTCGGGCACGCCGGCGCCATCGGCATGACCCACGAATTCACCCTCACCCTCGGTCGCGCGGACCCGATGGGCAGCGTCTACTTCGAGGCCGCCGCGGGCGTGGTCGCCTTCCTGTTGTTGGGTCGCTGGATTGAGGCCCGCTCCAAACGGGAGGCAGGGTCGGCGGTGCGGGCGCTGCTGGAGGTCGGTGCAAAGGACGCAACGATCCTGCGCGACGGCACGGAGGTCGCGATCCCCGCGGGTGAGCTGTCGCTCAACGACCTCATCGTGGTGCGTCCCGGAGAGAAGGTGGCCGCCGACGGGGTGGTGCTCGAGGGTGACTCCGCCGTCGATGCCGCCGTCATCACGGGCGAGTCGCTGCCGGTGGAGGTCGGCCCGGGCTCGACGGTGGTGGGCGGCTCGGTCAACACCACGGGACGCCTGGTGGTCAAGGCGACGGCGGTCGGGTCGGCCACCCAGGTGGCGCAGATCGCGCGGCTCGTTGAGGAGGCTCAGACCGGCAAGGCCCGGGCCCAGCGCCTGGCGGACCGGATCACGGAGTTCTTCGTGCCCACCGTGCTGGCGCTGTCCATGCTCACCTTCACGGTGCAGCTGCTCGTCGGCGCAGGCACCACCTTCGCGCTCACCGCGGGCATCGCGGTGCTCATCATCGCCTGCCCGTGCGCGCTCGGGCTCGCCACCCCGTCGGCGCTGCTGGTGGGCACCGGTCGCGGCGCCGAGCTGGGGGTGATCATCCGCGGCGCCCAGGCCCTGGAAAAGGCCCGCTCCGTGCAGGCCGTGGTGCTGGACAAGACCGGCACTCTCACCACCGGGAGAATGTCGGTGCTGGAGGTCGCGCCCACCGACGGCATCGGCGAAACCGAGCTGCTGGCCGTCGCCGCAGCCGTGGAGGCCGGCTCCGAGCATCCCATCGCCCGTGCCGTCGTGGAGCGCGCCGGGGATGCGCCCGCGACAGAGCGCTTCGAGGCCCTGCCCGGCATCGGTGCGCGGGCACTGCTCGACGGGGTTCCGGTGGCGGTGGGATCCCGTCGTCTGCTGGCTGAGCAGGGCATCGAGGTTCCCGGCGAGGCCAGTCGACTCGGCAGTGAGGTGTTCGTCGTTCGCGACGGCGCGTTGCTGGGGCGGATCGTGGTCGGCGACCAGCTCAAACCCGGGGCCGCGGAGGCCGTGGCCGGGTTGAGGAACCTGGGAATGCGACCGGTCCTGCTGACCGGCGACTCGTGGGCCGTGGCCCAGGAGATCGCGACCCAGGTGGGTATCGAGGACGTGTATGCCGAGGTCCTGCCGCAGGGCAAGGCCGAGGTGATCACCGGGCTGCAGGCCGACGGGATACGGGTGGCGATGGTCGGCGACGGAGTGAACGACGCCGCGGCGCTGGCCACCAGTGATCTCGGCATCGCGATGGGTGCGGGCACCGATGCGGCCATGGCCGCCAGCGACCTCACCCTGATGCGCGACGACCTGACCGGGGTGGTGGACGCCATCCGGCTCTCCCGCGCCACGGAACGCACCATCCGGGGCAACCTGTTGTGGGCCTTCTTGTACAACGTGGCCGCTATTCCAGTGGCGGCTCTTGGGCTGCTGACCCCGATGATCGCAGGGGCGGCCATGGCCTGTTCCAGCGTGTTTGTGGTGCTGAACTCTCTCAGGCTGCGTGGCTTCCGCTGAGACGATTCGCCGCGCGTCCCGGCTGCCCCGGCTCATGTGTCAGAAAGCTGACGTATCGGTGCAAAATGGGTTGTCACGAGAGGTTTCATTGCTTATGCAAAGAGGGGTGGGTGCCCTGGTTCCCTCGCGCGGATGCCGAGGTTTACAATCGACTTGCGCAGTCCTGAGAGATTCTCAGATTTCGTTTGGAATTGAATCACCGCTCGGCTAGGCTAGCCTCGCCGGTAATGTCCGGAAAGTCTTAGACCAGGAAGAGATCTATGGCCAAGAAACACGTGGTTATTGCAGCAGTGGCAGGTGGCGTCGCCCTGACGATCGCCGGCGGCGTCGCCGTCGCAATGGCACTGCACAAGAACGATGTGACCCTTTCCGTGGACGGGGAAAGCCACAACCTTTCGGTTCGCGAGGATACCGTGCAGCAGGTGCTCGAGAAGAACGGGATCACCGTCGGTGAGCACGACGTGGTCGCCCCCTCGCTGGAGACCAAGGTCACCAACGGCATGGAGATCAGCGTCCTCTACGGGCGTCAGCTTCAGCTGACCGTTGACGGTGAGGCTCGCACCGTGTGGACCACCGCCCGCACCGTTGACGACGCCCTGACCCAGCTCGACCTCAACGATCCCGACTCCAAGCTGTCCGCTTCCCGGTCGGCTGCCATCGGTCGCGAGGGGCTCTCCTTCAACATCAGTACCCCCAAGAACGTGACCATCGACGCCGCGGGCACCCCCGTCGAGCTCCGGGTCGCAGGAACCGTCGGCGACGCCCTGACCGCCGCCCAGGTGACCCCTGACGAGGACGACGTCGTCACCCCCGCCGCGGACACCTCCCTCACCGATGGCCTGGCCATCGCCTACACCAACGTCGAGAAGCGCACCACCAGCAAGGAGGAGGAGGTCCCCTTCGAGAAGAAGGAGGAGAAGTCCGACGAGCTGGAGGAGGGCAAGACCAAGGTCACCACCGAGGGTGTCAACGGCGTCAAGACCCAGAACTTCGTCGAGGTCTACCACAACGGCACGCTGTTCGCCTCCGAGCTGCAGAACGAGCAGGTCACCAAGGAGCCTGTCGCTCAGGTGACCCAGGTCGGCACCAAGAAGAAGGCCAGCAAATCCTCCGATGACTCCTCCGAGTCCTCGAAGTCCTCCGACTCCGGTTCCGGATCGGGTGGTGGCGATCTCAGCCCCGCCAGCGGCAGCTCCTGCCAGGCCTCCTACTACTGGCAGGAACAGACGACGGCCTCCGGCGAGCGGTTCAACCCCAGCGACCTCACCGCTGCCCACAAGACCCTTCCCCTCGGAAGCAAGGTCAAGGTGACCAATCCGAGCAACGGCAAGACCGTCGTGGTTCGCATCAATGACCGCGGCCCCTACGTCGCCGGGCGCTGCCTGGACCTTTCCAAGGCCGCCATGGAGACCATCGGTGGCACCTCCTCCGGGGTGATCACCGTCAACTACGAGGTCCTCTGACAACAAAACTTGGCTGTCGAAGCCCTTCCTCAATTCCTGCCGGACCCCTGCACCACTCAGTGCAGGGGTCCGGTGGTTCCTGAGGACCTGTTCTTCCTGCTCTCGGGCCGGTTGAGTCGATTCTCGTGAGGGCCGGTGAGGCGGGGCTGTCGAAACCGTACGGTGGGTGCCCGGGCGTTGCGGTCAGGGCGAGAGCTGGGTTTGGCTGCTGCGCGCGGGCATTGCGAGTGCGGCCAGACCGGAGACGGTGTAGGCGATGATGACGACCCACAGGCCAGCGCTCACGTTCTGGCCACTGTCGCCGGTTGCTCCGAAGTACGCGGTGCCGGACAGCGCGATGCCGAACACCATGCCGACCTGGGCGAAGGTCGTGAGGGTGCCGGAGGCTGCTCCGGCCTCGGTCGTGGGAATCTCCGCCAAGGTGATCGAGGTCTGCGGCATGATCAGCACCATCATTCCTACGCCGGCGAGAGCGAAAGTGGGCAGAAGGCTCCAGCCGTTGAGGGTATCTCCGGTGCGTTCGAGGGTGATCATGACCCAGAGGTAGGCCGCGGCCTGCATGATCCCGCCGAGGCACACCGACCACGTGCCCAGCTTCTTCAGCAGAAGCATGGCCACCGGGGTGCCGAGGATCGACCCGATGGCGATCGGCATCAGGGTGAGTCCCGCTTCGAAGGAGGTGAAATGAAAAGCGGCCTGCATGTGAAACAGAAGGATGAGCGCGAAACCGCCGTGTCCGATCGAGGCGAGTATCTGCACGAGCAATCCGCTGGAGAAGGAACGAATCCTGAAGAGCGGGAGCGGTAGGAGCTGGGTCCCGGACCCGGCTGCCCTGCGATGTTGTTGCCAGACGAAGGCGATGATCGCGATGGGGGCGATGATCAGCAGCGTCCATATCCACCATGCCCATCCGGCAGCCCGGCCCTCGGTCAGCGGGAGAACGAGGAGAATGACGGCTGTGGCGCCGAGGGCTGAGCCGACGATGTCCAGTCGTAGGGGGTGCTCGGAGCGGCTTTCCGGGATGTACAGGAATGCCATGACTGTCAGGACAATGCCCACCGGGACATTGATGAGGAAGATGCTGCGCCATCCCGTGCCGAACAGGTTTGCTGTGACGAGCCAACCGCCCAGGAGAAGTCCGGCTATCACGCCCAGGGCGTTCAGGGATCCGATGACACCGAATACCGGCCCCCGCTCTTCTGGCGTGTACATGACCTGAACGCTGGACAGCACCAGCGGCACCATGATGCCGGCGAAGGCCCCCTGAATGATCCGGGCTGCTATGAGGATGTTCCCATCCCAAGACAGGGAGGCGAACACGGAGGCACACGTGAAGCCGATGACGCCCACGAGGAAGATGCGTTGTCGTCCGTAGATGTCTCCCAGGCGACCTCCTGTGATGAGAAGCGTCGCGAAGGCGACCGCGTAACCGACGAGTGTCCACTCGAGTTGAGTGGGCGTCGCCCCCAGGTCGGTGCTGATCGCGGGGAGTGCGACATTCGTGATGGTGGAGTCCATCAGGTCCATGAGCATCGCCACCATCAAGGTGATGGTGGCCGTGAGGCGGTGTGTCATTTCCATTTCTCCAAGGTTGGGCACGTGATGCGTACGGCGTACGCATGCGAGGGTGGGTACACTGTACGCATATGGATTTGTGTCGTCAACCAGGAGGTCGCATGCCCGATACGACACCGCCCCGCTGGGTCGCCCTGTCCTGGCAGCTTCGCGAATCATCCCCTGCCACGGATGGGCTCAGCATCGGTCGCATCGTCCAGGCGGGAATCGAGATCGCGGATGAGCACGGTTTGGGGGGGCTTTCCCTGCGCAAGCTCGGTGAACGGCTCGGGGCGGGCACGATGGCTGCCTATCGGCACATGCGCTCCAAGGAGGAACTGATTCACCTCATGGTTGATGTGGCATTCGGCCAGCCACCCGAGGGGATCATCGAGGCGGCAGACTGGCGTACCAGTGTCAGGTTGTGGGCCGGCGGGATGGCGGAACGCTATCGCCAGCACGCATGGCTTCTTGACGCCCCCCTGGTGGCGATGTCGATGACCCCGAATCGGCTGCTCTGGCTCGAACACATCCTGCGACCGCTCGGCGAGACCGGATTGGACATCCAACACCTGCTCGATGCGGCGTTGTTCGTCGATGGCCACGTCCGTCACGTCGCCTACCTGCGACGAGAGCTTCGCGCACGGACGTCGTCGTCCCCGCAGGTGATGCCTCCCTGGCTTTCCACGCTGCTGGACGACGGTTCTTTTCCGATGGCGCGTCGCGTTTTCGAGGCCGGCCTGCTGGAGGATGGTGATGAGCAAGACATGGAACACGGCCTCGACTGGATCATCGCGGGAATCGAGGCACACAGCCACGAGGCGGACGAGACGCTTTCGGACACCGTGTGAGCAGAACCTGCGGTGAACTTCTCCCGCATCGGCACGACCGGCTTGGGGAAGGCGTGCTCGTGTGCCGGATCAACCAGCCTGGGGGAGAGGGCGGCGCTGGGCGATCTGCTGGTAGATGCGGAGCATCTCCTGGGCCTGCGACTCGACCGTCCACTGGCCTGCCAGGCGGCGCGAGGTCTCGGAGGCGCGGGTCCGCCACTGCGGGTCGGGTAGTTTCTCGATGATCCGCATGATGGCGGCTGCCAGGGACGCCGGGGTGGGGCTGGCGAGCTCGGCGTTCACTCCCGGTTCCAGCACCAGTTGCAGTTCCGGATCCACCGAGACGATGGGCAGACCCGCCAGTGCCGCCTCGTGCAGGACGAGGGCTTGGGTGTCGGTCTGGCTGGGGAAGGCGTACAGGTCGCCCATCTCGTAGAACGCCCCCAGCAACTCGCGTTTCTGCTCGCCCGGCAGGATGATGTGGCCGCGGCGCCGGCCCGCGTCGAGGACCTTCGCGATCTTCGGGTACCGCTGCCAGTCGCCGACCACCATGAGTTGCGCATCCGGACGCTGAGTCACGACGAGCTCGAAGGCCTCACACAGCAGCGGAAGCCCCTTCTCCGGGGCGATGCGACCCACGTAGATCACCAGCGGGCCCGGGCCGCGCGGAACCGGTGGCGGGCCGGACGGCAGCGGATCGACGCCGTTCGGCACCACGATCAGATTCGCGTCCGGCGCCAGGGAACGGCACCGGGCGGCGGTCTTCGGCGATGGCGACGTCACCAGGTCCGCCGAGTCCAGCATCTTCTTGCACAACCCCAGCAGGGTCGCGGTGGAGCGGCCCCGGTCGGCGAACCTCACCGCCGCATCGCGTAGGTCGTCTGAGTTGAGGATCTCCCCGTGGGTCAGCCTCGCGAAGGCCCGCACCACCCCGTGCAGCAGCGGCAGGACCGCGGCGTAGTGGTCGGCATAGGCGTCGAAGTCGGTGTGCCAAGTCATCAGCATCGGCTTGTTCAGTCTCTTGGCCGCCCACGTGCCGAGCACCCCGACGGTTCCCAAACCGTGGACGTGGATCACGTCGGGATCGAGGTGGCCGACCTGCTCGATGGTGCGTTCAAAATGCCTGCCGTTGGCGACCCGCGTGGGCATGTTCGGTACCCGCACCGATGGCAGCCGCACCTCGATGCGGCCCTCCCGGCCCAGGTGAGGGTTGGGTCCCTTGGCCTTCGGTGCCACGACCACGACCTCGTGGCCGGCGTCGAGAAGGTTGCCTTCCAGCTGCTGGACGGCGAACATCAGGCCGTTGCTACCGGGACCGTAGTTGTCGG
>JABCNW020000218.1 GCA_013333945.2 Propionibacterium sp.
CGTCCGACACAACGGACTGAAGGAATTTCAGCTGGACGGGGTCGTCTACCACCTGCAACGCCGCATCCGCCGACATGGAACCACACCTCGTCCATGACCGGCCACTCTTTGAGGTCGGGGCGATCTGCTAGCTTGAACATCGTTCAAAACGTCGCGGAGGAGAGACCATGGACCTGAACAAGCTTGCCGACGACATCATCGCTGGCCGCTCCATCACCCCCGAGGAAGCCCTCACAGTGTTGCAGCTGCCGGATGCGGAAACCCTCGCCCTCGTGGCCGCGGCAGGCCGGGTGCGACGCCACCACTTCGGTACCACGATGAAGGTGAACTACCTCGTCAACCTCTAATCAGGTCTGTGCCCAGAGGACTGTTTCTACTGTTCCCAACGCCTCGGTTCCCAGGCCGACATCCTGAAATATCGGTGGCTGAAAAACGAAGACGCCGTCGCCGCTGCGAAGGCTGGAATCGCGGGTGGCGCGAAGCGGGTATGCCTGGTGGCGAGCGGCCGAGGACCATCCAACCGCGACGTCGACAAGGTGGCCGAAATCATCGGGGAGATCAAGGCCGAGCACCCGGATGTGGAAATCTGCGCCTGTCTCGGGCAGCTGAAGACAGGGCAACCGGAACGATTGGCCGCCGCGGGTGCAGACGCCTACAACCACAACCTGAACACCGCGGAATCGCACTATGACAACATCTGCACCACCCACAGCTATCAGGACCGCACCGAGACCGTTCAGCACGCCCGCGAACACGGGCTGAGTGCCTGCTCGGGCCTGATAGCGGGCATGGGCGAGAGCGATGAGCAACTGGTGGAGGTTGCCTTCGAACTTCGGGAAATCGGTGCGGACTCAGTTCCCGTGAACTTCCTGATGCCCTTCGACGGCACCCCCCTAGCGGGTCACGCCGACCTGACTCCCCAGCGTTGCCTGCGCATCCTGGCGATGATGCGGTTCGTCCATCCGGACAACGAGGTGCGAGTCGCGGCGGGCCGGGAGCAGCACCTGCGCAGTCTTCAGCCGTTGTCCTTGGAGATCTGCAACTCGTTGTTCCTCGGGGACTACCTCACCAGCGAGGGACAGGCCGGAGCCAAGGACCTGGCCATGATCGCTGACTATGGATTCACGGTTCTCGGCCAAGAGGAGACCGGCCCCAAGGTCGACGTCCGACCTGTGATCAGGAATCGTGGGGTCGGCACCCCGGAGCCGGCAAACGCCTAGGACCACTTTCGAGGCAGGGCCTAGGCACGGCGTTTGAAGAACGAGCGGATGCCCTCCCGGTGGACCGCCGCCACTGCGGTGAGCGGCAAACCGGCCGGGCAGACCTCAACGCATTCGCCGTAGCTGCTGCATGGCCCGAACGATGCCTCCAACGCATCAATGACAGCCCGGGCGCGGCGGGTGCGTTCTACCTTCCCGTGCGGGAGCATAGCCAGGTGCGCCAGTTTCGCACCGGCAAACAAATGGGCCGCGCCGTTGGGACAAGCGGCGACACACGCCCCACAGCCGATGCAGGCAGCGAAGTCGAGGGCCAGTTCTGCGTCCTCGTGACCAACCAAGCAGTCATCGGCGTCCGGGGCGGTCCCGGCCATGACGTCGACGTGACCACCGGCGCGGATGACGGAGTCAAGGGCTGCGCGGTCCACCACCAGGTCCCGGACCACGGAGAAGGCCCCCGAACGCAGCGGCTCTATCCGCAGCTTCGTGATGCCTCCGAAGGCTCGCAGGTGCTGCCGGCACGACGGGGTATTCGGGACCGGGCCGTGGGGAACGTCGTTTACGGTGACCCCGCAGGCCCCGCACACCCCTTCCCGGCAGTCGGACTCGAACGAGATGGGTTCCACGCCCTGTTCGGACAGCTGGTCGTTCAGTCGGTCCAGTAATTCAAGAAGGCTCATCTCAGGGGTTGCATCCGTCACGACATGGGTCTCGAATCGCCCCTCGGACATCGGCCCGTCCTGTCGCCAGATCTCAAGTTCGACCCTCATCGGTAGTTCCTCACCTGCAGTTTGACGCTCTCGAATCGCAGCGGCTCCTGGTAACGGCGGTGTTGGCCGGCCAGGTTGGTCTCCCACGCCGAGACGTTGCACCAGCGTTCGTCGTCGCGTTTGGCCTCCCCGTCCGGGAGGGCGTACTCCTCACGGAAATGCGCCCCGCAGGACTCCTGGCGGTCCAGCGCATCCGTGATCATCAACTCCGCCAGCTCCAGAAAGTCGGCAACCCGCCCAGCCTTCTCCAACTCCTGGTTGAGCCGGTTGTCGGTGCCGGTCACCCGCACGTCGCGCCAGAACTCTTCGCGCAGCTCCTGTACCTGTTCCAGGGCCCGTTTCAGCCCGGCCTCGCTGCGTGAAACCCCGCATCCCGTGTAGAGGATCTCGCCGAGACGGCGATGGAATGTAGTGGGTCGGCTGTGTCCGGGGTTGTTGACCAGATGATCGATGCGCTCGCGCACATCTGCCAGCGCATCCGTGGCCTCGGGGGCATCCGCGTCGAGGAGAGGTTGTCCCGACAACCCGGCCAAGTAGTTGGGGATGGCCAGAGGAAGCGTGAACCAACCATCGACACAGGCGCTGAGCAGAGAATTGGCCCCGAGCCGGTTCGCGCCATGGTAGTTGTTCCCCGCCTCCCCGCCGACGAACAGCCCGGGGACGCTGGTCATCTGGTTGAAGTCGCACCACAACCCGCCCATGGTGAAATGGGCTCCCGGTGCGATGCGCATCGGTTCCTTGTAGGGATCCTCGCCCGTCGCGTCCCGGTACATCTCGAAGAGATTCCCGTAACGCTCAGCGATCACTGCCCTACCCAACCGGGAGATGGCGTCACGGAAGTCCAGGTAGACGGAATTCTTGAGCGGCCCCACTCCCCTGCCGGCCTCGATCTCCGTGCAGGCAGCCCGAGAAGCAATGTCACGCGGGGTCAGGTTCCCAAACGCTGGATAGCGCCGCTCCAGGTAGTAATCACGCTCGGCCTCCGGGATGTCGCCGGGGACGCGCTCGTCCCCCGGGGTCACCGGCACCCAGATGCGCCCGTCGTTGCGCAGCGACTCACTCATCAGGGTGGTCTTGGACTGCCAGTGGGAGGACACCGGCAACGCGGTGGGGTGGAACTGGATGAAACTCGGGCTGGCGAAGAGAGCCCCACGGCAGTGGGCCCGCCACGTGGCGGTGGCGTTCGAGTTCATCGCCAAGGTGGAGTGGAAGGAGACGCTTCCGTAGCCACCGGTGGCCAGCACCACTGCGTGTCCCGTGGCGACGCTGATCCGCCCGGTCACGAGGTCGCGCACCACCACTCCCTGGGCCCGACCATCCGCGACGATCAGGTCCAGCATCTCGTGGCGGGTGTGCAACTTCACTGTGCCTCGTTCCACTTGGCGCAGCAGGGCCTGCGCGCCGGCGATCTGGAGCTGCTGTCCGGTCTGACCGCGTGTGTAGTAGGTACGAGAAACCTGCACACCACCGAAGGAACGGGTGGCGAGCTGCCCGCCGTATTCGCGAGCGAACGGTGCTCCGATGGCGTTCATGTGGTCGATGACCCGCACCGATTCCTCGGCCAGGCGCCACACATCGGCTTCCCTTCCTCGGAAGTCACCACCCTTGACGGTGTCTGTGACGAACCGAGTCAGCGAGTCACCGTCCACCTTTCGGGCGCGGGCGGCGTTGATACCGCCCTGAGCGGCAACGCTGTGTGCGCGGCGGGGTGCGTCGTGGAAGGTGAAACTCTCCACCTTGTAGCCCAGTTCCCCCAGCGCCGCAGCCACACCTGACCCGGCCAATCCGGTTCCGATCACGATCACGGTGTACTTCTTGCGGTTGGCCGGGCTCACCAGCTTGTACTCGGCCTTGCGGCGTTCCCATGCGGTGCGGGGGTCACCGTCGGGAAGGTGAGGATCGAGCATCCCGGTAGCCAGCATCTCCACGGGACGTGGCCGGTTGGTCGTCGCGGTCATGCGATCACCCCCACCAGCACCAAGAGGGGAATCAAGGCGTTGCCCAGCACCACTGCTAGGGCCAGTAGACCTCCGAGGGCCACCCAGACCTGTCTGAACCGGCGGCCCGTGATTCCGAGGTCCTGCAGCAGAGTGCGCCAGCCATGCTCAATGTGGAAACCCATCACCAGCATTACCGCCATGTAAAAAATAGCCATCCAGGGACGGGAGAAACTGGCGACGAGATTCGCATAGGCGTGCATCTCGGGATCAGGATGTCGGAAGGACACGGATGCCAAAGGGCCGCCCACCGTCAGGTCGCTGAGGTGCACCAGCACAAAAGCCAGGATCAGAATTCCCCCAGGCAGCATGAAGGCCGCCGCACGGGTGCGATTCCGATGCAGGCCACGCCGATGAGCACCGCGACCGCGCCGTCCCCTCAACCACAGAGTCAAAGCCGCCGAGACGTGCAGCAGCAACGAAACCGTCAAAGCAATTCGCAGCGCCCACAACACGCTCTGCTTGGGAAGCAGCGGGTAACCAACCTCACGCAGCCACGCCGCATAGTGGTTGAAGGCATCAGCCCCCGCGTAAACCTTCAGATTGCCGAACAGATGCACCGCCACGAAAGCGACAAAGAGCACCCCCGTGACCGCCATCACATGTTTGAGCACGAAATTTGAGGGCCCGCGTCGTCGCGTTCCCGCTGGGATGTCCACCGTCGTTGTGGTCATGGTTCAGTCTAACTGACCGCTTCTCGCCATGTGCGCCCGCATGGACTTTTCACGGAGCCGCGGAAAGGGTATTGTTTATCCTCGCGCAAGCACCACTAGCTCAACTGGCAGAGCAGCTGACTCTTAATCAGCGGGTTCAGGGTTCGAGTCCCTGGTGGTGTACCCAGGCCGGGACGCCGGTCCTGCGCACCACTAGCTCAACTGGCAGAGCAGCTGACTCTTAATCAGCGGGTTCAGGGTTCGAGTCCCTGGTGGTGTACGACGCGAAGGCCCCAGGAACTTGGGGCCTTTTGTGAATCATGTGTGGTTCCGCCGCCCCAGCGCGTAAATGGTGACGGCGAACAACGCCACTCCGAGGAGCGCACCACCGATGACCATGAGCCGGTCGGTACGCCAGCCGTCCTCGTCGCGCAGCTCTCTTTTGATGGCCTGGAACTCGTCCGCCACGAAACTTTTCGCGTCGTCGAGGCCTCGTTTGGCGATGTTCGCGGGCTTCACGGAATCAACGAGGTCTTCCATGGCGCCTGCCAAGCTTTGACGATTGCTGGCCAGCTCTGCGCGGATCTCTTCCACGGTGCGGCTGGTGTCGCTGTCCATTGCTTCCCCTTACTTCAACGATCGGACACCAGCTTAGAGGCTTCCGTGCACCGTAGACTGTCGGTCATGACTGCGCGCCTCACCCCGGGATCCCCGGCCCCTGCTTTCACCCTGCCGAACGCGGAAGGAGTCCCGGTTTCGCTCTCCGATCACCCTTCTCGCGCTGTCATCGTCTACTTCTACCCTGCGGCGATGACACCAGGTTGCACCACCCAGGCAGTGGACTTCACCAGCGCGCACGCCGCCTTCGCAGCCGCCGGCTACACCATCATCGGCATCTCCCCGGACACAGTTGAGAAGCTCGCAAAGTTCACGGCGGGTTCCGATATCGGGTTTCCCCTCCTGTCCGACCTAGATCGCGACGTGTTGAACGCCTACGGCGCCTTCGGGACCAAAAAGCTGTACGGCAAAGAGATCGAAGGAGTGCTGCGCTCCACCTTCGTCATCGACGTGGATGCTGAGGGTAACGGAACCATCCGGGTCGCCCAGTACAACGTGAAGGCGACGGGGCACGTCGCGAAACTGCGCCGTGAGCTTAGTGTCTGAGTTTCTCACCATCGACTCCAACGTCGATGACGGAGTGGACGTGGAGCTGGAGGTCAAACGCTCCCGATTCCTCACACGGCTGCGCCGCGTTACTTCAGAAGAAACCGCTCGCGCGGTAGTCGACGAGCGGCGCTCCAGGTTTTTCGATGCCCGGCATCACTGTTCCGCCTTCATTCTGGGACCTGAGGGCCGCACCTCCCGTTCCTCGGATGACGGAGAGCCGGCAGGAACCGCAGGAGTGCCGATGCTCACTGTGCTGACCTCCAACCACCTGACCGATGTGGTGGCAGTAGTGACCCGCTACTTCGGGGGCATCAAACTCGGCGCAGGCGGGTTGGTGCGGGCCTATTCCGAGGCCGTGGCCCACGCGGTAGCGGCGGTCGGAACCAGACGGGTGGAGCTGTGCACCTTGCTGAGAATCGACGCAGACTTCGCGAATATCGGCATGCTCGAGAATTCACTGCGTGGCGCGGTCCTGCCCTCTGGAGTCAACGTCACGGTGGAGGGGGTCGATTGGGGAGACCGCGCCCGGATCACCGTTGCGGTTCCGGTGACGGCCACCGGCGAATTCAACGCCTTCCTGTCGGCCCTCTCAGCTGGATCCTTGACAGCTCACCCGACAGGTCAGCGTTGGGTCGATCGCCTCGGCTGATCATCCCCCATCTCGGTACGCTTCGCCACGACCGGGTGACCCAGCACCAACACCAGCACGAATCCGCCACCCGCAACCCACGCGAAGGGGGCGTAATTAGTGATGGGCAGCAGAATGCCCGTCGCCACGACGACGGCCAGCAGCCCCATTCGAACGTACTTCAGCACATCGAAGCCCGTCCGCGCCCATTGGTCAACGCAGTTTCAGGGGACGGGAGACACCCGCGACGATGAGAGCGAGACCGACCAGCAGGAGGAGGATGCTGGCCCCGTCTCCCCCACTCGATGACCCGTACCCACCCCCACCGAAGAAACGCCCGAGCTGGTTTCCGGAGAAGACGAACACGAAGCCTATGAGCGCCTGGATAGCGCCCATCGCGATTTCATAAACCCAGACCGCCGGGGTCACCCGCTCCTTGTTCATCCCCGGCCTCCCAAACGACCGAGGCAGCGTCTGGAGACCCTGATGCGGCGGCTGCATGCCTTGGGGGCTCTGGTAGGCCTGCGGAGCGGGCCGGCTGCTGTGCGCACCCGACAGGGCGCCAGACTGCTCGCCTTGTGGCTCCTGGGGTGATGCGATGGTCGGTTCACTCATTGTCCGGGGCTCCGTTCTAAGTCTTTCGTGTTTGCTGTGCAGGCATCACAACCGGCCCTGCCCGACTGTCAGAATCAACCCTACCGGTCGTTGCTGAGGTAGCGGTGTGACCCCATTTCGCAAGAGCCACCCCGGTTGACGAAAGTGAATGCACCATTTTTCTGAAAGACTGGCCAAATGGTTGGACAGCAAAAGAATCCTTGGAAAGCGGCGGTCGCAGTCCCCACCGCTGTGATCGTTCTGGGTTTCGTCGGGCTCGCGGCGGTGGCACCGCAGTGGTTGAGCGATCTGCTGAAGACGGCGAACACATCCGTGGTCAACGGGCTGGGCTGGTACTACAGCCTCATCGTTGCGGGTTTCGTCGGATTCGCCCTGCTGGTGGCCTTCGGGCCGTACGGGAACATCACCCTCGGCCCCGACGACGAACCCCCTTCCTACTCGTTGGTGAGCTGGTTCGCCATGCTCTTCGCCGCAGGCATGGGGATCGGGCTGGTTTTCTGGGGCGTTGCGGAGCCCCTGA
>JABCNW020000219.1 GCA_013333945.2 Propionibacterium sp.
GGATCTTCGTGCTCCGGAGATTGGGTTGTGGCCTGACCCGTTAGAGAAGCTGCCTACAGGGCATAACTATGTGGGGTGGCATAACTGGATGTGGATCAGAGACCCGGGTCCTTCCACGTGGGGGCCGATCACCAAGACTGTGACCGAGTCGGGGTATGCGATCACGGCCACTGCGGCGGTGACGAAGGTGACGTGGGAGATGGGTAATGGGGATACCAAGGTGTGTGACAAGGGTATGGAACACCTCGCTTGGCAGGAGGAGGACAAGCCGTCGCCGACGTGTGGGTATGTCTACCATCAACGTGGGGATTACACGATCACTGCGACCGCGCATTGGGTGATTGTGTGGAACGGGTTAGGGCAGCAGGGAACCATTGAGATGGATTTGTCGTCTCAGGTGCACACGAGTGTGATCGAGGCGTTCGCGGTCAACATTCCTAACGGGAAACGACACAGTGCGCCGTCACCATCGCCGTCACCGAATCCGACCGGCACCCCAACCGCGCTGGCACCCTGCCCCACCAACCACAACAAACACGGCTGCTGACGTGCGCCACATCCGTTCGTGGAGTTTCTACGACTCGGAGGTGAGCCCATCCAGCGAGACGGGGGTTTCGGTGTCGTCCTCCTGGATCTCCCCAGCGGCCTTGGCCTCGAGCTTTCTCGCGCGGCGGGCGGCCACGTGTTTGAGGTGCTCCCTATGGTGTTCGATCACGAGCTCCCGGCAGCTCTCATGGTTTTCCAGCGCCTTCAGGATCTCGTCGAAGCGAAGAAGCATCAGATCCTCCGAGACCGCGACCTGGTTCCGGTCCTGCAAACGCTTCGCGACCTCGCCGAAGGCCAGGTGAAAGACGGGGATGGTTTCCAGCAGCAGGAAAATCGTCCCGACGGCTCCGGTCATCAGCTTGCGGGTTTTTGTGACGTTCCATTTCCAGCGGACACGTTTCCTGAAAGGCAGTTTCCGTGCCCCCTGTTTCGCGGTGTCCTCGTCGGCGAGCAGATCGTCCAGGCCGTCAATCGGTTCGCTGCTGAGGAGGGCCACCAGCAATCGGAACGGAATCAGCGGGCGGGGGGAGAAGGGCCAATCGAGCTTTTCCAGCCGGATGGGCAGGCCGGCGAGCAGGGCATCGACCCGCGACTCGATCGCCGCCCCCTTCGGCAGGCGGCGCACCGCCGCGAAAATGATGTCCTCGATATCCGTCGCGGTTTCGGCTGTGTCGAAGGCGGACTCGGGAATCGAGACCACGACCTGCTGCAGGTCCATGGCCTGGGCGTCCTCGCTCAACCTCCGGAAATGCTCGAACAGGGGAGCCAGGGGATTGCTCCTGTCGATCAGCAACAGCTGGAGGAAGTAGGCCGCGATGATCTCGGCCAATTCGTCGTCGGTGTCGGGCTGTTTCTTGAGCAGGCGAGCGGTCCGCCAGTACATCCAGACCAGCCCCAGACCGTAGTACATCGCGCCGTCACGCAGGCAGGTCCGGAACAGGCCGACGATCCCCTCGACCAGGTGCGCCAGATCCTTGTCATCCAGGGTGCTGGCCTGTGCGGCGCGGTGTTGGAACTGGTCGAGTCGGGAGCGGAAGCTTCGCTCCTCTCGTCGCCAGCGGGCTGGATCGTGTCGCAGAACCTTGAACAGCATCCGCGGGGCGCGATGGAAAACCCCCGGTTTGAGACGCAAGGACGGGCTCTCGTCCCTCTTCTCCGCGGGCGCCTCCTTCACGATCATTGGATCAGCGTTGGGGTAGGTCCTGGCGTTCAGCGACGTCATGATCGTGGCCGGGTTCAACGTGATGTCGATGCCGGCAGAGCCAACGAGATCGGTGATGACCTCGAGGACGGTCGTGACGAGGAACTCGTCGAGTGGGTAGGCGGCCCAGTCGTCCTCCGTTCCAGGTAAAAACCTTCGCGGGTCCAGCGTTCCCCCGGGATTCGTCGTGGCGTTGATGATCGCTCCTCCTCGCTGCCCATTACCAGAACCATTGTGTCAAACGCGCGGCTGCCGCTGGAGGGATTCAACGAAGCAATGTCTGACCACAGTCAGATATTGACCAGGGTCAAGTTTTGTTCTAGCGTGGATCCATGAGTGATCGAGTGAGCCGACGGCGCGCCAGGACCCGGGAGAGGATCTTCACCGAGGCCATGCGCCTGTTCGCTGAGCGGGGGTTCGATACCGTCACCGTCGCCGACATCACCGAGGCCGCAGACATCGGCAAGGGCACCTTCTTCACGCACTTTCCCAGCAAACGCGACGTCTTCCGGTACCTGGGGGAGCAGGTGGTCCGGGCCGTCCTTGATGCGGATGTGGGCGACGGCACCGCCGAGGAACGCCTCCGACGGATGCTCGACGCCGCCGCCGACTGGCTGGAGGCCCACCCTGAGCCGGCCCGGCAGATGGTCAAGGCGCGGTCCTTCAACCTTTCCCTCGACCTCGGGTCGGAGAACCAGAAGCGATTTCATGCGGTCGTCGCGGATGCTCTCACCGCGGGTCGCAGCAGCGGTGAACTGCGCGACGACGTGCCCTTGGTCGATTCCGTTCTGGCGTTGCAGTGCAGCTACTACATGTGCGTGCTGATGTGGGCCACACACCCCGACGGGGAAGCCCTGCGCGACCGTTTCGCAACTTCCCTCGACATTCTTCTGAACGGACTGAAGTGACCCGTTCCACGACGAACCATCGCGCCCTGCTGACCGCCGCGGGCGCAGGCATGGCGGTCTCCGCCATGATGCAGACCCTCCTGGGCAACGCGACCCCCCGGATCGTCGACGAACTGGCCGCGCCGGAGCTGTACGGCTGGGTCGCCGGCAGCTACCTCGTGTGCTCCACCCTCCTGCTGCCGCTGTTCTCCCAGTACACCGCCCGCCTGGGAACCCGCCGCGTCCTGGTGGCGGGGCATGCCTGCTTCCTGACCGGCACCCTGCTGATGTCCTGGGCGCCCACCATGTCGCTGCTGCTGGCGGCGCGGGTCGTCCAGGGCATCGGCGCAGCCGCCATCATGCCTGCGGTGCTCGCCGCCCTGGGGCTGAACCTCGACGCATCCTCCCGCGCCCGGGCGCTCTCCCGGTTGGCGATCATCCAGCTGGTTGCGAACCTGATCGGTCCGCCGCTGGGCGGCTGGTTCACCGACGGACCCGGGTGGCGTCTCGGGGTGCTGACCGGGGTGCCGCTGTCGCTGATCGCGCTGCTCGCGGCCCGGAGCTTCCCCACCGCCACCCCACCCGAGGGCTGGTGGCGCATCACAGTGCGCGGATCGTCGCCGCGCGGCGCCGGCCCCGGGGTGCTGGTGTGGCTCGCGGCCCTGTCAGGGGTGATGTCGATCGGCGCGATCACCTACGCCCCACTGGCCCTGCAGACCCTCCACGGCGTCGATGCCACCACCACCGGCTGGTTCCTCGTCCCCATGCTCCTCGGGATCGGGGCGGGTACCTTCGCCTCCGGGAAGCTCGCCCCGAGCACGTGGGCGCGTCCCCTCGGCTGGGTCCTGGGGTGTGTCGGGGCGGTCCTGGCGGCCTTCCCCCAGCTCGTCGTTTTCCTGGTGGGCATCACCCTGCTGGGGGTGGGTGCCGGCCTGGTGCTGCCCCTGCTGCTCCTCGACGCGCAGGCAACCGCATCCGAGGAGCGCATGGCGCGGGCCAGCGGAATGGTGCAGTTCGGCCGCAACGCCGGTGCGGCCGCCGGGATTCCCGCCCTGAGCCTGTGGATCATCTCCGGACTCGCTGCGGGCCCCGCCCTGACCGGTCTGTTCGCCACACTGGCCGTCCTCGCCGCCCTCGGGCTGGTGGTGTGGCTCACGCAGGGCGGCGTGAAGGAGAAGACATCATGATCATCGGACTTGACCGGGTGCGCGCCACCGACATCCCCCTGGCGGGCGGCAAAGGAGCCAACCTCGGGGAACTGATCGCGGCGGGCCTTCCCGTCCCCGGCGGGTTCTGCGTCACTGCCGAGGCCTACCGGAGTGCGATGACCCCGCTTCGGGAGGAGATCGCCGGACTGCTGGAGGCCGGGAACCACGACCGGCTGCGGGAACTCGTCGTCGATGCCCCGCTGCCCGAGGGACTGGCCGATCGGATCCGTGCCGCCGCGGGAAACCTCGACGGGCCGGTCGCGGTGCGGTCCTCGGCCACCGCCGAGGACCTCCCGGACGCGTCCTTCGCGGGTCAACAGGAAACCTATCTGGGGGTGACCGGCGGGGATGCCGTCGTCGAAGCGGTGCGCCGCTGCTGGGCGTCGCTGTGGAGCAACCGGGCCATCGCCTACCGCGACGAGCAGGGATTCGCCCACGACGACGTCGCCCTGGCGGTCGTGGTGCAACGCATGATCCCAGCCGACGCCGCAGGTGTTGCGTTCACCCTCGACCCGGTCACCGGGCGCAGACGAGTGGTGATCGAATCCGCCTGGGGGCTCGGTGAGGTCGTCGTCTCGGGTGCGGTCACCCCCGACTCCTTCGCCGTCGAACGCGGTCGCATCGTCGAACGGAACACCGGCGACAAACGCATCCGCATCGACATGACCGCCACCGGCGAAACCGCCACCACCGCGCTTCCCGGCGAACAACGCAGCCGGGCATCCCTCGCGGACCGCGACGTGGTCGCGGTGGCGCGGCTCGCCGAGCAGGTCGAGCGCCACTACGACCGACCGATGGACGTCGAATGGGCCCTGGCCGGTGGGAAGCCGTGGCTGCTTCAGGCCCGGCCCATCACCACCGCCGCCCCGACGCGACCGGGACGGCGCGCCGGCCGCGTGAGCCGCTTCATCCGCAATGACATCATCGAGCACTTTCCGTCGCCGTATCCTCTCGACTTGATGGTGACCCGGATCCTGGTGCGCTGCCTCGACGCCACCACCGGGTTCGCCGGGCTCCGGATGCGGCCCATCGACGGGCTCGTCGAGATGGATGCCGACGGCGCCGTCACCATCGGCCATCCCAGGATCTCGTGGTGGCGGCTGCCAGCCGGGATCGTGCGGATCGCCCGGACCCCGTGGCGCGACCCTCGTGGCTGGGACGCCGACACCGGAGCCAGGGTGCGACGGTTCACGGCCCGGCTGCGCGACCTGCCCGTCGCGACGCTGCCCGGAGTGGGCATCGCCGACGCCTTGGTGGAGGCGTCCGGCCAGGTCGAGGCCATGGTGACCTCCCGTTTCGTCGACTACCTCGGCTTCCACGTCCTGCGCGGGGCCCGGCTCCGCGTCCTGCTGCGCCTGGCAAGGGTGAAAACCCGGCCGGAGGACCTCCTCGGCGACCTCGACTACGCCACCGTCGTCATCGACCGGGAACTCGGCCGGCTCATCGCATCCATCCCCGAGCCGGTGCGGCGGCTCCTGGCGCAGAATCCCATCGACGTCGAGGCCGTCACACAGCAGGACCCCGAATGGTGGAGGAGGGTCGAGCGTTTCCTCGCGAGGCACGGGGCCCGCACCACCCGCATGTACCAGCCGTTCTCCAGCCGCTCATGGCGCGAGGACCTTCCCGCCTTCCTCGGGATGGTCGCGATGATGGCGCACACGCAGCGCCGCGAACCGGCCGCCGCACGACCCCACACCGACCTGATGGCCGAGGCCGCCGGCAGGCTGCCCCGGTTCCTGCGCCGCCGGTTCCTGCGCCTCGTTGACGACTACCGCGCCGGGCATGTCACGCGGGAAGCCGGGGTCGTGGACTTCGAGGAGCTGGGGGAGCAGATGCGTCGCCTGGCTCTCGAGGCGGGACGCAGGATGGTGGTGGCCGGGCTGCTGGCCGAGCCGGGTGAGGTGGCGCTGCTCGGTTTCGACGAGTTGCTGGGCTGGCTGCGTGGCGCATCGGTGGACGGCGCGGGGATCGTCGAGCAGCGCCGCCGCGCCCGGCCCCGCGCTCTGGCGGAGTGGCAGCCGGAACACGACTCCGTGAAACCGGGGAGCGGCATGACCGGGGTGGCGGCCAGCCCCGGGGTCATCTCGGGGCCGGTGCGGGTCATCTCCGGTCCAGCTGAGTTCGCGCGCCTGCGGCCCGGCGCCGTCCTGGTCTGTCAGGCCACGGACCCCGCCTGGACCCCACTGTTCGCCTCCGCCTCGGCGGTGGTCGCGGAAACCGGGGGACTGCTGTCGCACGCCGCCATCGTCGCCCGCGAATACGGCATCCCCGCAGTACTGGGGGTCCTTGAGGCCACCACCCGCCTCCACGACGGCCAGGGCGTCACGGTCGACGGTGGCGCGGGCCGGGTGCGAATCGAGGAATCGGCCCGGCCCGTCGCCAGGTGAGATTGTATCGTCATGCCGGCACGAACTTGCTTATGAGATTTCCTTCTTCGTCGAGCTTTATGAAGAGTCTACCGCCCAAATCGAATTCTCGGACTACTACCTTGCCGTCGGTCCTGGCATTGGTCGTCTCGTAAATGACCTCGACCCAGTCTTCCTTCAGCTGCTGAAAAAACGCTGCCCGGGTTTCCATGTAGCCGCGGAAGAGTAGCTTTCGGTCAGTTTCGGCTCGTCGAGCCAAGTCTGGGTTGGCCTCCAAAACTCCTTGTCTCCACTCCCAGAGATTCTTATACTCCTTGGGAATGCGAGGAGAGGTATCGTGGTTGAGCTCGCGGGCGACAAGTCTATCCTTGATCTTGGGAGCCAGTTCCTCATTTGAGGGAACGGTCATGGTTGGGTGTTCCGTGCCTGCTATTGCCGTCTGGAGGCGGGGGTCTTGGTTTTTGCCGGCCAGCAGATCTGCTGCATAGGGCCAACTTCCTTGTTCCGCTTTCTCGCCGTTGGCGATCGTGCGGCTTCCAAAGCTGGGCTTGTTCCCTCCTTTGTTTTCGCCGACCACCAATCTGAAAAATCGCCTCGGCTTTCTTTCGGAACTCAGGAGCTCTTCGATATCCAGGCGATCCAGTTTTCCGCTGCCGATGATATCTAGGTGCCTAGGGGATAGGTAGAAATCCTGCTTCCCAAGGAGGGGGAGGCGCTCTATCACTTTACCTTCTGCGGAAGGAAGTGGCTTGGTGGGCCATATCTCTGGGTAGCGATCCTTGAGGTAGTTTGGACTGTTGTCCATGGAAATATTGTCGCCAGCCTGATCTCCGATCCATTCAGCAATCTGCGTTATGGCGGATGCGTTCTCGTAGTCGAGGTCCGCCAGCAGTTGTTTCTCGTTGATTTTCTGGGCATCCTCCAATTTCTTGAGGGCGTCCTCTACCTTGGTTGCGGCGGTTGAAAACTGCTGCTTCGCGTCCGCGAGATTGGTGTTTGATTTAAGATCGGAAAGGGTTTCCTGCAGTGCATCCTTGATGCGTTGCAGGTTGATCTTTCCTTCCTTGTCTTTTATGTTGCTCAGATCGATAGACAAGGTTTTCTCATTGCTGATTTCGATTTCTAGTCGTTTTCTTTCTTCGGTGAAGCTCACCCCACGAGTTCCTTGGAGGTCTTCGCACCAAGTTTCATAGATACTTTCGGCTTTTCTTCTCAGTATCCCTCTGTACAGAGCGGCGTTGCTGCGCGATCGCCGTTCAAATAATGGATATTCCCACTCGTACTGGTGTGCCGGGGATTTGTATCCCAAGCGCCTGTGATCTACTGGCCTAGGGCCGCTGTGGTAGGGGTCATTTTCGCTCTTGGCATACCCCCTGGCATGATTCTCCGGATTGTCGGTGTAATATTGAAGTTTGTGGTCAGCCCCCTTGTCGCGATATGTGCCTTCTGGGTCGCTGGCGTAGTGCAGTCTGTCATCTCCGCGATCGGCTTCGCGCGGGTTGCCATTCTCGTCATAGAGCGGTTTCCCATTCTCGTCGAAGGTGGGCTTACCATCCGGTTGGTGTACTTTGGACTTCGCGGAACCGCGCTCTGGCGAAACTTCTTCCGGCCTCTGATTGCTTTCTTGGCTGTGGGGGTCCTCGATGTGCTCATCAGTGCGACGAGGATCGTTGTCCGTTTCGCGTGCAAACTCGGTACCCGCTCCCTCCTTTGTTTGAGAGTGGCTGCTGCTTACATCGTGTGATTCGACTAGCTGCGCATCATCATCCGGGCCGTGTGTCGATTCGGCTTTCTTGGATTGGTTTGCAACTTCTCCGGTTTCCTCGGAGAGGTGTTTCCCTGATGTTTTCCCACCACGTTCATGGTCGTTTGGGGTGTTCTCTTCCAGAGCATGCCTTGGGGAGAAAGCGTCTCTGGAGCCAGGCGTGTGGGATGACGAGAGCGGCTGTGAGGGATCACCGTTTTCAGGGCCATGACCGACGTATCCGCCCTCAGGGGTATCACCATGCGATGCTGGGTTGTCGCCATGGTGTCCCGTGGGGAATCCTGTGCCGCCATCGCGGGGTGTGCTACCGCCACCGTGTCGCATGTGGGGCAGGTCGTCGCCTACACCTGCGCGGGCCTGGTGGGCCTCCAGAGTGGTGGGGGTGCCGTTCCCCGTCTCGTTCGGGGTCAATGGTGGTTCCGCGTCCAGCAGACTCCGGTCCCTCATCTCGAACGGCGCGGGCCCGCGGGACTGGGCAGGGGCGCCGACCAGGGCCGGTTCACGGAGCAGGGCGGGTTCGCGGGTTTCACCGAGGTTCGGTGCCGACGCCTCCGACTGCCGCATCTCGTACGGGGAGGGAGTCAGCGGCCCGGTTTTGGCCGCCAGCACGGTTTCCTCCGCCGGGAGCAGGGGTTTCCCTTTCGGGATGAGATGGGGAATCTCGGCCCCCCGGAGGGTGTTGGAGCCGAGGTCGACGAGTTTCGTTCCACCCTTGACGAGCCACCCCCCGCCCGGAATCGCGAAATCCGCGCACTTCGTGGCGAACCCAACGCCCTTCGCAGCAATGCCACCCGTTTTCGCGCCCAATGCGGCGGTTTTCGCCACGGCACCACCGGTTCCCGGGCCGGGAATGAAGAATGTGCCGACGTTCAACGCGCTCTCGGTGAACGCTGCGACCCCATCCTCCTTCCACTTGTGCCAACCGTCCTTGCCGTTCTTGTGAGCGGCGTAGTCGTAACCGACCATGCCGGTCAGTCCCGACTTGGCGACGTCATGGCGCCGATCGACCCAGGAGTTCACCTTTTCGTTGCCGAAGAGCTTGGCCGCATGGCTGACCGGGGAACACAGAACCGCTGTGGAGAAGAGGAAATCACCCGTTCCTACCCACGAGTTCTTCAGCGTGCTCGCGCTCCATCCGTTCGGGCCGAAGCCGGCCAGGCCGGTGGCGCCGTCCCACGTGTTCTTCAGGAACCCCCCGGCACCGTGCAGCACCGACTCGCCACAGTTGCGGTTCTTGCTCACCGGGGTGCCCCAGGGCATCATCTCTCCGGACTGCATGAGCGCATCCGCGGAGACGCCTTCCACCGTGGCGACACACCCCGTCCAACAGGCCGTTGATTGCGTTGGCGCACGTCGCGGATGCCGTGGTCAGGCGTTCCACGATCTTGGCGTAGCGTCCCAGCAGCTCGGTGTTGCGATCCACCGCGGGCTGGTGCTCTTTCCAGGGCTTGCCGTCGTACCCGGCCAGTGCTTCCTGCCGGAAAGCGGTTGCCTCCTTCTCCAACGCGGCCAGTTCTGCCTTGACCGGGCCCACCTCGTCAGCGAAGGTGTCGAGGGCCTTGGATGCGCTCTCAAACTTCTCCTTGATCGTCTCCGAGGCCGCGGCTGCTGGTTTCATGAGTGCGTGGACCTGCTCACCCTCCGGGGCCTGGTACACCCCGGGCATGCCGTTCCAGTACCCAACGACATTGTCCATGTGGGAGTCGATGGACTGTCCCATCGACTTCAGTTTTCCTGAACCGGCCTTGATGCTCTCGACATCGATGTTGTCACTCCTGCACGGGAAGGCCTCCGGCATCACCAGACCGTCACCCGACTGTGGCTGCTCTGCCATCACATACCCTCACCCTTGTAGCCGTGTTGCTGGAAATAAGAGAAATCGCCGCTCGCGGCCGAGGTGGCCATCTGGCGCTGAAACTCTCCTGCCATCTCCTGTTGTCCATTGTTGTATGCGGCGACAGCATTGGAGACGCCGCTGATTCCGGCGGCAATTCTGTTGGTAACCGCCTGCAGATTTGCTTTCTGATTCTGCATCAATGCCTGCAGCGCTTTCGGAACCTCGGCGACCAGTGCGCCCGCCCCGCTGATTCCGGTGAATATTGCCTGGAATTCACCATCTGTCAGCACGTTCGCGAGCGCTTCCTGCTCACTTGCCACATTGTTCAGAATTCCTGCCACGCCGGCAGGATCAATTTTCCAACTCGTCATGGTGTCAGGCCCTTTCGCTGGTCGGGCGGACGAAGTCTGTGGTGATCACGATGGAGGCCGGTTCCCGTGCGTCACCCGGGTATGGCGGAGCGAGCTGTAGACAGCGCCCTGGCCGCGACATCGTCGTTCTCCGCCAAGGACTGGCGAATTGCGCCGATCACTTCACGCACCTGACGGCCTGCGGCGTTCCACTGATGCTCAAGATGTGCGTACTCGTCCGAGACGCCGTCCGCCTGGTAGTCGCTCATCGCCTGTTTCACGTCGGCATCCCTGCGGTCGAGAGCCGCCTCCAGTTCAGAGGCGACAACCT
This sequence comes from Propionibacterium sp., assembly GCA_013333945.2. GTDB lineage: Bacteria > Actinomycetota > Actinomycetes > Propionibacteriales > Propionibacteriaceae > Arachnia. Next base: position 10,492 of record JABCNW020000219.1, read on the forward strand.
CAAAATTTCCCTGCGCGGCCTGGGAAGCAGCAACGCTGTAGTCATTACGATCCATTTGGTTGGTGGACACTAAATCCTCCTGAGGGCTTCAAAAATACACATCGGACATGGAGCAGAGTGAGCTGTGCGAATCGGTCATTGCGGGCCGATGCGAGCCAAGAAGGCCTGGCTGGTGAAATCAGCCGCTCCCTCGGCTGATTCGTGTACCGAGGCGCCATCTTCGGCCGCAGTCTGGAAGGCCCTGTTCTGCCCGGCAATGGACCCCACAATTCCCGCCAGAGCGCTGTTCAAGGAACCGGAGATGTCGTCAATACTGCTCTTGAACCTGTCGAATGCCGACCGGGCCGGACCGTTCATCTGACCCGACAACGGCTCGGCGGCCTCGAACAAACGTCGTACCAGAACCCCGAGATCCTCCGACTCGGTGTGCGACCGCTGCCCCAGTACGACCAGCGTGTCGCTTTCCATTGCAAACTTCATGAGTGTTCAACCCTTCAATTGTTCTCGGCCGCGTTCCTGGGCCGCTGAGGCAAGCGCTGCGACTCTAGTTGGATACAGTGTTGTATGCAAGCGTGTGGGTTGACTTTGGTTAATCCCCATCGGGGGGTTGTGGCGTGTGGCTGCCCCATGGTTCGCCCGCTACGCACGCCTTGGGGGTGGCTCTGCGGTCTCTTCCCGGCTGCTGTCGTGTCCTGATGCAGAGTGGTGTGGCTCCGCGACCCGTCCCCAAGGGTCTGGTGGGCTGAGGTGAGAGCCGTGAGTGGCGGTGTCAATGTTTTCCTCCAAGGAGTTTCTCGGAGGGGCTGCCTCGAGGATCGGGAATGGGTGAGAAATATCCTCAACGATACCGATCGTTAATTCTTGCAAGTAAAGATGAAAGGGAACGCGAAACAGGGCTAACATGACGTCGCTTTGAGGGCTAATTTCTCGTTTCTCGAAGCCGTTGATCGAAGCGTGAAGGGGGAATCCGTGAGGAGAACAACGACATCGCGAAGGGGGTGGCGATCAGTTGCTCTGCTCATGTCGGCATTGATGGGCGTAGCGGGAGCATGGATCAGCCCGCCGCCCTCTCATGGCCTGGTGGCAGATTCTGGTGGGATGAAAGCGCCCGGTGTTGTGAGACAGGAAGACACCAGAACCACGCCGGTTGTGAATGAAACCATCACCAACAAAGGTGTCCTGACCGGAGCCCCGGCCGATGGTGTCAAATGGACCATCACCGTTCCGGGTGGAGTCATGACGGGCAGGGACACACTCACGATCAAGGACAAGTACAGGCTGACCGGTTCCACCTTCACCGTGAAGGAGAACGGCGTCATCCTCTATCGGGTCCGCAACACCGAGCAGTGCCGGCGGGACACGACTACTCCTGACTGCAGCCAGACCCTCTATCCCGAAGCGGGTGGGGCCAGTGGCAAGGCTACCGTGAAGATCGATGACGATGCGGATACCGTCGACGTGACCTACGCCAACGGAGCCAATTTCACCGATGAGTACGTCTACGTCCTGGAGATCGATCTCCAGGTCAAGGAGAAGATTCTGACAGGATCGTTCTTCAACAACGACGCCCATGTCAACGGCAGATATACGAACGGGGGTGTCCTTAATAGATCCTCCAAGAGAGATATTTCGAAGGTAAATCGAATTACGATTCGCAAGTTTTTCACGGACCAACAAATCACGTCGGGCGCCGGGCGGCGGTCCCGGCCCGAGGCGCAGGACCCTCCGAAGATGAACTTGAATGATGACCGGGTTCCGAATGACGCGGTTTTCACCGTTCGGTACCGCTACACCTGCGAGGGTGAGGAACGCAGCGGAATTCTCACGCTCACGGGCCAGGGGCGGATCGCGGGACTGTACAACGTTCCCAACGGGACTGTTGTCACGCTCACTGAGGACGAACCCGATGTGCCCGGGGCCAGTTTTGGTGATCCGACGTTCACTGGGCCTGATCTCACCAACGGTGTTCCGGATGCCAGGAGTGCTCAGCTCAAGGTTGGTGATTTTTTCGGCATCTTCGTCACGATGACGAATCCGATCGCCACGAAACTCGCCACCGTTGACGTGAGCCCGGGAGTGTGCTCTGCGGACGTCACGCAGCCATCCGATCCCACCGTGACGATCGGTGTGAGCAAGGGCATCGCCTATTCCCAGCCGCAGTTCACCAGGGCTGGGGATCAGGTGACGGTCAAGGTGACTGCTACGCCGACGGTTAGGAAGAAGGTTGATGAGAAGAACCTGCCTGAGGGGTGGGTTGCCAATGGTGATGGTTCTTTCACGTTCACCAAGGTTGTTGCTCAGCCGACCTGTACTCGGGATGTGGTTCCGGCAATTCCGGTTGTGAAGGCGGGGGTGTGTCCGGTTGATTCGACTACCCCTAGCCAGCCGAGTGTGACGGGTATTGAGGATACGGATGTCATTGATTACGGGGAGCCTGTTGTTGCTGTTGATGGTGATCGGGTGAGTGTCACTGTTACTGCGACGGCGAAGTCTGGGTATCGGATTGATACTGCGAATCTTCCTGAGGGCTGGAGTGTGATCAATGGTGTGGTGACCTATACGACGACGGTGACGCAGCCGAAGTGTGTGGTTCCGGTTGTTCCGAGGATTGATGTGGGTACGTGTCCTGCGGATTCGTTGACTCCTTCTGCTCCTTCTGCGGTGTTTGATGCGGTTGAGGGTGTGGAGTTTTCTGTGCCGAGGGTGGAGGTCGCTGCTGGGAAGGTGACTGTTACTGCGTCGGCTACTGCGAAGGCTGGGTTCCAGTTTGGTGGTGTGTTGCCGGAGGGCTGGACCCGGGTGAGTGAAACTAGTGCGACGTTCACTACTACTAAGGATCAGCCGGTGTGTGAGGCCACGACCCCAACACCGACCCCGACCCCGAGTCCAACACCGACGGTCACGCCGACGTCGACGGTCACCGTCACTCCGACGCCGGCGCCGACGGTCACTCCGACTCCGACGGTCACTCCGAGTCCGACGCCGACGCCGACGGTCACTCCGACCCCGACTCCGACGCCGACGGTCACCGTCACCCCGACCCCGGTCAGGCCGCTTACGCCGCCGGTGAAACCGGGTCTGCCCAAGACCGGCGCCTGAGACCCGAACGGTGTGATGAAGACTGGGCCCCGATTCCACGGAATCGGGGCCCAGTCTTCATATGCAGCGACACCGCGCGTAATGCAGAACCAGCCCTGGTGTCACCCGGACGCTCGGAGCTATGAACTATCCGGGGATCCACAATTCCGGCCTGCAATTCCCGAAATGAAGCTGACGAAAGATAGCGCTACTTTCTCCGGACTGGTCATTGGGCATCCGTGCCTTTGCTGGTTGTCACGATTTTTGAAAATCAAGTCGCATGTGAGGTGGCTGAGGCCATACAATGCCGTGACGAAGGAGGGGGAATGAAAACATTCAGGGCCCGTGGAGGGCGGAGACCATTGACGGTTTTCCTGGCATTCCTGATCGGTTTGGCTGGGATCGTGATCACGAGCCCCGCGGCAAAGGCCGCCGAGGTCGCAGCCATTGATCCAACGAGTATCAAAATCACGAAAACGGATGCCGAAGAGGCCGCGGTATACATGTGGAGCAGCGTTCGGATGGATGCGAACTGGAGCATCCCGGACGGCACCGGGCACGCCGGCGACACGTTCAAAATCGCGCTGCCGAAGGAACTCGGGGGAGTCGAGGGCACCTTCGAACTCAAGGGCCGCGAAGGCGACCAGCTCACCTACGGGAGCTGTGAGATCACCAAGACCGAGGTGCTCTGCACCTTCAATGCGAATGTCGAGAACAAGAACAACGTCGGCGGCTCGCTCTGGGTGAAAACCCAGGTCGTCGCTCTGACGGATGCCTCCACACTCAGCTTCGAGGTGAGCAACGGTAAAAAGGTGGATGTACCGCTTCCCGGCGGGCAACAGGGCATCGGCTACAAACCCTACGTCCCGACCGAGATCGACAAAGCAGGATGGTTCCCCGGCGCGGACCAAAGCACCATCCACTGGCGCATTGTGATTCCCGGGGACAAAATCTCCGATCGCTCCAGCGTGACCATCCTCGACGACTACCTGCAGGCGGGATCGAACCTTACCGTGTCCGCGGGATACCCGAAGATCTTCTGGATCCCCAGCCCCCCGAAATGCTGGAACGAACTCGAAAGCGCGGCATGCCGAAACGACCTGAGCGACTCCACCACGCCGTCGACCACCGTCACGGTCGACGACGACAAAGACCAGGTGAAAGCCGTCCTCGACAACAAGGGCCAGAACTTCCAGGCCGACCGGATCTACGTGTTTGAGCTGGAGCTCACAACCGACGGTGAGATCCCCGTCGGTTCCCAGTACGTCAACCGGGGATCCGTGGACGGTGAAATGCGCACCGCCCGCGCCGAGAAGACTTCCTCGGGTGGCGGCACCGGGTCCGGCGATGCGGTCGGACACATTGGGGTAAAGAAGGTGGTTACCGGCGGGCAGGTCGATCCTGCGACCACTTACCCAGTGACCTGGTCCTACCAATACAAGGGAGTCACGCGCCGCGGAGAGCTTTCTGTGAAGGGCGATGGGACACTGACGACCTTGAACAACGTTCCTCATGGGACTGTTGTGACGTTCACGGAGAAGGTTCCGGCTGTGGCTGGGGTGGAGTTCGGTGATCCGGTGTTCTCCGGGAATGGTGTAACCGACGGGGTTCCGGATGCGAACAGCGCCCAGGTGACGGTTGAAGGCTTGAAAACTCTCGAGGTGATCTTGACGAATCCGGTGAGCCAGCCGGGTGTGGTTGTGAGTTCTGTGAAGGTGACGCCGGGCGTGTGTGCGCCTGGTGCTTCGGAGCCGTCGGATCCTACGGTTGAGGTCAGTCCTACAGAGGGCATCACCTACTCCCAGCCACAGTTCACCAAGACTGGGGATCAGGTGACGGTCAAGGTGACTGCTACGCCGGCGGCTGGGAAGAAGATCGATGAGAAGAACCTGCCTGAGGGGTGGGTTGCGAATGGTGATGGTTCTTTCACGTTCACCAAGACTGTTGCTCAGCCGACCTGCACCCGGGATGTAGTTCCGGTGGTTCCGGTTGTGAAGGTGGGGGTGTGTCCGGTTGATTCGACTACCCCTAGCCAGCCGAGTGTTTCGGGTGTTGAGGATACCGAGCAGATTGATTACGGGGAGCCTGTTATCACTAGTGATGGTGATCGGGTGAGTGTCACTGTGACTGCGACGGCGAAGTCTGGGTATCGGATTGATACTGCGAATCTTCCTGAGGGCTGGGCTGTTGTTGGTGGGGTTGTGACCTATACGACGACGGTGACGCA
>JABCNW020000220.1 GCA_013333945.2 Propionibacterium sp.
AGCTGCCAGTTGTGGCCCGTCCAGGTCAACGAAAACATCGCGACGGATGCATTCGGCGGCAACGAGATCCAGTTCGTTGTAAATACGGCGCAGCATCCGTCCCGCGTCGCTCAGTTCATCCCCATGCAGGTACCCGAGGTCGGAGAGTACCCCGCAGACCCGGTCAAACTGCACGGCCAGGGAGTTCGCACGTCCCGTCAGTTCGGCATCTCGGCGTGTGGCCTCCCGCTCGAGGCGGATGGCATGTGCAGCTGCTATAGCGTGCAGCTCACGTTCCTCGCAGCCATGGCAGGGGTGTTTCTTCATCCGGCGTCTCAGGTCCGCGATCCGCTTCGCCTGTTCCTCATCGGTCGGGGTCGGTTCGAATACCGGGGTTTCGGGATCGACGGACTCCAGTTTTGCCGACAGAGTGGCCAGGAGCTCCCGGCGCGCCTTGCGATCCTGCACGGAGAAACGCCGGGGCACCCTCACCCGGGCCACGGGGGCAGGCGCACCGGGCAGATCGTGGGGCCGCAACCGCAGCACAGTGTGATCGGTTGCGATGACCTGCACCCATGGCACGCCGTCACGGCTCTGCTTCTGACCGATGGCCAAGACCACGCACCAGCCCTGTCTCGGCACCCAGATCACGTCCCCAGGCATGAGTTTCGAGATGGCCTCGGCAATGTCATCGGCGCGCCGAGCCCTGCGGGCGGCCGCGGAGGTGCCCTCCAGCTGGGAGATCTCGTCCCGCAGGGCTGCGTATTCCATGAAATCCCCCAGGTGGCACTCGGCCTCGGCCCGGCTGGCGGCGATCTCACGACGCCGCTCACGGTCCGTGCGGCTGGCCTTGACCACGGTCTTGTCGATGGTGAACTGCGCGAACGACTGGTTCAGCACCTCGCGGGCCCGCTCCCGTCCCAGCGAAGCGGTCAGGTTGACGGCCATGTTGTAGCTCGGCGCGAAGGAGGAGCGCAGCGGGTAGGTGCGTCTCGATGCCAGGCCCGCGACAGCTCGTGGATCCATGCCAGGCTGCCATTGCACGACAGCGTGTCCCTCAACGTCGATGCCACGTCTGCCTGCCCGCCCGGTGAGCTGGGTGTACTCCCCTGGGGTGATGTCCACCACGGCTTCGCCGTTGTACTTGACCAGCTTCTCCAGCATAACGGTCCGGGCAGGCATGTTGATGCCGAGCGCCAGGGTTTCTGTAGCGAAGACCAGTTTGCAGGCCCCACTGGTGAATCCCTCTTCCACGATCGCTTTGAAGGTGGGCAACTGCCCAGCATGGTGGGCTGCGATCCCCGAGCAGAGAGCGCTCCGAAAATCCTCGTATCCGAGCGCCTCCAGGTCAGTGACCGACAATCCGCTGACGTGTCGGTCAGCAATCTCCCCGAGCAGGGCGGCCTCGTCGCGGGTGGTCAGGTTCACCCCGCCGTTGAGCAGCTGCTCAACGGCGGCATCGCACCCGGCACGGCTAAAGATGAACCAGATCGCGGGCAGTAGCCGAACCCTCTCCAGGACCTGCGCCACCTCGGCTCGCGATGTGCGACGCCCCGCGAAACGCGGATGGACGTCACCGCCGAAGGAACCAGAACCGCGGGGCCTCTTTCCCCGACCGGAACGCCCACGGGGTCGTCGGGAGTCATCTCGCACCCGGGTGGCCTCGGCGCGGGAGATCTTCAGCAGCTCCCGGTTCACCTTCGCGACACGCTCACTGGGCGTTTCCCTGGCAGTCGGGGCAACTCCTTCGAACAGGTCCACCAGTTTCGTTCCCACCAACACGTGCTGATAGAGGGGGACGGGGCGCCTCTCGGAGACCACCACCTCGAAACTTCCCCGCACGGTGCGCAGCCAGTCACCGAAGTCCTCCACATTGCTGACGGTCGCCGACAGCGCCGTGATCTGCACTCGGGGGGCCAGCCCGAGGATGACCTCCTCCCATACAGCACCGCGGAACCGGTCGGCCAGGTAGTGCACCTCATCCATGACGACGTGCCCCAGGTTGTTCAGCCCTGTCGAGGAAGCGTAGATCATGTTGCGCAGCACCTCAGTGGTCATCACCACCACAGGAGCATCGCCATTGACCGAGGAATCGCCCGTCAACAGCCCCACCCTGTCTGCGCCGTGTCGTTCCACCAGATCGTGATACTTCTGGTTGCTCAGCGCCTTGATCGGGGTTGTGTAGAAGCACCGCGTCCTGGTTTCCAGGGCCAGCCATACGGCAAACTCGCCCACCACCGTCTTGCCGGCCCCGGTGGGTGCAGCAACCAGCACGCCCGACCCCGAGGCCAAGGCCTCGCAGCCGGCAATCTGGTAGTCATCGAGCGGAAAGGAGTAGAGCGCGGCGAAACGCTGTACCTGATCGGTCACCGCCCCAACGTAGCAGGGCTTTTCAGGCGACGAAGACCTTGAGCGCTTCCGGTACGCACTCGACACGCACAGGCACCTCGCCCAGTTCCTCACCGTCACCCATCACGAACAGTCCCTCACCGGCGAGTTCGATGCTGCGTACCCGGAACTGCTCCACACACGGATGTTTGATGAAGGCCCCGGAATACATGGACGGCAACAACCTGAGCAGGGTGGTTCGCGAAACCGGGCCGACCACGGTGACGTCGAGGAGGCCATCAGCAGGATCGGCTTCGGGAGCGATGCGCATGCCACCACCGAAGACTCCCGTGTTGGATACCGCGACCAACATCGCTTCCTGGCGACGTCGCACCCCGTCGATGATCATGTCGTAGTGCAGCGGGGAGAAGGAGGCCAGCTCCCGCATGGCTATGTAGCCGTAACTGAGAGCCCCCAGCCGGAGCCTGATGTGGTTGGTGGAGCGGTTCACCCGGGCGTCGTAGCCGGTGGAGACCACCGCTCCGACATAGCGTTGGGGAAAGGTGCTGTTGGAGATGTGTGCCAGGTCGACTGTGCGGGTCCGGCCCGCAACGATCACCTCGACGGCCTCGTCAACGGTGCGGGGAACGCCGATGCCGCGCGCAAAGTCATTTCCGGTTCCCGCTGGGATCAGCCCAAGGATCGCCTCGGTGCCCGCCGCGGCGTTGAGCCCGAGATGGGCCATGCCGTCACCGCCCATCACCAGCAGCGCATCCTCGGGCCGGGCCTCCAGAGCCGCTGTGCGGGTCAGCTTCTCGGCTTCGGTCCACGAGCTGGAGGAGACGATGTGCAGTTCCGCGGTGGGAACCTGCTCACGAATCCTGCGTGCCACTTTCGGAAGAATGCGGCCCGCGCGTCCCCCACCTGAGCGCTCGTTGACCACCAGGGTCAGCAGGCGCGGTTTCGCCAGTTGGTTCACTTGCCGTCGTCCACGTCTATGTTGAACTGCTCCTCTTCGGCGGCGACGATGCCTTTGCGTTTGTCGAGAGCGCGGCAGATCAGTTCGGAGATGTAGAACAACAGGGTCATGGGGATGGCCATGCAGAGCATGGTGAACGGGTCGGTGGACGGTGTGGCGACCGCGGCCAGGACGAAGGAGCCGAAGAACACACCCTTGCGCCATTTCTTCAGTTGGTGTCCGCGCACCACGTTGAACAGGTTGAGCGCCACCACGATCACGGGCAGCAGGAAGGATGCCCCGAAGATGAGGATGATTTTCAGCTCCAGGGTCACGAACTCCGCCATGTCCTGGTAGTTCATGATCCCCAGGTCCTGCGGCGTGAAACTCAACATGACCGCGATGCCCTTGGGCCAGACCCAGTAGCCCATGGCGCAGCCCGCCAGGAACAGCGGGATTCCCGCCGACATGAAGTACAGCACGTACTTCTTCTCCTTGGCGAGCAGCCCCGGAGCCACGAAGGCCCAGATCTGGTAGAGCCACACCGGTATGGTGAAGATCAACCCGCAGACGATCAGGATCACCACGCCGAGGGTGAAAGGCCCCGTCACCCCGGTGTTGGCGAGCTGGAGGTTCGCTTCAGGATTTGCTGCCTCCACGTCCGCCCTGGCAACGTTGTAGGGCTCCATGATGAACAGCACCAGCGGCTGGTAGAAGAAGGCACACCCGACAGCTGCCAGGACCAGTGCCAGTGCCGAGACCGTGACGCGGTAGCGAATCTCACGGAGATGGTCACCCAAGGACATGCTTCCGTCCGGGGACTCCTTCTTGGGTGGGCGGAACCAGCTGGACCGACGCGGTTTCGCCTCAGCGCTGCTGGCGTCGGAACTCAACGTGGATCAGTTCCCGGTCTCGGCTTCGCGGGCGTTGAGCGCCGCCTCCCGGGCTTTCAACTCGGCCTCCTTGAGGGCCTGCTCGCGGGCCTCCAGCTCACGCTGGCGGCGTTCGAGTTCAGCGGCCTTGTCATCGACGATCTCCGCCTCGACCACCTCGGGTTCGGAGCTCTTGTCCTGGTCCTTGGAATCGGCGGCCTTGCCCTCCTCCTTGAACTCCCGAATGGAACGCCCGACTCCCTTGCCGAGCCCCGCCAGACGGGAGCCACCAAACAGCAGCAGAGCGACTACCAGAATGATCAGCAGTTCCGGGACACCAATGTTTGGCATAGTGCAGTTACCTCTTTTTGGACTCGTTCGTTTCCTGTGAAGTTTACGTATGGTGCTTGTGGGGCAGCTGGATACCAGCCGTGAGCTCCTTCAACTCGTCGCGGCGTTCCTCCAGCATGCGCATCTCCACCAGAACGTCATCGACCTTGTTGCGTACCCCGACGGCCATCACCACCAGGGCCACCACCCCGACCGCTGCCAAGCAGCCAAGAACGATTGCCCAGATCACACTACGAGATCGTACCCGACGACGCGTCCAGATTCAGTCAGGTTGTCGAAGATTCATAGGCACACAAGGATTCCCGGGCCCGTGCCGCGGCCTCCGTCACGGCTTCACCGTCGCTGACGATCACGACGTCCTCCCCGAGCCGCAGCAGCAACGAGACCAGCCAATCGCGGCTGCCGACGGGAAGCACCACCTTCAGACCGGTCACGTCTGACTCAACCGAATGGGTCGGGTAGTACTCCGCAACCCAGGCGGCGCCGGGACGGAGCGAGAGCTCCACTCTGCGTTCGGAGTCCGCGAACCAGGAACCCGTGGCGTCCTCCAGACCTTCGCGCGGCGGAGCTGTCTCATCACGCACCACGACAGCACGGATCCGGTCCATGCGGAAACTACGCCAAGCATCCCGAAGCCGGGACCACGCGTCGAGATAGGTGGTGCCGTCCACCACCCTCAGGCGGGCGGGTTCCACCTCCACGACAGCCCGTCCCCCGGTTCCCTCATGCTCGATCCGCACCACCCGGCGATCCTCACAGGCCCGGGTCAGGACGCGGCGGGTCTCCTCATCCCCAGCCGTCAGGGTGACCTCAATCCCGTTTCCTGCCTGTCCGCAGGCCTCGCTGAGTTTTGCCCTGGCGCTGGCAGCCGCATCGGATCCGAGCTCAACAAGGGTGCCCAAGGCAACCATGAGGCTTGCCGCCTGGCCCGCAGTCAGGGTCATGGGGCGGGCAAGTACATCGGAGTTGTACAGGTAGATCTCCCCATCGGCCCGGACCCCCTCGATATCGACGTCGAAGAGATCATCGGTCAATCCTCCGGGCATCCCACAAAACTGGATCACCTCCAGGTCCCGCAGAATCACCGCCGGAGTTGTCTGAAAGTCATGGGCAACCTCAGTCACCGTCACTCCCGGGTGCTGAGTGAGGTAGGGCACCAACTGAATGAGACGCCGCACCTGATCTGTCGATCTCATCAAGCAGACCTCCCTGCAACTGCCCTAAGCCGGGCCACCACATCATCCACCAGCTCTTCTGGCGCCAGGGCGATGGCATCCGCACCCAGAGCGCAGATCTCCCCAACGAGCACCGGCGTCAGCGACAGTTCATAGACCTCGAATCCTTCCGGGTCACCAGCCAACGGCGTGGCCAGTCGACCGCTGCGGACCAGGTCGTGCCCGCGTCCGGGACGCAGAGCCACCCGCGCAATCGGGTCCTGCTCCGACGGTGTGAACTCGGCGACCACATCCTCCGGCGGTTCATAGGATCCGGTTTCCCCCACCGCCCGCGGCGGTGCCGTGAGTCGTGACAGTTTAAAGTGGCGTCTTTCCGCACGGTCGAGGTCGAACCCAATCACGTACCAGTGTCCACGGCGCTGCACGATCCTCCACGGCTGGAGCCTTCGGGGATCGCCGCGGTACCCAAAACGCACCTCGCGGCGGTCCCGCAACGCCTCCCACCACACATCAAGCCCGTCGACCGAGGTGAGCTGTGGCTGCAGGGTCAGCAGCCGGGCGGCGTCCGGATCGGCACCTGCCGCCCGCAATGTTGCGAGCGCCACGCGGGTTTCGTCGGCTGCAACGCTGTCCTGCCACACGCGAGCGGCGGCCCCCAGGGCTGCCAATTCGTCCGCGGTGAAGGAAACTGGTGGCAGTTCGAATGCGGAACGATCCACCCGGTAGCCGGGGTCACCCCCTTCGGAACTGTGGTTTCCTGTTTCCACCGGGACCCCGATGTTTCGCAGCTCGGCCTTGTCCCGTTCGAAGGTGCGGTCGAAGTTCCGGTCGTCCAATCCGCGATACCCCTCGATGACCTGCCGGATTCGCTCCCGACCCACCCAGTCTCGCGTGCTGAGCAGCATGATCAGCAGGTTCAGCAACCGCTCCGATTTGCTTGCCGACATCTCATCTCCCTGGTGACCTGGTGGGTTAGAGGGTACCGGGGAGTTCGCCCCGCAACAATGGAGGTATGCCAATCGTTGACCGTTACGCGCCCTCTCCGACGTCCGATCTGCATCTGGGGAATCTGCGCACAGCACTTGCTGGTTGGCTTCTCACTCGGCGAGCAGAAGGGCGGTGGCTGCTGCGCGTTGAGGACCTCGATGCTGCCCGGGTGAAGGCGGCTGCTGGAGCCGCCACCCGGCAGCTGGCCGACCTCCGGAGGCTGGGGATGATCTGGGACGGCGAGGTAGTGACCCAGTCCGAGCGATTGGACATCTACCGCGACGCCCTTGCCCGTTTGCGGGACCGCACCTACGAGTGTTTCTGTACGCGCAAGGAGATCGAGCAGGCCGCATCCGCTCCGCACGGTGACGGTCATCGCCCGTATCCGGGAACCTGCGCACGACTTTCCACGGTGGAAAAGAGCCGGCGCAGGGAGCAGCGCCCGGCCGCGATTCGAATCCGCGCCGAGGGTGCCCGGTTCACCGTGACCGATCTCTTCGCGGGCACCGTGACCGGCGTCGTCGACGATTTCGTGCTGGTCCGAGGCGACGGGGTGCCCGCGTACAACTTCGCGACCGTGATCGACGACCTGTATCAAGGGGTGACCCGAATCACCCGGGGCGCCGATCTTCTCGGTTCGGCACCTCGCCAGGCCTGGCTCA
>JABCNW020000221.1 GCA_013333945.2 Propionibacterium sp.
ACCCATGAGGGTGGGGTCTCCTCCAGGAGACCCCACCCTTGTCGTGAGCCGGTGTTGCTGGGGCGGGTGCCGTGTGGGCTGGGTATACGTGCAGCCGCAGCTATTACGGCGGGCTGAGTCTGTGCGGTTTCGTGCGTTAGCTGGATGGGGAGTACGCGGTATATCCCGCGTGGACCGGATGGGGGAAGACTCGGCAGACTGGTCCCATGAGCCTGTTGGAAGTGATTGCGCTACACGCTGCCGATGCGCAGCGCGCCGAGGAAGGCGGGGCCGATCGCGTCGAGCTGCTCGGCACCATGAACGAGGACGGGCTCTCCCCGGAACCCGCGACGGTCGCGAAGGTGCGCCGCGCCACCTCCATCCAGATCCGTCCCATGGTGCGGTTGCGTGGCGGGTTCCGCACCGACGGGGGAGAACTCACCCGCCTGAAGGGACTCATCTCCGCCTACCTGGGGGAGGGGGCCGACGGGGTGGTGCTGGGGTTTCTCAACGGTCACGCCGGGGTGGACCTCGAGGTGTGCAACGCGCTCGTCGCCGATGGTGACTTCGCCTGGACCTTCCACCGGGCCGTCGACAACTGCCTGGACTTCGACGACGCCTGGGAGGATCTGGCCACCCTGCCACGCCTCGATCAGGTACTCACCGCAGGTTCGGCGCGAGGGGTTGAACATGGACTCGACGAACTCCTGGAGCGGGCCCGCTCCAACTCGGTGATTGCTCGGGTGATCATGGCCGGGGGAGGGCTGCGACCCGAACACGTCCCGTGGCTGATCCGTGCCGGGGTGCGGGCCTTCCACATTGGCAGCCCCGCCCGTCCCGGGGGCAGCTACAAGGCCTACGTCGACCCAGACCTGGTGCGCACCTGGCGGGAACTGATCGACGAGCAGTCTGCAACCGTCAGGGGGTCGCGGTGAACCTCCGCCCCCTCAAGCTACGGTGCGGCGCCAGGGTGCTGCTGTTGGCGGGCGAGGAAGTGCTGCTGCTAAACGACTCCGACCCCGGTATCCCCGGCTCCTCCTGGTGGGTGGCTCCGGGTGGCGGAATCGACGCCGGGGAGAACCCCGAGGAGGCGGCCTGCCGGGAAGTGGAGGAGGAGACCGGATTGCACCTGAATCCCGCCGACCTCATCGGGCCGGTGGCGCAGGGCCGGGTCTGCCACGGCTACTCCGATCGCATCCGGGTGCAGGACGAACTTTTCTTTCTCGCCCGGACGCGACGTTTTGAGCCGAGCAACCTGGGGTGGACCGAAGCTGAGAAGAAACGCATGAAGGGTTTTCGCTGGTGGCGGCTCGACTCCCTGCCGGAGAAAGTCTGGCCGGCATGCGTGGTCGACATCGTCAGATCAGATCCCGATCACCCGCTGCTGCTGGCCGACCGCGAGGAGTCGACCGTGCAGCTGAGCCCGACCGATTGGGAACGGGTCAACGCCGTGCTTGGCTGAAAGCGATTGCCACACAGGCGATCCCGAAGGCGAGACCGATCCACCTGCCGAGCCCGGTCAGCACATGCTGCATCTTTGCGAATAGTGTGAGAGTCAACAGGGCCCCGACGACGAGGGAAGCAATTCCTATCTGGCGAACTGTTGTACCGGAACGCAGCAACAACCCACCTGCCGCGATGAGGAGCAGAGGCAGGGCCGTGGGCAGGAACGTCCCCAGGAAGGACACGGCCCCGGCGATGATCAAGAGGCTTTGCTGGGCCTGGGTTATGGGAGCGGAAACGGTCTGACCGTACTGGGGGGCTGATGGGTAGGGGCCCGTGGGCATCGGTTGATACGGGTTCGGTGGTGGTGTCAGGCGGGCGGCCGGGTCGGGCGGGGCCATCGACGCATGGGGGGAGCCGATCGTGGCGACCGCGAAGGGCTGCTGCGGGTCGCGTTCCCCGTACCCCGTGTACGCCATCATCAATGCGGAGGACACGTCAAAAGGAACCGTGGGGTTGCGGCGGCTGATTTCCTTCTTGCCAAGGTTCTCCAATGCCACGGACGGGGGCATCGGTGCGAAACCGGATGGAGGCGGGACGGCTCCAGGGGTCGTTTGCGGTGCGGGCTCGGCGACGGGTAGCGGAGCCGTCTCAGGAGTCGCGAAACCGTCTGGCCGTTCGAGTGGAGCGTAAGCAGCCCCGTCAGTCCAGGAAGCCATGGCCACCAGAGTAGCGGGGGAGGGTGAGTGGACTTTTGTGAGCTGGTGCCGGGAGCTGAACATGACGCTTGATTGTTTGATGTCCTCGGGATCGTTGAGGGTGCCGAGCAGTTTTCTTCGGCGTATTGTCCGCTTTGAAGCGGATTGTGCGCGGTTGTGGTTGTGTGGTGAAGGAGCCCAGCAATGGAAGTGGTCATCTGCTCCGACGAGCAGCAGGTCGGTCAGATCGCTGCGAATCGAGTTCTCCAATGGGTTGAGGGGCTCGTAGCCCCCGTGCTGGGGCTTGCCACGGGCAGCTCTCCGCTGAGCCTCTACAACGAGCTGGCTCGCAGGGTGGCCGCGGGGGAGGCCGACTTCTCATGCGGCATCGGGTTCGCCCTCGACGAGTACGTGGGCATCGACCCGCAGAACCCGCTCAGTTACCGGCAGACCATCCTGCGCACGGTGGTCGAGCCGCTGCGCATGGACCCCGCCCGGGTGCATGTGCCGAACGGTTTCGCCCCTGATCTGGCTGCCGCAGCCCGTGAGTACGACCGAGCCATCGCGACCGCGGGAGGTGTGGACGTGCAGGTGCTGGGCATCGGAAGCAACGGTCACATCGGCTTCAACGAGCCCACGTCTTCATTCGCTTCCCGCACCCGCGTCAAGACCTTGACCGAACAGACCCGCGCCGACAACGCCCGGTTCTTCGATGAGGATGAGCGGGTCCCCACGCACTGTGTTACTCAAGGGTTGGGAACCATCATGGAAGCCAGGCACGTCGTCATGGTGGCCACGGGGCAGCACAAGGCAGATGCGGTGGCCGCCATGGTGGAGGGACCTGTGGCGGCGGTGTGCCCTGCCTCGATTCTTCAGTTTCATCCGAGCGTTCTAGTGGTGGTCGACGAGGCTGCTGCTACAGGGCTGAACCATGCTGACTACTTCCGCCGCGTCGTCGACATTCTGATCTGACCAGGGGTGATGGGCGCAGGTTCTCCTGAGTTTTCCCCGGGGGCAGGGCGAGATAGAATTGCCTGCCAGCCACGACCACGAGGGAGAGCCTGCCATGCCCACCGGACGAGTTCGCTTCTTCGATGCCGACAAGGGATTCGGGTTCATCACGAAAGACGGAGGCGGTGACGTGTTCGTCCGGTCAGGGGTGCTGCCCAAGGGGGTGGCAGCGCTGAAACCTGGACAGAAGGTGGAATTCGGGGTGATCGAGGGGCGCCGCGGTGAGCAGGCCCTGTCCGTGCGTCTCATAGAGGTTCCACCGTCGCTGTCCAAGGCATCGCGGAAGAAGGCCCAGGACATGTCCGTGATTATCGAGGACCTCATCAAAATGCTCGACGCCCTGGGTAACGGATACCGACACGGTCGCTACCCCGATGACAAACACGGCGCGAAGATCGCAGCGGTGCTGCGCCGCGTTGCTGACGAACTGGAGCTGTGAGAGTGGCGAGACTGAAAGTTGACTCGGTTGCCGCCTCCGCGATCGACCTGGCGCGCGCTGCGGCTGTCGAGTCCGGAGGGGAAGACGCCGTTGGTGAGCACCTCGGAGTAGTTGCCGAGGGAGAACGGGTGGTGACCCATTCCTTCGCCTGCCTGCTGGCGGGCTACCCGGACTGGTACTGGGCGGTGACGCTGGTGCGCGCGTCCCGGGCCCGCACAGCCACCATCAACGAGGTAGTGCTGCTGCCCAGTGCCGATGCGCTGCTGGCCCCACCCTGGGTGCCCTGGGAACAGCGAATCCAACCCGGAGACATCGGACCGGGAATGCTCATGGCCACCCCGGACAACGATCCGCGCCTTGAACCCGGCTTTGCCGCGACAGACCTGCCCGCGGACGCCGACCCAGCCGAATGGTCGCAGTTGCGCTCCACCGTTGCCGAGCTGGGCATCGGAAGAGAGCGGGTGCTCTCGGCAGCCGGGCGCGATGCCGCCGTGGAGCGTTGGCTCTCCGGCGCCCCGGGCAGCGGTGACGACTCCAGCAGACAATCCCCCGCCACCTGTTCGTCCTGCGGTTATTTCGTACCGCTGCGTGGCTCGCTGGGCACCTTGTTCGGCGCCTGCGCAAACGAGTACTCGCCCTCGGATGCGTGCGTCGTCAGCCTCGAACACGGCTGCGGTGGACACTCCGACGTGGTAGCCGCTGAGCGAGCCCGGGAGCTGCCCGCCCCGGTGTTCGACACCATCGGGATTGACGAACAGCTATTTGACTGATCGCCTCCGCGCGGGTGGTGTTCCCATCCGCATTCCCGGGTCTATGATCCCGATACGTGGTCATGAAATCCCCGAAAGCTGCCAAGCTCCCCAAGAACACGGGCGTTTCCCCGGATGCCTCTTGGGTTGAACGCCACTTCCGCCTCTCGAAGCACGGTTCCACTATCGGCCAAGAGGTTCGCGGCGGTCTGGTGACCTTCTTCGCGATGGCCTACATCATCGCGCTGAACCCGCTCATCATCGGCACCGCTGCCGATGTCAACGGAAACCTCATTTCCGGAGCGCCACTCCTGGACGCTGCGACGAAACAGGTCGATAGCGTCGCCGTCGGCGCATCGATCGGAATGGTTGCTGCCGCCACCGCCTTCATCGCTGGCATCATGACTGTCCTCATGGGGCTGATCGGTCGTTTCCCGATGGGGCTCGCGACGGGGCTCGGGCTGAACGCCCTCGTCGCCTACACCCTCG
>JABCNW020000222.1 GCA_013333945.2 Propionibacterium sp.
GTGGGCCTTTCGGCAGCGAAACGCCGAAAATCGAAGTTCTGGACATTCGACATACCCGAAATTTCTCAGGCAGGCTCCGAGATCTCCTGATCCTCTCCGGGGTCGGCATCGTTACCGTCACCGTCGATCATGCAGGCGCGTTCCAGTATCCATCCGCCCCATGAACAGAAGGCGGCAGCGCCAATGGTTACGAGGCCGTGCCAGACCCGCGCCGCGGGCACCGCGGCGGCCATAGAAGCCAGCCAGCGGCCCACGTAGATGACATGCCCTCCGGCGAGAAGAGCACCAGTGGCGATCAACGATTTCGCCATCACCATGGCCCGAACCGCTTCCAGCGCGGGGACACGGCGCTGCTCCAATCGTTTGGGGAGAGCGCGGGCGTAGACGATGGCCGCGATCGCCAGAAACGTCAGGAGAACCGGCAGGCTCCATGGTGTCACGGGCAGGAAGGCATTCGCGAGATCGAAGACGCTCAGGACCATCCATCCCACGACGGCTCCTGCCAGAACCCCGACAACTATGTGACGCCCGGTGGTGGGGGTCAACCTCGGTTCCCGTGTCAACGCCGACCGGGATTCGCTATGGCGACGTCATCGCGCCTGATGACACCCGTTCTGTCGACCTGTTTGACAAGGTCCGCTATCGGTCCTGCTCCTACAATTTCACCCATCGGGTCAATGTCGAGCCAGGGAACCAGCACGAAAGCCCTTTCGTGGGCTCGGGGATGGGGAAGTTCTATGTCTTCCTCGCTGCGGTGTTTACCGACCACGATGATATCGATGTCCAAGGTGCGTGGCCCGTTGGGGATCGTGCGTTCCCGTCCAAAACTCTCTTCTATGGCGAAGGCCCGATCCAGCAGGGTCATCGGTTCCAAGGTGGATTCCGCCACCACCACGAGGTTCAAGTAGTCATTTTGTTCTGGCCCTTCTCCCACGAAGGGCGTTTGGTAGACGGGGGAAACGTCAACGACAATCAAATCTGGGGTTTCCGCAAGCACGTCAACGGCCTGCGCGAGGATAGTGGGTGAGTCTCCCATGTTGGATCCGAGGGAGAAAACGACCTTGGAGATGGGACGCATGTTTCCCAGAGTGTCGACGTCAATGTCAAAGGGACCGTTGCTCATGGCTGCTCCTGGTGATGGTGACTGACAGATCTGACAATTCGTGAGGTACGGGAACCTGCGGTTTGTGCACCGTCACACGAACCTGCTGAACCAGCGAATTGGACAGACACCGGTCGGCGATCCTTCCCGCGAGGGTTTCGATGAGCCGACAGGGCTCGCCCTCAATTTCGGCACGAATCAGGTCGGCGATCCCGACATAGTCAACGGTGTCCGAGATTTCGTCGGACCGAGTCTCCAGCTGTACTCCGAGTTCCACGTCGACGACGAAGAGCTGCCCATTGCGTCGCTCCTCAGGAAACACTCCATGGAAACCTGTCGCGCTCAGACCTGTGATGTTGATGGAATCCACGCCTTCACCTCCTCACGGATCGCATTGAGCCGAGAATACCGGTTCCTGGTATAAGGCGGACCCGAAGGAGACCGTCAGCCTGCTGCTCGGTTCCCGAGGCGCTGCCCAACCCGAGCTGCGTCGCGCTGTGCGGTCACCTCGTGGGTGCGCACCGCCCAGATCCCGTGGATGGCGCACCAGGTCGTGACGGCGGCGGTGGCGGCGTCACGGTCCGCCGCCGGCGTGTCGCCCAGCAGCTCACCCAGGAAGCGTTTGCGGCTGACACCGATCAGCAGCCGGTGTCCCATGGCCTGGAAAGTATCCAGGCCGCGCAGCAGCTGCCAGTTCTGTTCAGAGGTTTTGGCGAACCCGATCCCCGGGTCGAGAATGATGCGTTCGGCTGTGATACCCGCGGCCAGGGCGGCGTCGCGGCGAGCAGCGAGCTCTGCGAACACATCGGTGACAACGTCGGTGTAGTCGGTGTGCTGCTGCATGACCTCGGAATGGCCACGCCAGTGCATGGCGACGTAGTCGACACCGAGATCCGCGACCGTACTCAGCATGTCGGGGTCGGCAAGCCCACCGGAGACGTCGTTGACGATCCGGGCTCCCGCCGCGACCGCGGCCCGGGCGACGGAGGCACGCATGGTGTCCACGGAGCAGGTGATTCCGTGGGCGACCAGGGCCTCGATCACCGGTATCACGCGCTCCATTTCCTCGACCTCTGGAACCCGTGTCGCCCCGGGGCGGGTGGATTCGCCCCCGACATCGATGATCTCCGCCCCCTGAGAGGCCAGGAGTCTGCCGTGGGTGACGGCGGCCTCGGTGTCGGCGTGCAGTCCGCCGTCGGAAAACGAGTCGGGGGTGACGTTGAGCACCCCCATCACGATGGTCACGAGATCACCTCGCCATGATCAGGCTCATGGCCTCGGCGCGGGTGGCGGCGTTGCGCAGCTGTCCGCGCACGGCACTGGTGATGGTCCTGCTGCCCGGCTTGCGCACTCCTCGCATCGTCATGCACGTGTGTTCGGCCTCGATCACGACGATCACGCCCTGCGCACCCAGATGAGTGACCAGTGCGTCGGCGACCTGTGTGGTGAGGCGTTCCTGCACCTGCGGGCGGCGGGCGTAGAGGTCGACCAGGCGGGCCAGTTTCGACAACCCCGTGACCTGCCCTCCGCCGGGGATGTACCCGACGTGCGCCATCCCGAAGAAGGGCAGCAGGTGGTGTTCGCAGCAGCTCGTCAGCTCGATGTCGCGGACGAGCACGAGTTCCTCGTGATCGATGTCGAAGGTGGTCGACAGCAGCTCGGCGGGGTCCTGCGCCAGTCCGGAGAACAGTTCCTGGTAGGAGCGGGCGCCGCGGGCCGGGGTTTCGGCGAGTCCATCGCGATCCGGGTCCTCGCCGACCGCGAGGAGGATCTCGCGAACCGCCGCCTCGATCCGGGGCTGGTCGACCTGGTTCACCTCCGGTCCTCGGGAGCGGGCGGGGCCCAGTTTCCGGGGATGTTGTCGCGGAGCGGGCGGGGCGCGATCGGCCTGGACGGGATCTCCTTGTCAGAGGAAGCGGGGGTTCCCGGCACCTCGACGGGCGGGATGGTGGAGGGCACCCGCAGCTCGGATCCGGTCCAGGCGGGGCGTTTGTCGCGGCGCTTCAGGTTCTTGAACACCTCCGCGACCTCGGCCTTGTTGAGGGTTTCCTTCGCGAACAGCTGCCGGACCAGCTCGTCGAGCACCTCACGGTTCTCGACCAGCACGTCGTAAGCCTCCTGGTGGGCGGCGTTGATGAGTTTGGCTACCTCCTCGTCGATGATCGCCGCGGAGGCCTCCGAGAAGTCCTTCGAGGGCTGCGCCCCGCGCATCCCCATGAACGGCTCGGAATCACCGCCACCGAGTTGGACGGCACCGACACGTTCGCTCATGCCGTACTGGGTGACCATGGCCCGCGCCACCTTCGTGGCCTTCTCGATGTCGTTCTGGGCGCCGGTGGTGGGGTCGTGGAAGATCATCTCCTCCGCGGCCCGACCGCCCATCATGTAGGCCATCTGGTCCAGCAACTCGCCGCGGGTGTGGGAGTACTTGTCGTCGTCGGGCATCACCATCGTGTAGCCAAGCGCACGACCACGCGGCAGGATCGTGACCTTCTGGACGGGGTCGTTGCCGGGCATCGCTGCCGCCACCAGGGCATGCCCACCCTCGTGGTAGGCGGTAATGAGACGTTCACGGTCGTTCATCAGGCGGGTGCGCTTCTGGGGTCCCGCGATGACCCGGTCGATGGCCTCGTCGAGCTGCGGCTGGCCGATCTCGTTCAGGTTCATACGCGCCGCGAGCAGCGCGGCCTCGTTGAGGACGTTGGCTAGGGCGGCACCGGAGAAACCGGGGGTGCGCCTGGCCACGGAATCGAGGTCGATGTCCTTGGCGAGGGGCTTGCCGACGGCGTGCACCTGGAGGATGTGGGAGCGACCGGTCAGGTCGGGAGCCTCGACGGAGATCTGGCGGTCGAAACGACCTGGGCGTAGCAACGCCGGGTCGAGCACATCGGGACGGTTCGTCGCGGCGATCAGGATCACCCCGCCACGCACGTCGAAGCCGTCCATCTCGACCAGCAGCTGGTTGAGGGTCTGTTCGCGTTCGTCGTGGCCACCGCCCATACCGGCGCCACGGTGGCGACCGACGGCGTCAATCTCATCGATGAAGACGATGGCGGGCGCGGCTTCCTTGGCCTGCTCGAACAGGTCACGGACCCTGCTGGCACCGACGCCGACGAACATCTCGACGAAATCGGATCCGGAAATGGAGAAGAACGGCACCCCAGCTTCCCCCGCGACGGCGCGCGCCAAGAGGGTCTTGCCGGTCCCGGGAGGACCGTAGAGCAGCACGCCCTTGGGGATCTTCGCTCCGAGTTTCTGGAATTTCGCGGGTTCGGCGAGGAATTCCTTGATCTCCTGAAGCTCCTCGACGGCCTCGTCAACGCCGGCAACATCGGCGAAGGTGGTTTTGGGCATGTCCTTGCTGGCCAGTTTCGCCTTCGATTTGCCGAAACTGAGCGGACTGCCCGAGCCACCTCCATTGACCATGCGCATCACCACGAAGAAACCGATGACGAGAAGCAGGAAGGGCAGGCCCGTGTAGAGCAGTGAGGTGAACAGGTTCGCGGTGGGATGTTGGGTCGTCCAGCGATCGAGCGTTCCGGCGGTGGCACGCTGCTGGAGGATCTCCACGAAACCATCGACCTGGCGTCCCACCCAGCTAGACTGGATGCGCTGGCCTGCCTCCGTGGTGATCCGGATGACCTGGTCGCCGTCGTTGAGGACAACATCACTGAGCTTCTCGTCGCTCTTCAAGACGCTCATGATCTGGTCCATCGAGACTTCCCGGACTCCGAGCAGCCCGTTGAAGAACTGCATGACCAGCGTCCCGAGAAGGATGATGACAACAACCCAGGTGACCCAACTCATCGGGTTCTTCATGATTTTCTGCAACGGCGGGGTTCCCTAGAAAAAGATGTACGTAAGCACTGGAAGGCTACCAGCGCCCGCCAAGAGGACAGTAATGCTGCACCCTTAGGAGCGGCATCCTCCCTTCGCTTCACAAACACGAACTGCTGTTCATCGAGGCTGAGAGATCCGACGTCGCGACACCAAGGTTGAGTGACAGCGTCCTCCCCCGCCCATGGCGAAACCTGCACCGATGCCGGTACCGCCGGACACGCTCTGAATACAGGTGCACGAAACCTATTCTTGGATAACATTGTCCAGAAATGGGTGAACTCACCGTCGGGATTCGCCCCGAATAGGCAGCACAGATGCATCGCATGTGACCAGAAGCGCCCCGGCGGTCTCGGCCCTCTTCTCCTCGATGCCGCGAAGAAGAAGAAGCAGACCGACACGCCTCGTACACCACGTCCGCACAGCAGAAAGAGCAGGAACGCTCATGACCACAACAACTCTCGTCGCCGGGGCCACAGGCTATCTCGGACGCTTCGTCGTAGCCGAGCTGCACCGCCGGGGCCACAAGGTGCGCGCGATCACCCGCAGTCGCGAGCGGGCCGTCTCTCCAGGCCCCTGGGATTCTCCCTCACTGGATGGCCTCGTCGACGACTGGGCTGTCGGGGAGGTCACGAATCCCGCTTTCATCGCAGATGTCGCGGTAGGAATCGACGACGTCATATCTACCTTGGGGGTCACCAGACAGAAAGCCAATCCCTGGGACATTGATCACCGGGCCAATCTCGCCATCCTTCGCTCCGCGGAGACACACGGCGTCACACACTTCTGCTTCGTCAACGTCATCGGAGGCGATCAGTGCCCAGCACAGCTGACCCGGGCAAAGACCGCTTTCGCCCACGAACTGGCAGCCTCCCAGATATCGAGTCAGATCATCAATCCCCCCGGGTACTTCTCCGACATGACCCAGATTCTTCAGATGGCCAGAAAGGGCCGCGTCCTCCTCTTCCGCCCGGACACCAGGATCAATCCCATTCACGGCGCCGATCTCGCGACGTTCTGCATCGACCGCCTGACCGACGGCAAGGAGGGCACATGGGACGTGGGAGGCCCTGAGGTCTTCACCTGGAAAGGGCTCGCCGAGTGCGCCTTCCAGGCCCTCCATCGTCCTGTACGCGTCGCAACCATGTCGCCCGCCATCCTGTCGCCCCTCATCGGAGCCCTCGGACTCTTCAACCGGCGAAGGGCCGACATGCTGCGTTTCATCTCATGGAACATGCTCCGCGACTGCGTAGGTGAGCCCTTCGGCACTCATGGGCTGCTCGACTTCTACAAGGATCTGGTCGCAGGCAGGCACTGACCCTACAACGCCGCCATCCCTCCGGAGTCAGGAGTAGACGTGGGGGTCCAGGACGGCGAGGTCGCGGAGGTTGCGGTAGCGACCGGCGTAGTCAAGGCCGTACCCGACGACGAACTCGTTGGGGATGTCGAAGCCGACGTACTTGACGGGCACGTCCATCTGGGCCGCCCCGGGCTTGCGGAACATTGTCATGAGCTCAAGGGTGGCGGGTTTGCGGCTGGCCAGGTTCGAGATCAGATAGCTCAGCGTCAGACCGGTGTCGATGATGTCCTCGACCACCAGGACGTGGCGTCCCTCGATGGCGACACCGAGATCCTTCAGGATGCGCACCACGCCACTGGACTGGGTGCCGGAACCATAGGAGGAGATGGCCATCCAGTCCATCTCCACGTGGCTTTTCATGGCGCGCTGCAGGGCGGAGACCACCATGATCGCCCCATTGAGCACCCCCACGATCAGGAGCTCCCGACCTTCGTAGTCGGCGTCAATCCGGGCGGCGAGCTCAGCGACGCGCGCCGCGATCTGGTCGCTGGTGTAGAGAACTTCGGACAGGTCGGAGATCACATCGGCTGCATCCACCCTTGTCACCCTAGAACCACCCACTCCCCGGTGCCGTCTTCTTGGTTGGCGAGTCGGCGACTTGGGTCCGAAACACCCACTCGACCGGCTTTGCCCGCTTACGATCAAGCCATGCGACTCTTCCTGATCCGTCACGGCGAAACCCAGGCGAACGTCGACCACCGGCTTGACACCGCCTACCCGGGCTACCGGTTGACCAATCACGGCCTGACCCAGGCCGCCTCACTGCCGGGGCGACTTGCCGACGAACCGATCGAGGCGGTCTACGCATCCCCACTGACACGCGCACAGCAGACGGCCACCCCCCTCGCCGAATCACTGGGGCTAGAGGTGCAGGTCCTCGACGGGGTGCAGGAGATCTCGGCGGGCGTGGAGGAGCTCAATCACGACTGGCGGGCCTATGTGGCGGAGCTGCACGCCTGGTCCTCCGAAAACATGGACTCCTGCCTGGAGGGCGGCGAGACGGCCCGGCAGTTCATGTCTCGTTTCACCTCGGCCATCTCCAAAGTGGAGTCGGCCGGCCACGACTGCGCCGCGGTCGTCAGCCACGGGGCGGCGCTTCGGGTGTGGACGCTGGCCCAGGACCCCGGTTTCGGCCTGAAGAAGGCACCACCACTCAGCAACACCCAGTGGATCGTGATGAACGGTTCCTGCCAGGAGGGCTGGAGCATCGAGCGCTGGGGCGACGCCGTGGCCTGACCCCGGCAGAGGATTCCGCCAGCGAGAAAGCCGCCAGGATCAGCGTTCCTCGGGGGTCACGGGCCCCTGGGTGGTACCCGGAGTCCCGTCCCCGCGCTCCCAGCGGACCACCATGCCCTGCTTGGCACCGAACCGGGCCAGGTGAACACCCACGACCTCCTCCAACCGCTCGAGATGTTCCTCGGTCGTGGACAGGCGCAGCACCAGGGCGTCGCCGTCGCAGGAAAGTTCAACGATGCCAGTGGTCGGGCCCTCGCGGTTGAATTCCAGGGAACCGGTCGCGCTCTCCTCGTCCCAGACGGCGGTGATCTTGCGCCCCATGTGCCCGGCCAACTGCTTGCCGTAGCGGGCGGGGCGTTCCGTCAGCACCCGCGCGCTCGAGGTGCGGGAAAAGGCGTGCATTTCTGTGGTGCTCATGGGACCATCCTTACCCACCCATCCCAACGGACACCAGCCCCGACACCGCGAGGAGAGCGCTGAACAGTCTCTGCACTCCGACCTCCCGA
>JABCNW020000223.1 GCA_013333945.2 Propionibacterium sp.
ACAACTTCGCGACCGTGATCGACGACCTGTATCAAGGGGTGACCCGAATCACCCGGGGCGCCGATCTTCTCGGTTCGGCACCTCGCCAGGCCTGGCTCACAACCCTGCTGGGTGGCCAGCCACCGAGCTACGCACACATCGGGCTGGTCACCAATTCCGACGGGAAACGCCTTGCGAAACGCGACGGTGCGGTCACCGTGAATGATCTGCTCGCCCGGGGGTGGCGGCTCTCCGAGGTTGTGGCCGAGCTGACGGACTCGCTCGGGCTCGGAAGCCACGAAACGCCGGAAGGGGCCCTGGCTGTGATGCCGAGGCCCCTTCCCGATGCCTTCCACGCCCCCGTCACGTGGACGGGGCGCGGATTCCGTCAACTTTCTTTCTGAGGGGCTTGAACATCCAGAATGTCGATCACGTAGACGACGCCCTCACCAGCCTCCAGTCCTTTGCTGGGCTCACCGTTGGGATACGAATCCGCTGCGGGCACGACGAGCATCACCCGCGATCCCGCGGTCTGTCCCAGCAGGCCCGTCTTCCAACCGTTGATGAGGGTCGAGAGCTTGCCGGTCTGTGCCCCCGACCAACCGTCCAAGATCAGTTTCCCGGATTTCGCTCCCCAAACCCGGAACTTGACACTGATGGTGGAGTCGGCCGCGATTTCCGCGCCGGAACCTTTGATGAGTGGCTGCACCACCAGCTGATCAGCATTGACCCCAGCCTCAGGAAACGTCAGTTCAGGTTTGCCGTCGGTCATGGTCATCGTAGGCAGCCCCTCAGCCGGGGTCACAGCCTCACCCAGCGCCTCGTCGTAGGAGGAGGCGATGATGTCGACGACAAACACCAGGGAATCACCCGCCTGGATGCCTGCCTGGGGACTTCCCTGAGCGTAGCCGTCGGCCCCGGTAATGCCGATCAACACCCTAGAGCCGACCTTCTGCCCGGCGAGACCGTTCTTGAACCCTGTGACTACTTTCTCCAACGAGAAGGTGGTCTCCTGCCCTCTCTGGAAGGAGCTGTCGAACACGGCCCCGGTGCGCCCATTGACACCGACGTAATTGACGGTGACCCTGGCTTTCTCGCCCACGACCTGAGGGTTACTGCTGTCACGCAACACCTTCGTCTGGGTGCTGCTGATGGCCCACGGCGCCGGAACCGTGATCTCGGGCACATCGGCGTCGGAGACAGTGATGGCGTCGAGATTCTCAGAAGGAATGATGCTTTCCGTAGGGAGCGGGTCCGGGGACGAGGATGAATCGCTCGGGGATGCGGCGGGTGTCGTCGCCGCATCATCCGTGTTCCCCCCAGAGGGATCGGTGGTCGGATCGCCGGAGCAGGCTGTCAGGGCCAGCGCGGACAGCGCGGCGGTCGCGAGGACCATCCGCGCTCGGGTCATCACTTCACTCAAACGCACCCAGCAGATGTTACCCCAGAGGGCTCACTGCCCCCCCATCACATACCGACCAGGTCAAGCAGCCTACCCAGCTCCTCACGAGTTAGCTCTCGGATAGTCCCGATCGCAAGCTGACCAAGCCTGACAGGTCCGATACCGGTGCGCGCCAATCGATCCACCGGATGCCCCACAGAATCCATCATGCGTCTGACGACACGGTTGCGACCCTCGTGAAGAGTAATCGCCAACAAAGAACGCGACTCACCACGCGAGAGCAGCTTGACCCGGTCAGGCTTGACGGAACCGTCATCGAGTCGCAGGCCCTTCTCCAGGCGTTGGATGGTCCTCTGATCCACGACACCAGCGACCTCCGCCACGTAGGTCTTCGGAACCTCGAAGCTGGGGTGGGAGAGGCGATGGGCGAACTCGCCGTCGTTGGTCAAGAGGATCAGGCCCTCGGTGTCGGTGTCAAGGCGTCCGATGTGGAAGAGCCTTTCCGATTTGCGAGGTAGGTAGTCCACCAAGGTGCGCCTGCCCTCCGGGTCATCCATGGTGGAAACCACCCCGCGAGGCTTGTTCAGCACCAAATAGCGGTGTCTGCGTGGCGGGGGGATGCGAGCCCCATCAACCCGGATGGTGTCACGGTCCGGGTCGACTCGACGCCCTTGTTCGGAGACCACCTTGCCGTTGACCTCCACGCGCCCCTCGGAGATCAGGATCTCGCTGGCCCGGCGCGATGCCACCCCGGCCGCCGCCAGCACCTTCTGCAAGCGGATGCCTTCCGGCTCAGTCATGTTGCTCCTCGATTCCCGATGCTGCGCGAAGTTCGGCCTCCAAGGCTACGGCGTCGGGCAGCAGCGGCGCCAAGTCCGGTAGCTCGTCCAGCGAGTCGAGCCCCAGTTTCTGCAAGAACAACGGAGTGGTGGTGAAGGTCATAGCCCCATTCGGTTCCTCCCCTGCCTCGGTGATCAGGCCGTGGGCCAGCAGGGTTCGGACGACACCATCGACGTTCACACCCCGTACTCCGGAAACCCGACCGCGGGTCACAGGTTGGAGGTAGGCGATGACCGCCAGGGTTTCCAGGGCAGCCTGGCTGAGCCGGGCCCGGGTTTCCGCAACCACCGCGGCCTCCAGCACCTCAGCGAGATCCGGAGAGGTGGCCAGACGCCATCCTCCTGCGACACGGCACAGCTCGAAGCCTCGTTCGGTGTCCCGATAGAACCGTGCCAACTGTTCTAGCTCTTCGAGTACCTCGCGTTCCGGTACTCCCAGCTGGGTTGCAAGGTCAGTTGCCCGAACGGGTTCAGTGGCCATGAGCAGCAGTGCCTCGACGGCACGGGCGATACTCACATCTCCTCCTCGGTCTCGTACTCGTCCACGACGATTCACGTGGTCTCTCCCCCCGACCAGCGGATACTGAGCTCCGTGAGCGGCCCAGCTTGTTCAAAACTGACCCGTCCGGCGCGGAACAGCTCGAGGACCGCGAGAAACCGCACCACCGTGGTCAATCGGTCACACCCCGCGACCAGGGAGCGAAACGTGAGCTGTCCCTTCCCGGCCAGCAGTTCTGCAACGATCCCGGTCTGCTCCACGACGCTGACGCGGCTGCCGTGCAGGTGGGCGAGCTGCACGACCGGTGCCGGTTTCGGCGCCAATGCCCGGGCAGCCAGCTGCACCAGTTCCTCGGGGCCGATCGGCAACTCGATTTGAACCAGAACACCGCGGAATCGCTCCTCCAACCCGCCAGGACGCCACTGTCGACGGCCAGCCGTGGTCATGGTTTCCTTCACCCAGGCAGCCAGCTGCTTGAACGCCCGGTACTGGAGCAGCCGGGCGAACAGCAGGTCCCGGGCCTCCAGAGCTGCCAGGTCCTCAGGGTCGGTCACCTCACCACCTGGCAGCAGTCGAGCGGCTTTCAAGTCCAGGAGGGTGGCGGCCACCACCAGGAAAGAGCTGGTCTGCTCCAGACCCAACACTTCACCGGCGGCGCGGACATGGGCGATGAACTCGTCGGTAACCTGGCTCAGCGCCACTTGGGTAACGTCCAGTTCGCGGCGGGAGATGAGCTGGAGCAGCAGGTCAAACGGTCCCTCGAAGTTCTCCAGGTGCACCTCAAACCCCGGGGTGCTCTGTGGTTTCTCCTCGGCTCGGGTGCGAGCTCGTCGGCTCACGTCCGGTTGAGCTCCGTAACCACCGCTGAGGCTGCTCCATTCTCGGCCAGATCAAGCAGCGCCAAGGCGACAGCGGTGCGAACGAGACGCCCCCGATCAAGGTTGATGCCGTGCCGACGTTTCAGTTCCAGCGTCGCGTCCTCCAATGCGAACAGTTCCTCGGAGGAGAAGTAGACCGTGATCTTCTGATCGTGTTTGACCCGGCCCGTGGCTACGGGACGAGATGACTTCTGCTGCCCTTGTTGTGCAGGTTTCTCAGGCCGTTCTGGTTCTTGGCGTGGCTCCGGGGTCGCCGGAGTCACCGGTCCTGGGGCCTTGGTGGGACGGAACAGTTCACTCGCCCCGGGCAGGCTCGCTCTCTTGTTCACCGGCACTTCCGCAACACCTCTCGGGCGAGCATCCGGTAGGCGTCGGCCCCCTTGGACGCTGATGCGTAAGTGGTGATGGGTTCACCTGCAACGGTGGTCTCAGGGAACTTCACGGTGCGTCGAATAACAGTGTGGAAGACATCGTCGCCAAAGGCCTGGACGACTCGTTCCAGCACTTCACGGGAGTGGAGGGTCCGCCCGTCGTACATGGTTCCAAGGATGCCGAGGATTTTCAGGTTTGGGTTGAGCCTGTCGGAGACCTTGGAAATGGTGTCGGTCAGCAAGGCTATGCCTCGCAGGGCAAAGAACTCGCACTCCAGCGGCATGATGACGTAGTCGCTGGCGGTTAGGGCATTGATGGTCAGCAGCCCCAGGCTGGGAGCGCAGTCGACAAGGATGAAGTCATACTTGCTGCGCAGCGGTTCTAGTAGCCGGCTGAGGGTCTGCTCACGCGCCACCTCACTGACGAGCTGCACCTCGGCGGCTGACAAGTCGATGTTGCTGGGAAGGATGTCCATTCCCTCGACGGAGGTGGGCTGGATCACCTCATCCGGTGTGTACTCGCGGGAGAGCAAAAGGTTGTAGACGCTGCGTTCCAAAGTGTGAGGATTGACGCCAAGCCCCACGGACAGCGACCCCTGCGGGTCGAAGTCAACCAACAACACCTCGTGACCGAGTTCCACCAGTGCGGCCCCCAGGTTGATGGTGGTGGTGGTTTTCCCGACCCCACCCTTCTGATTGCACATCGAGATGATGGTGGCGTGCATGTCCCTACCAGGTGCGGGGGGCACGGGCACGGGAAGATCAGGCATGGGCCGCCCCGTTGGTCCAAGCTCCTCGGGAAGGGTTGACTCAGCGGGCGCGTCGGGGACCTTGAACAGTTTGTCGGCCACTTCGCCTCATATAAATGTCGACAAGTCCATCCTAACGAGGTCGTTCCTGTTGCGCTCGTGTTCAGAGGTCGCGTCGGCACACGAACCTAACGAACCAACCCTCCGCGCCGGTCTCACACGACAGCAGGCACCGGCTTTCCTCTCACCTCGCCCGCGGGTGCGCCTCCAGATAGACCTCACGGAGACGATCCACGGTGACGAGGGTGTAGATCTGAGTGGTGGCCACCGACGCATGCCCGAGCAGTTCCTGCACCACCCTCACGTCGGCGCCGCCTTCAAGAAGATGGGTGGCATAGCTGTGCCGCAGCGAGTGGGGTGAGACTTCCGTCTCAATTCCGGCGAGCTTGGCACACCTGGAGACGATGGCGAATGCCGAGTTGCGCGACAGCCGCCTTCCAAGGGTGTTCAGCAGCAGCGCTCCGCCGCCGTCGCCCTTAACTGCGAGCCCGGGGCGAGATCGCACCAGATAGGCTTGGAGGGCATCCCGGGCGAAACTGCCGAGGGGAACCACCCGTTCCTTTCCACCCTTTCCTCTGAGCCTCAGCCCGACTCCCTCGTCAGCCATGACCGTGGTGACGTCATCGACGTTGAGACTCGTGATCTCCGAAATCCAGGCACCCGTACCGTAGAGCAGCTCCACCAGGGCGGCATCCCGCAACCCGATGGGCTCCTCCTTGTCAGGGGTAGCGAGCAGCCTCTCAACCTCGGCTACGCTGAGTGCCTTGGGGAGTCGCTTGCCCAGCTTGGGTACCTGAATCTCGGAGGCCGGATTCTCGGAGGTCATTTTCTCCTCGTGGGCGAAGGCGTGGAGGTTACGCACGCTGACGAGGGCCCGCGCCACCGAAGCCCCCTTGAGTTCTCCGGCCAGTTCACGAACGTATTCACTGATCTCGACGGGGCTCACCTCCCCCAGGTCGGTCACACCCCGGGCTGCCAGGAAAGCAAGGTAGCGTTCCAGGTCGCGGCGATAGGCGGCGACAGTGTTCGCTCGCAGTCCCCGTTCCACACGTACATGTGCCAGATATTGCTCCAGCGCGTCCTCGGCGGCGCTCACTCAGCGACCGGCCCTGATCGGCCAGGGAGCATTAGCGGGACGCAGCTGGTCGATGCGACCGGACAGCCTGGCGGTTTCGAGGGCCAAGGTTCCCGCCACCAGCGTCGGAGATTGACACTGCCCCGCCAGCACTGCCGCCACCAGGTCCTCGCGTGGCACCCATTCGGATCGCATGTGCGCCTCCTCCCCCTCCAGGACGAAACCATCCGGGCGGGAAGTGTTGCGTGGGTTGCGGGCCAGGTAGATCCGCAGCGATTCCTCACAGGCTCCTGGGGTGGTGGTGATGTCCACCAACACGTTCCAGCGCCCGGCGGCCAGTTCGGCCTCCTCCGCGAGTTCCCGCTGCGCCGCCGTCACGTGGTCCTCGCCGTCCATGTCGAGAAGCCCGGCCGGGATCTCCACCAGTTCATACCTCACGGGGTGTCGGTACTGGCGCACCACCGCTATGGCATCGCGTTTCTCGTCCCAGCAGACCACCGCCACCGCGCCGGGATGAGTCAAGTATTGGCGTGCGATGACTTCCCCGGAAGGAGTGGCTATCGTCTCATCGACGAAGGTGGAGACGTGTCCCTTCCCCAACTCGGTTCGTTTCCTGACCTCCCAGGTGACGGGTCGATCCCAGCTCATCCGCTTTCCTCCTAGTTGCCACCCTTGTGCGGCGTCTTCCATCCTGTGCCACTCAGACGCTACAGCCCCCGGCCAGTCCGGTCCTGGCCAGGGCGGCTCGGGTCTGGTTATTGGCCGTGGCCACCCAGTCATCAGCGTCCCTGCCACCCTCAACAGGAATTCCGGTGAAATCACCCTGAAGGTCCCGGAATCCGGCCAGGTCCAGCAGGGAGGTGCCGTCGCTGAGGGAGGTTTCCGGCAGCGTCCTCCAGGCCAGCGAGTAGAGGGTCACAGGGTTGCGCGGAAGCTTCCCCAGAAGGGCTCGAAACACCTCGCCGCCACGCCGCTGCCGCCCCGCTGCACCCTCGGGATCTGCGACCCAGGCACCGTCGACGAGAATCTCCCCCTGCCGACTGCGCACGAATCCGAGCGCCGCGCGTCCGTCGAGCAGTTGGGTGCCTGCTGGGAGGCCTATGTGTGCGTGGTCGTCCCGCAGCGGATGCTCCAGGGTGACCTCCACTCCCCCGACTGCATCGACGAGGGTAACGAATCCACGAAGGTTCATCACAGCCAGGTGATCCACAGGCATGGCGAGACTGCGGCACAGGCCGTCCACGAAAGCCTGCGGGCCGCGCAGCCAGCTGGTGGCCAGACGGTCGTACTCATTGGGAGCGACCTCAACCACGAGATCTCGGGGAATGCTTGCGGCGTGGATCTCTCCCCCGCTTCGTCTGAGGGCCAGGATCAGGTCGGCCCGGGAACCGTGTTCATCGTCAAGCTCGCCGAAGTCAGTGGTGCCCTCTGGCACCAAGGAGCGGTCATCGATCCCGACCACGAGGAGAGTGCGTCCGTCGTCTAGCGAGGCATGTAGCCTTACATCCAAGCGGTTCGCGCGGGAGTTCAACAACATCCCAGCGGTCATCACACCGACCACGACCGCAAGAATCAGCACCCCGGGTTTCCAGAGCCACCCGGGAACGGCAAACCGCCCCGGGCCTTCAGGCGCGGGGCGGTCCTTGGTCGAATCAGGCTGCGGCACCGGTACGAGGCAGACCGGGCTTGCCCTTCTGCTTACCACCGTTGTCTCCGGGCTGGCCCTTCTTCAGATCGTCCTTGTTCACGATCGCGACGTTGGCCAGACCAATCTCGTCCTTGTCGCTCTTGACAACGACGTAGTGGCTGCTTCCGGGGATCACATCGCTGCTGACGACAGCGCTCAACTGAGCGGAGCCGCCCGCAGAAACGGTGGCCTTGCCGAGCGGGTAGGGCTTGGAGTAGAGCGTGAAGTCGAGTTCCTGGCCAGCTGCGAAACCGGTGGCGCCGACCGTGATGTTTCCTCCAGGAGCGGCCTTGCGCGCCACGCCATCGCCGGTGACCGTAACCTGCGGGCCGACAGCCTTGGTCAGGTCAATGGTGGCGGTGGTGTTGGTGGACTTCTCCTGGTAGTCGAAGCAGGTCAGCGACGTCGGGGCCTGTCCCTGGTTGCTGCTTATCATGTACCCGAACTCGGACGGCGCGTTCTTCAAGCTGATGGTCTCGGTCTTCCGATCGCCGACCTTGATAATCGCCTTTGCAGTGTGCTCGGGGCACTTTGCCATGAGA
The DNA here is from genome assembly GCA_013333945.2 of Propionibacterium sp. GTDB lineage: Bacteria > Actinomycetota > Actinomycetes > Propionibacteriales > Propionibacteriaceae > Arachnia. The sequence goes on from JABCNW020000223.1 coordinate 8,082, forward strand.
TACGCCGAGGCGTCACCCTGGGCAGTGTTGACAGCACGAACGGTCAGCGAAGGCGCAGCACCTTCATCCGCGGAGGCCTGGTTGACACCGATGACACCAGTCAGCCCTAGGGCAAGGGCAGCTGCCCCGGCAAGGACACGCTTCTTCATTTATCTTCCCCTCTGTTTCGCGCAGCCCGATGCCACGCACGAGGCTTACGGTATACCATCACGAGCCTACCTGGATAGTCCCAAGACTTCACCATGTGGGGCTCACTAGCACCAGTTCATGCACGTCGCGGAAGCAGGCACACGTAGCCGCGGGAAAGCACATGCCCGAGGAGCAGTCGTCAGGATCACCGTGGGACCAACACGCCCTGTTCCCCACGCGCCCTCTGTCCTCCATGACTGGCTCGCACGGCCTCTTCCTCAGAGAAACCCTCACTTTCAACCTGGCTCTATTTCTCACGTCATCCATGAAGTTTCATGGACGTCATCACTCCATGGCCGCGCGCATCAACACACCTGTGTCCGCCCAGTCGGCCTTCAGTTTCGTCAAGGAATCAGGGTGGACAGCGACCGTCAGATCGGTCAGAACGGTCGTTCCGAAACCAGCGGCGGCAGCGTCACGCGCCGTGGCATCGACACAGTAGTCGGCAGCTATCCCGCAGACATCCACCTCGGTGACGCCGTGTTCCCTCAGGTAATCCCCCAACAGTTCACCGGTCCTCTCGTCGGTTCCCTCGAAACCCGAGTAGGCAGCCGCATCGCGGCCTTTCAGGAACACGGCGTCCCACTCCGCGAAGGTCAACCCGGGATGCTGTTGCGCACCTGAGGTACCCGCAACGCAGTGCGGAGGCCAGGAATCCTTGAAATCCGGGGAGTCACTGAAGTGCTCGCCCGGATCAACGTGATGATCCCGAGTCGCCACCACTATGTCGTAGCCATGGTCGCCCGACAACATCCGGTTGATCTCCCCCGCAACCACAGCTCCTCCAGACACAGCGAGCGCCCCTCCCTCGCAGAAATCGCGCTGGACATCGACCACAATCAAGGCACGGCTCATGTCTGACAATTCTAGGGGTTCACGAACAGGCGTGTTCCTGTGGCCAGCTCTGATGCGACGGCGGTGCCCGGCCCTGCCCTTAGCCGGTCCGCGCGATTGTGAGCAGTTCCTTCGCGTGTCTCAAACCTGCGTCAGATTCCCCGCTGCCGCTCATCATGCGGGCCAGCTCGGCAGCGCGCTCCTCCTCGCCGAGAGGGGTGACATCCGAGGTCGTGACCTGCCCATCACTGGATTTGGCGATCACGAAATGTTGATCTGCGAACGCCGCCACCTGCGCCAGGTGGGTGACTACGATCACTTGACCGTCCGCTGCCAGCCGTTTCAGCCTTCTTCCGATCTCCATGCCAACGGCGCCACCGACCCCGGCGTCCACTTCATCGAAAACGAAGGTGTGCCCTGGGGATTGTCCAGCGAGCACCACCTCGAGTGCCAACCGAACGCGGGAAAGTTCCCCGCCAGATGCGATCTTTCCCAGCGGCCCAGGGACGGAACCGGGATTAGCGGCGAAGACCAGCTCGATCCGATCCGCACCGTGAGGGCCTCGCGGGGCCTTTGTGACTGCGAACTCCAGTCTGGCATGCGGCATCGCCAAGGCCGTCAGCTCGGCGGATGCAAGCTTCGCCAACCTTCCCGCGGCCTCCTTACGAGCCCGAGAAATCCTGGCTGCAGCCGAGTCGAGGGCCTCGTCAAGGACAGCGGCCCGCTTTCGCAGTTCCTCGATCCGGTCATCGGCTCCGTCGAGCTCGGCCAGCCGCCCGGTTGCCCGCTCCGCCCACTCAAGTACCTCCGCAACGTCATTGCCGTACTTACGGGTCAGGGTCGCGAGTTGGCCTCGGCGATCGGCAACAGCCTCCTGCCTGAGTGGGTCAGCGACAAGGTCGGCGGCATAGCCCGCGACGTCCTGGGCGAGGTCAGTCAGCAGGTAATTCGTCTCGGTGATCCGTCGCGCCAGCTCAGTGGCACCCGGGTCACGTTCGGAGAGCGTTTCGAGGGCCTTGCGCGCCACTCCGACCAGCCCGAGCACGCTGGGGGTGTCGAGGTCCTCCTCCGGCCCACTCAACGCACCCCGTGCTGTCATCGCCAAGGCCTTGAGGTCGTCCGCATCAGCCAGACGCACCGCTTCTGCCGCCAAGGCCTCGTCCTCCCCCTCCTGGGGGTTAACGGCCGCGATCTCTTCCAACCCGAACCTCAGCACATCGATTTCCCGAGCCCGGTTCATCGCCTCGGCTTCGAGTCTCGCAAGCTCTTCGGTGATCCGGCGGTGCTCCGCGAAATCGCGGCGGTAATCCTCCAGCGCTGCCGGTGCCGCGAAGGCATCAAGCAGCTCCCGTTGCCTTTCCGGGCTGGAGAGCCGCACCTGTTCGGACTGGCCGTGGATCGTCGCCAGTTCAGCCAGCAAACCAGCCAGGGTGGACACGGGAACCTGAGCCCCACCAACCGTGGCGCGAGAGCGTCCTTGGGAGGAGACCTGCCGGAGGGTGGCGAGCTCAACCCCATCGTCGAGGTCCCCTCCGAGGGCCTCAACCGCCTTGACCATGATCTCGCCGCCCTCCCAACGTCCCTGCACGAGCGCCCTGTCCTGCCCATTCCTGACCAGCGACGCATCGGCCCTGGCCCCCAGCAGTAGGCCGAGTCCCGCGACGATCATCGTCTTTCCTGCTCCCGTCTCTCCCGTCAATGCGGTGAGCCCGGGACCCAACGGCAGGACGGCCTCCGCCACCACTCCGAGCGAATTCAAACGAAGCTCTGTCAACATGTTCACCTCCGGGGTGGACGTCGCCAGCCGTCAATCGGCAGCTTGAACTTCCGCACCAGTCTCGTGGTGAAGGGCTGCTCAGAGAGTCGAGCCAAGCGCAGCGGATGTCCGCTGGCCTTGATCGCCACCCGATGTCCGGATCCCACCTCGAAGCTGCGCCTGCCATCACACCAGATGATGCCCTGCGGCACAGGCCCCCCCAGCTCGAGGGAGACATGCGAATCGGGAGCGAGCACCATGGGCCTGTTGAACAGAGCGTGAGCAGACAAGGGAACCAGCAGCATCGCCTGCACCTCGGGCCACACGACGGGCCCACCACCGGAAAACGCGTAGGCGGTGGATCCGGTGGGTGTGGCCACCAGCACCCCATCACATCCCCATCGGGAGAGCGGGTGAGCGTCGACATGCACGAGGACGTTCAGCATCTTCTCCCGCATCAACTTCTCCAGCGATACCTCATTGACCGCGAAAGAGGACCACAGAATCGTCCCGGACGCGTTGGTCACTTCGACTCGTAGCACCAGACGCTGCTCTGTTTCGTAGCGTCCCTCGATCACCGCCCGGGGCAACGATGTGAGGTCCGAGGTTTCCAGTTCCGCCAGGAAACCGACGTGCCCGAGGTTGACCCCCAGCAACGGGACGTCCAGAGGCTGGGCCCATTCTGCGGCTCGCAGAAGGGTGCCATCCCCCCCGAAGACGACCGCCAGTTCCGCCGGTTTCTTGTCAATGGGCTCAAGATCCGCTCCGGGTACAAGGTTTTTCAGGCGTTCCACGTCATCGGAGAAACTCAGGAACCTGAAACCGGGCATCTGGCTCATGAACGCCGTTGCCGCCTCCAGAGCTTCAGGACGTTCCGGGTGCAGCAGCACGGCGACGGTTCGGGTTTCCACGGTCATCAAGGGTAATAAGCGCCGCGAGCCGAACACAATCGAATGAAAAACTCCTGATTGCCGCCGGCGCCGGGCAACTGGCTGGGACCACGCCAGTCGCAAACCCACCCGAGATCTTCGGCAGCCTCCACAACGGCATCCACGGTTTCCTCACGCAATCTGGAGTCACGGACCACCCCGCCCGCTCCGCGACGCTCTCGTCCCACCTCAAACTGTGGCTTCACCAGCAGAAGCGCAACCCCCGTGGGATGAAGAACCCCGAGAAGCGATGGCAGCAGAAGCGTGAGCGAGATGAAAGAGACGTCCCCAACCACGACATTGACACACTCATCATCCAGATCGCCCAGGGTGAGGTCACGCAGGTTCAGGCCCTCCCGGACACGGACCCGCGGATCCGAGCGGATCGGATCGGCGAGCTGATGGTGTCCGACGTCGACTGCGTAGACCAGCTTCGCTCCCTGCGTCAATACCACCTGCGTGAATCCCCCGGTCGATGCCCCCGCATCAAGTACGCGCCCGTCCATGGAAGTTCCGGACTCCTCGATCGCCCCCAGAAGTTTGTGGGCGGCACGAGAAACCCACTTCTCGGTATCAGCCGATATATCGGTCTCAGTGTCCACACTCATCGCAGGTTTCCGCGCGATAACGCCGGAGACCTTGACACGACCTTCCGCCACGAGCCGGGCCGCCTGGGTGCGGGAACGCGCCAGCCCTCGGATGACGAGTTCCTGGTCCAACCTCACTGATCTGCCCCACCTCCGGGCTGCGGCTCCGTTTCGGGTTTCAGCGCCTCTGCAAGCGCACGGTGAGCCGCTTCCAGCCGTGATATTGCCTCGTCAACCGGCAGTTTCTCCACACCTTCTACTCCGGCCATGGTGTCGGCTATGGTCTGGAGACGTCGTACGTCACCGGGAACGACGTCGCGAGGGGTGATACCCGTCACCGCAGTAGATCCAATCGCGCCAACACATCGTTGCCTTCGGCATTGAATCTCCAGACAGCGTTCAACACACACCACAACAGATCGAGCTGCCCTTCAATCTTCTCCGGAACGATATCCGTGACTACCCTTCCGTCGATGATCCACGCTTCTGCGTCCCTGCAACGAAATCCATTCCCAATGGTCTCCACCTCACGGGCCGGCGCCAGCAGAGCGGAGATGTCGTAGCCGATGTGCGTTGGACGACCGATGGGATCGGCAGCTGCGAGATCATACTTACCGTGCGCTCCTGTGAACACGAACAGCGAATCCATGCCGACATTTCCTGCGCCAATGATGTCCGTATCGATACGGTCACCGACGAAGACGGGACACTTCGCTGCAAGACGCAACACTGTTTCATCGAGAAGAGGCCGGAACGGCTTGCCCGCCATGGAGGGACGAAACCCGACACAATCCGCTATCAGATCAACCTGTGCGCCACAGCCCGGCAAGATTCCACGCTCGGTGGGACGAGTCTGGTCCGGGTTGGTGGCATACCATGCTGCCCCCTTTTGGATGGCGATAGCGCCAAGTTCCAGGAGATCCCAGGGAAGCTGTGGATGGTACCCCTGCACAACGGCCACCGGGTTCTCTTCCAGGGTTGAGACCGGCACAAAGCCGCCGTCAGCCAGCTGGGAGGCAAGCGCATCAGTGCCAACTACCAGCACTTTTGCCCTCGTGGGAAGTTCCTTGCGGAGCACACGCACCATGGCCTGAGTCGAATTGACCACATCCGAATCGTCGGCACGGATCCCGAGCTCCCGCAGGTGCTCGGCGACAGCGGTTGGAGTACGTGCCGCGTTGTTGGTGACGAAACCGAGCCGGATTCCCCTTTCACGCAGCTGGGCCAACGACCCAGCCACCCCATCGATGGCATTCGGGCCGAGATAAATCCCCCCGTCGAGATCGAACAGGGCGGCGTCATAGCTCGAGACGAGTGGCGTCACTCCCGGCTCCCGTCGATCTCCTCGAGAATCTCCGCAATTTCTTCCTCAGGGGAGAGCAGGTCGATCACCTGGGTTTCGATTGCATCTTCCATGTCAACCACCTCGGTCTTCTCGTCGCCTGTCTCGAGGTCTTCCCCCGTTGCAGAAACCAGTTCGAAGTCCTCAGGCAGGGTGACGCCGTCGAGAGTCGCAATTCGCTCTGCGATGTCGAGCCGTCCCTCAGGATCAAGTCGAGCTGCCGACTCGAACCATTCCCGTGCAGCATCACCCCGTCCTGCGCGCTCCAGCAGGTCAGCGTAGGCATATCGCAGACGAGCCTGTCCGAATTTCGGGCCGACTTGGCGGGATATCGCTGCTTTCAGAACTCTCAGCGCCTCTCCATGCTGTCCGAGGTCGTTACGAATTCCTGCTTCTACGAGAATGCACTCGATACGAAGCCCCAGTTTCTTCGTTCCCGGGTCCAAGGTGGCGAGCAGATCGAGTGCGTCACGATGCCTTCCCAGGGCGCGTTCGCAGTCCGCGAGAACCGGCAGGAGTTCATCTCCCCCATTCATCCGCCTGATGGCTCTGAATTCTCTCAGCGCGATGTCGTAGTGCCCGGCAATGTAAGCCGTCTCAGCTGCTGCTTCCCGGACCACCGACAGTCTTCCCGCCCGCCTCCTCGCAGCTTCTGCATGTCGATGGGCCAGTTCAGGATCGACGTCCAGCAACTCGCCAGCTGCAAGGATGTGAGCCCCCACCGTCTGCGCCAGGTCCTTCGGCAGACCTTTCAGCTCAGCACGCACGCTGGCAGGCAACAGGGACTCGTCAAAGTTTTCGGGTGTGGGCGGCTCGTTCTGCGCTGGAGCCGTCCCCGGTTTTGGTACGCGGCGCTCCTCATCTTGACGAGCGCCTCTGCTTCGCGGTTCGTGGCGATTCGGCTGCCCATTTCGTGCGTCATGGAAAACTCGCATTTTGCGCTCTCCGCCTCGCTCGAAGCGCCCACGTTTTCGAGTGCCTCGAGAATCGCTCTCTCCCTGCCGCTCCTCATGACGAAAAGCACGGTCGCCACTGTGACCGCCTTGGTGCCACGGTGCTTGTTCCCGGCTTCCCTGTCGTTTGTCCTTGTTCCCCCCTTCGCCTCGCCCGGTCTCCCCAGCGCGGCCCCCGAATTTGGCAGTGCCTTGCCGATCACGAGAACCGCGGCGTTCACCACGCTTCTCGCCCCTGGCACCATCCCTCGGGGATTTTCCTTCAAAACCCATGGTCTGATTCTCCCAAAGCGGCCCGGGGAACCCAACTTTCACCACGTGTGGGGGGGTGTGGTGGTTGGGTGTGGTTGTGCCCCCACACGTGTTTGGGGTGTGTGGGGGCACTTGTAGGGTTTGTGTGTCCGGCGGCGTCTTACTCTCCC
>JABCNW020000224.1 GCA_013333945.2 Propionibacterium sp.
CCCTTCGTGCCGAAGACGGGGATTCCGGGATCGACGGTGACATAGGCGATACGCATCAGTGTCCTCCCTCCCACGCGGAGAGCGTGGCCGCCTGGCGGCGGCTGTTGAACTGTTCCTCGATGAGTGCCCGGGCATTGCGGGCGAGGGTGACCACAGGCACCTGTCCGGCGGCCAGCTCGGCCAGGGAACGGGTCAGGGCGGCGACATCTCCGGGTTCGATGAGGATGCCGGTGAGGTCGTTGCGCACCACCTCGGGCAGGCCGCTGACGGAGGTCGCGACCACCGGGGTGCCGAGGGCCATGGCCTCCAACACCACCGTCGGCAGACCGTCGATGTTGCCGTCGTCGGCGGGAATGCAGGGGGCAGCGAAGACGTGGGAGCCGCGAATCAGTTCCGAGACCTCGTTCTGGGTGAGCGGACCCACCAGGCGGACGCAATCCCCCAGGTCGAGACATTCGATCTGAGCGGCGAGCTCGTCGCGCAACTCACCGTCACCCGCGATGTCCAGTTCGACGGGAACCTCGAGGGCCGCGACGGCGTCGATGAGGTCGGCGAAACCTTTCTTCGGGACGAGCCGCCCGACGGTGGCGATCCGCAGCGGAAGGCTCGGTTGGATCGGGTCGCGGTAGGGGAAACGCTCCAGCTCGAGGGCGTTGTACTGCAGGGAGATCCTCGCCCCGGTGCCGTCGAGAACCTCGTTCAGGTAGCGCTCGTTGAAACGGCTGATCGCGATCACACGGTCGGCGTCGCCGCAGATCCGCCGCAGCCAGTCGCGGTCCACGGACTCGTGGTAGATGTCCTTGGCGTGCGTGGTGATGGTGTAGGGCACCCCCGTCAACCGGGAGGCGAGCCATGCCATCCGGCCCGCCAGGGAAGCGAAGTGGGCGTGGAGGTGGTCGATGCCATCGTCGATCACGGACGCCGCCAGGGAGATTCCCTGCGCCACCTCGTCGGCGGGCAGGTCGGCGATGTCGGGCGCGAGCTCGGTGAATCGACGTCGCAGGTCCTCGTGCCGCAGGGAGTTGCTGAGCTGAGCCCAGAAGTCGCTGGCCTTCGCGGGGCGCGGCACCCACGAGACCTGGGCACGCACCCGCGCGATCTCCGGGTGGAAGCGGGCATCGGTGGTGGGACGCAGCGCGTAGATGCGCAGGTCGTCGCCGTGGGCCTCGCGGGCCAGGATCTCGGTGACGATGAAGGTCTCGGAGAAGCGCGGGTACACCTTGAGGACGTATCCGATGCGGGTCATGCCACGACCTCCTGGTCGGCGAGATTGGCGTCGTTCAGCAGGTCGGCGGCGAAATCGGCGGTGGCCGCCAGGCCGTCGCGGGCGATGTGGGAGCGGGCGACGTGGCGCGTCACGGCGTCGGCCACCCAGTCACCGAGGGTCTCGGCGGTGACCTGCGGGGTGCGCATCACGTCGAGGGCGCGGGCGTCGCGGAGCGCCTCGGCGCGGATCAGCTGCTCCAGTCGCGGGGTTTCGCGGGGCACGATCAGCGCGGGGGTGTCGGTGGCGAGGATCTCGCAGACGGTGTTGTAGCCGCCCATGGAGATCACGGCGGCGGCCTCGGCGATCTGGCTGCCCAGGCCCGGCCAGGAGCGGTGGACCTGCGTGCCGGGGGCGGCCTGCGCGGCGATGGCCTCGAAACTGGCGTCGTCGAGCTGCGGCCCGGTGACGATGATGTTCTCGTACCCGGCCGGGGCCCGCATGGCGACGGCGGCGCGCAGCAGTTCGTGGCCGTCGGAACCGCCGCCCGCGGTGGTGAGCACGAACGGTTTGGGTTCGATCGGTTCGCCGTGGTCGCTGACGCGGCGGTCGTTGGCGAGGTAGCCGGTGAAGCGGATGCGGTCGGCCAGGGCGGGCGGGGCCTCTCCGGTGGCGATGGGGTCGTGGACGGCGGGGTCGCCGTAGACCCACACCTCGTCGACGAGGTCGCGCAGCCGGTCGGGGTCGCCGAGACGTTCCCACTCCGCAGCGGCGACGTGGGGTTCGTCGAGGACCTCGCGCAACCCGAGCACCACCCGCACGCTCGGGTGGTGCTCACGCAACCACATGAGGGGCTCCCGCAGCTCGGACCAGACGCCGTAGATGTGGCGGTCGATGATGACCAGGTCGGGCTTGAAACCGAGCAGGGCGGCCTGCAGCAGCCGCGAACGGAGCTTGATCAGGTCGCCGGTGGCACCGGACAGGTTGCGCGGCTGGTAGCCGTCACGACCCTTGGAGACGCCCGGGATGGTGACCCAGTCGAAGCCCTCGGGCAGGGGGAAGCGTGATGCGGGTGCCAGCCCGGTGACCAGGAGCCCCGCGACGTCGGCGTCGACAGCTCCCGGCAGACGCCGGGCCAAGTTGTGAGCGATGGCCAGGTTGCGCCGCACGTGCCCCAGGCCTTGGGAGGCGTGGCTGTACAGCAGCACCCGGTAGGTTTCCGCCATGATCGTTGCCTTTCTCTCCAGCCCCGTTGTCCGGGACTGGAGAAAGCATTGCAACCAAAATGAAGCAAGGGATGAGGCCGACGTGAGAGCTTTCTCATCTTGTTGAATTAGCTCTCATCCAGCCCCTCGCCCGCTGCTCCCAGCCCCTCACCCCTCCCCCTGTTTTGCTGGCCTTACCCCCTGTTTGCTGGCCCTAATGCCGGTTTGCTGGCCTTGTTCATGTTCGCTGGCCTCACAGCGCAGGCAAACGTGAACAAGGCCAGCAAAACAGGAACAAGGCCAGCGAACCGGGGGGAGCGGGAGGGGGATGGGCGACAATGAGGACATGCTGAGCGTCCTGTCCCCCGCAAAGTCACTCGACTTCGACTCACCGGTCACCGCCACCGGGTACACCGAACCGCGGTTGATCGACGAGACCGAGGGGTTGATCGAGATCATGCGCACCACATCACCTAGCGACATCGCGAAACTGATGCGCATCTCCGAGGACCTGGCCCATCTCAACGCGACGCGCTACCGCGAGTTCACCACCCCGCACACCCCCGACAACTCGCGCCCGGCGGTGCTGGCCTTCAACGGCGACGTCTACCAGGGGCTGCGCGCCCGCGACTTCGATGCTCGCGACCTCACCGAGGCGCAGAAGAGCCTGCGGATCCTGTCAGGGCTCTACGGGCTGCTGCGTCCCCTCGACCTGATCCAGCCGCACCGCCTGGAGATGGGCACCCGCCTGGCCACCGACCGTGGCCGCAACCTCCGCGATTGGTGGGGCGGGCGCATCACCGACCTGCTGCGTGAGGACCTGGCCGCGTCCCCGGGGGAGAAAGTGCTGGTCAACCTGGCGTCGCAGGAGTACTTCGCTGCCGTCGACGCCGACCGCCTCGATGCGCGGATCGTCACCCCGCGTTTCGAGGACCGCGATCGGAACGGCACCGCCCGCGTGGTCAGTTTCCATGCCAAACGCGCCCGAGGCGCCATGGCCGGCTGGCTGGTCCGCAACCGGATCCGCTCCACTGCCGGGCTCCCCGACTTCACCGAGAACGGTTACGCCTACGACGACCAGCGCTCGACACCCGATGCCCCCATCTTCGTCCGCTGACCGGATTGCGGAGCCCCGGCCCCGGCGTCACGGCCCCAGAAGTGCCAGGGGAACCACCGCCACCCCGTCTTCCCGACGGTAGGCGGTCAGGCAGCTCATCCAGCTCCTTGTCACTCGCCCTTTCCGAGTATTCCACCGCGCCAATGCGACAGATTCGCAGGTTGAAACGCTACAGATTCGCAGATTGAAACGCTACAGATTCGCAGGTTCAAACGCTACAGATTCGCAACTCAGATGCCGAAAAGGGGCAGTCCCAATCGGGGGCGTCACAGCCCGGCGCGCTGAAGGGACAGGACGGGTGAGTCAGCACGCAAACGTCAGCGAACGTGCTGGTTCAACGGGGTTCCGGAAAGAACCTCGTCCCCGCGACCCCAATTTTTCGGCTTTCCCCACGCCGCCCGGGAATCGGGTCTAGCGTGTGTGGGCAACGGCCAGACAATGAGGAGTCCCCGATGGAGTTGACCGGTTGCTGCTTTGCCCTCGACGTACCCCCTGCCTGGAGGATGGAGACGAACGACGGGGTGGTCATCGCCACCTCGGATGAATCGTTCGCGGGTTTCATCCCGAACGTCGTGCTGCGGGAGTCACGGTTGAGGCGCCCGGAACCCACCTCCCTGGCAGCCGCGTCGCAGGCCAACCTCGCAGTGCTGTCGACCCAGATCCCTGGTTCTTTCTTCTTCCACGTGGAGGCGCTCCCCGACGCCAATGCCGCGCCGGGGCCGGCGGAACGCCGTCGGCTGTGGGCGTTCTCGACGCTGAAGATCCCGGAGGCGCACGGGAACGCTCTGTGCCTGGTGATGATCCAGGACCTCCTCGTGGTGGGCGACGTGATCGCCGAGGTGACCGCGACCGTGCCGCTGATGGCCTGGCACCGCGGCAGCGTGTACGAATCCATCCTGGACAGCCTCCGCCCCCTGCCACCCAGGGCCCGCCGGGTCCCCCACACCGACTCGGACGTTTTCACGGTCGATCTCGACGACTGGGCCAGCAACCGCGACGGCGTTCCCCGGGAGAAACTGGATGTCCAGCCGGATCCCGTTCCGGCGCTGGCCGGGGAAATCGCTGACCTGTCGGAGGACGCCTTCAAGGTTCTCGACGACCTGCCCGTGCTCGGGCTTTCCCGAAGAACCTCGAAGTTCTCGGCGGCTGGCCGGGAGTTGCGCAGCGCGGGACTGATCGACGGCCCCGGTGCGCTCACGGAAACAGGTGAGTGGGTGGCCGCCCATCTGCGTGACGGTCGGCACATGGCGGTCGCGGCAAACAGTTCACCTCCGCAGTTGTTGACCCTCTGGATCGGCGACATGACGGTTCTGGCCATATCCCATCTCACCGATGCGGCCATCGGGAATATCACCCATCGGATCGTCTACTGCCTGGCGGACGACATTCCTCGTCTCGTGTTCATGTGGCTCGAACTCCAGCCCAGCTGGGACATGACTTTCGAGATCACCTGCAGCCAGGCCGAGTTCATCGCGAAACTACAGACCGACGCGCCACCCGGGACCGTGCCCGACGGGGATGCCGCCGAGTTCATGCGGCAGCGCTGGGTGGCGGTGTCGCTCATCGGACCGAATGACGACACGGATGCTCCGGAGGTCGCCTGGGCGATGGCCCGGCCCCGGGGAGTCGCCCTGCTCACGAAGGGCACAGATGCGGACAGGGTGGTCGTGAGCAGAAACCCGGCAGAACCGTTCTGGCAGGTGCTCACGAGGGCCCTGCTGCGCCTCGCGGAAGGAGAGGAACCGTGACCCATTACAAAGTGAATGCCGAAACCTGCTATTCGATTTTCACCAAGGCGGAATCGAGCGTCTCTCCGGCGCAGTCGGCCCATTCGAGCATCCGCAGCAGCGTTGATCAACTGGGCGCCCTGTGCGCCAAGGGCGAAGCCGCCCAAATCACGTCGGCGTTGCAGGGAGCCTACAATCGGGTTCTGACGCAGAACATGACCACGGCGGAACAGAGGATCACACAAGCGGTCGCGGGAGGACGTGGCGCGGTGGCGGCCATCCAGGAGGGCGATGAGATCATGGCCAATCGGAGCCAGGCCAGTGCGAAAAACGTGGGTGAAGTGCGCATCACAGATGGTTTTGAACGATGACCGTGACATATGACGTCCTGTTGGAGTGGCCGGATGCCGCTTCGATCGATTCGGAGGCCGAAGGTCTCATCAAACAGGGGGATTCCTTCTATGATGCCGTGGCCGCGGCCAAGGGGGCTTGGGATGGCCTGTCCGAAAACTACGAGGCACCCGAGCAACAACAACTGCTCCATGCTCTTGATCCCGCGCTGCGGAACGCGGAATCCACCACAGCGGCAACCGCATTGGTGGCGTCGGCAATAGGAGGGTTTGCGAGCGCCCTTCAAGAACTGGAGCCACGGAGAAAACAGCTCATCTCCGACGCCGAGGCGTTCAATGCCAAGGAGTGTCCATCGGACGATGCAGGATGCGCTGCCCATCAGGAGGAAGAGCAAGAAATTCAGCAGCGCATCAATGCACTCGCCGAGGAGTACCGCCAGAAGATAACGGATTGCACCACGCATCTGGCAGGAATCAACAGCGAGGGTGGCTACTCGGACCCCAATGCACCAGACTTAGGCGGCTACATCCAAGGCCAAGGGGCCGGTCTCGCAACATCACTTGCACAGTCCCGGGAAAGGGTAAGGGTAAGAGTGTCTCGAGCCCTGAGGCTGTGGACAAATATCGGGGACACCAAGGTGATGCAGTGGCTCGCGAAGCGCAGATGGCTGCCATCGTGGCTGGGCAAGATCAAAGGCTCCATTCGCTTACCACTACCCCCCAAGACGACGACGAGTTTCCGCTGGAATTTCAAAGGATCACCTCCTCCAGGGAATTTCCCGGAGAGATTCGCCACAAACCTCAAGGAGATGTTCCTTGGGCCATCCACCAAGCCAAAGGTCGGTCCCTTGAAACCGACCGTCACCATGGACACGAGTCACGGAATATTTGGGGCAGGCGTGGAAAAAGCCGAGCGAACCATAACCAATGTGACAAAAACCGGAAGAGCACTTGGTCGCGGCTTCTTCGTGCTAGGCACTGCGATGACCTTCAACAGCGAATACCAGAAAGCCGATGCAGCCCTGAAAGAGCAGCAGCCAGGCCTCTCGGACGGGGAACGCTTCGCCAGAGCAGGAGAAAAAGCCACCGTCCGCACAGGATCACAGGTATTCGCATCAGCAGTTGCTGGGGCCGCCATCGGGTCGGCCATACCCGTGGGTGGAACAGCCGTCGGCTTCGCCGTAGGACTGGGAGTCGGCGCCGCCATGACATTCATCCAAGCAGGAGGAAAGAGCCTCGGAGACCTCGCAGGTGACGCCGGAGAAGGGCTCTGGAACGGACTTAAAGGCGCGGGGGAACGAATCTTCAATGACATCAAGGGGTTCTTCGGATGACCCCCTCGGCAACAACCATCCTTGAATACCTTGTTGCAGGAGCTTTCTTCTTTATACCCGGAATTTGGGGATTAATAGTTGGGCTGCGACTGAGGTATGGTCCCATCCCCTACTTTGTGAACGACTACACCGGCTGGTCATCCGTACCCCTCTCCCTTCCATTCGGAGGTGTATTCATGCTGGGAGGCGGCATAGTCGCATTAGCACCACAGCTGCCAACTTGGATTGGACAGGTTATTGCGATACCAGCATTACCCTCCTTTGTGATAGGTTTGTCGGGATTCTTTTTTCGTTTCCCAAAGTCCTTGACTCCGAGATGGTACCGCCGAGCCCTGAAAGCCGGAATACCACGTAACGATCCCTACGTCATGGGCAAATTCAAAGCACTCGACATCGAAACCCAGAAAGCACTCATCCAGCTACACACAGAGCATACGGCCAGAACGAAACAGCGAACCAGAAAATGATGCCGCTCCGAAAAAACCAAGAGCGCCATCACCCTCCGCATCCACAACAACGGTGCCGTCGGAGCCGATGGTGACCATGGACACGACAAAGAAGGCATTCGGCGCCGCCATGGCATTCATCCAACCAGGGGTGAAGAGTCTCGGGGACCGGGCAGGAGAAAGGCTCTGGAGCGGATTCAAGGGGCTCTTCGGATGACCCCCTTGGCAATGCTCCACCCTGGAGCAATTTTTGGCGGCACTCTCTTCTTTGCCACCGGGATCTGGAGTATATTTCTTGGTCTGCGATTGCGATATGACCCTATCCCTCACTTCGTGAGCGACTACAGCGGTTGGACATCCGTATCTCTTACCCTCCCGATCGGAGGTCTATTCATGCTAGGGGGCGGTGTATCAATCATTGGGCCACAAATACCCGCCTGGACGAACATGGTGTCACGAATACCAATCTGGGTGAACCAAGTTGTTGCGATACCGTTATTCTTTTCCTTGGTAATAGGCTTGTCGGGACTCTTTGTCCGTTTTCCGAAATCCTTGAGGCTTATTCACAAAACCCCTGAGCCCGTCTGGAAATCTATTCTGAACTGATAGCTTGGGCGGCTCGTTTCAGATAGAATAGATGTTGCACAAAACAC
>JABCNW020000225.1 GCA_013333945.2 Propionibacterium sp.
ACCGTCACCAATCAACGACCCCAACCAATCGATCGGAATCATGTCCTTAGCAACCCCACCCAACCACACAAAGAAATTCTCAAAGGCATCATTGATGGGAGCCGCAACAGTGAAAATAATCTGGAAAAACGCGAACATCGTCGCGAAGAACACCAACGTCCCCCACAACGGATGCAGCAACACCCGGTCGATGCCGTGGCTGCGGCGGTCGGTATCAGCCTCCCGGTAGTGCGCCGCCTCCAGGACGGATGCCGACCAGCTGAAGATATCGCTCTGGCCGATGGGCGGGGGCACGATCGGAGCGGGCCACGATTCGACCGAGCTCAGCGCCTCGGAGAGCTCCTCCACACCCGCCCGGTCACCCGCGACGATCGGGATCACCCGCACCCCGATGGCCCGGGAGAGCGCTTTGATGTCGATGGAACCGCCCCGCCGGGCCAGTTCATCGGTGAAGGTCAGCACGACCAGCGTCGGTCGCGCGACCTGCTGCACGTGGGAAAGCAAAGTGAGAGAACGCCGCAGCGACGTGGCATCGAGAAGCACGATCTGCCCAGTGATCGGGGAACCGACGGAGACCCCGTCGCCGAGCACCTGGGAAACCACTTCCTCGTCGGGACTGATGGCCTCGAGGGAATAGGTGCCGGGCAGGTCTTCGATGATCACATCGGCCTCCCCCACTCGGTGCCGCCCCTCATAGCGAGCGACGGTAACGCCTGGGTAATTGCCGGTCTTAGCACGCAACCCGGTCAGGGCGTTGAACAGCGTCGTCTTGCCGCAGTTCGGGCTGCCCACCAGCACGAAACGTAGGATGCGATGGGCCTTAGAAGCGGATGCGAGCCCAGAGCCGTGTCCGTGGTGGCTCATGCCATCACCCTCCAAAGATCGCTGCTAAGAATCGTCGTCATTGGCGAGGTTGTGTTCACTCTCTTGAACCTAGCGTCGCGACACCCTGTCGTCAGGATTTCAGTCATCCAAACCGCAATCTCTCCTGTCAGCTTTTTGACTGATGGATTCCGCGGTTTTTACGACTCAAGCCCATCTCATGGGCCTCGTCGCTCCCCGGAGAATCCACACGTCCTAGACTCAGGACATGATCGTGACTCTTCCGGACCATCAGCTCCTCGAAGCCCTCACCTCACACACCCCTGCGGACCAGCTCGGCGTCGAGCTGCGCATCTGGGACTGGAACTCCCCCGCCCGCGACGTGCTCGGCGACGAGGCCGACGACGTGGTGGCCACCGTCCTGCCGTACTTCCGTCCCGCCCCGGCGTGGAGGTCGCTGGCGGATCTGCCGAAGCTGCGTCTGCTGCAGGCGCAGTCGGCGGGCTACGACAACCTCCTCCACATCACCCCCGACGGCGTCGCCCTCGCCAACGCGCGGGGAGTGCACGAGGCCTCCACCTCGGAGTTGGCCGTCGGTTTGATGCTCGCGGCGCAGCGGGAACTGCCCCGCTGGGCGCGTGAACGTCGCTGGCAGGCCGCCTCCACCCGGGCGCTCGCGGACTCGCGGGTACTCGTGGTCGGGACGGGGGCCATCGGCGAGGCAATCCGGTCGCGACTGGCTCCCTTCGAGACCGAGATCACGCGGGTCGCCCCCACCGCCCGTGACGATGAGCACGGCCATATCCATGGCATCGACGAGCTGTCCGAGCTGCTGCCGAACACCGACATCCTGGTGCTGATCGTGCCGCTCACCGACTCCACCCGCGGCCTGATCGGTGCGAAGGAGCTGGCCCTGCTGCCCGACGGCGCCCTGGTGGTGAACGTGGCGCGCGGCCCCGTCGTCGACACCGATGCCATCACCGCTGAGGTGGTCGCGGGCCGGCTGCGGATGGCCTCCGACGTGTTCGACCCGGAGCCCTTCCCCGACGACCATCCGCTGTGGCAGGCCGACGGGGCCTTCATCAGCCCCCACATCGGCGGCAACACCACCGCGATGCTGCCCCGGATCGTCGCCTTGCTGGCGGACCAGCTGCCGCGCTTGGCCGACGGCCGGGAACTCAAGTTCGTCGTGACATCATGAGCGACCCCCTCGTCGAGGCCTATCCGCCTTTCGGATTGCGCATCACCCACAACGACATGACGCTGCGGGTGTTCCGCGATGCCGACATGCCCGACTACCTCGACCTGCTGAGCGCCCCGATCTTCGCCGAGGAGAACGTGGACTGGTTCTTCCCGTGGTGCGAGGCACCAGTTCCCGAGCGGCGCCGCAACGCCATCCAGGCACACTGGGGGTGGCGTTCCGGATTCCGCCCGGAGTCCTGGACGCTGGCGTTCGGGGTCTACGTCGATGGTGTGCTGGTCGGCTGCCAGGACCTCATCTCCGAGGAGTTCCCCACACGCCGGGTGGTGTACTCGGGTTCCTGGCTGGCGCTGGAACACCAGGGCAAGGGCTGGGGCGCGCGGATGCGCAAACTGCTGCTGCACTTCGCCTTCGATCACCTGGGGGCGCAGCGGGCCGAGTCGGAGGCGGTGACAGGCAACGAATCGTCGCTCGGGGTCTCCCGCAGCGCGGGCTACGAACCGAACGGCACCAGGGTCGAGATCTTCGGGAAACGGGTGGTGGAGATGCATCGCGTCGTACTCACCCCCGACCGGTTCCGTCGTCTCGACGGCGAGGTCGTGGTGGAGGGATTCACCGACGAGCTGCGCGCCATGATGGGAGCGCAGCCGGAACCGACCTCGCAGGGCGCCGGCTTCCGGTCTCCCACGTGACAGCACACCACTAGTAGGGCTAGCACAACCAACCCTCAGTGAGAGCACGCGTTTCCTGAAGGGCTCCAGCACCTTGGGCATCGGCCTGCGGATGGCGTTACACACAATTGAACCTACATATATATTTGCTATTGCACATATCACGCGAGAATGTCTCGCTCGGTCATTGAGTCATGCGATACGTCATCCATACGTAGATGACTCGGTTGCGGTGTACCATTGTCATACCACTACACGCCAGATTTATTTGCGCCCCCGCAGTCTCGCCGGATCACGTAGGCGGACTTCACATGGAAAGGTAATGGCATGGCCCATTCTACATATGAAGAAATTGCATTTGATTTCTTTGGCTTCTGGTCGACTGCCTACACGGCTCGATGCGCCGAACTTAGAGCAGACGGTGTTCCTAAAGAGACAGAGATTATGAATCCTGCATTTGCGGAAAAAGATCCCGTGTGGATGGAATTCAAGTCCAGCGTGAAAGAAGTGATCGACCTGTGGGCCGCATTTGGCGCACTTCCGGACCCAAAGGATATTCAGGAAGAGATTGGCATCCTTGAGGAAGTAGTCGGCATTCTGACTTCCGGCGCAAACTCCTACGGTGGCGCCATGGGGATACATTATGGAAAGATCAGGGATCATGCCAATGCCATGGAGGGGACGACGATTGAGATTTTTAAAAGCGGCATCGTGACAGCGCTTCCTAAAATCATCGACAACCTCTGCGCTGCTTCTCTTATAGCGAAAGTGGCGGTACTGGCAGAAAAAACGTGTTTCGAAAAAGCCAGAATTCAATTCGCTGAGGCGTTCAACGGTATGTACACAGCATTGGAAGAGCGTATCAAAAACGTGGAAAACAGCGCATCTGCCGCCAGCTCGATTGCACTTGCTCTCAATATTGTGAGCACTGTCGCTGCCGTTGCTGCGACTGCTATCACGGCTGGGGGAGCCGCCCCTGCTGCCCTCGGCATCGTCGGCGGCACCGCCGACGTGGGGGCACTGATCGCTTCCAGGCAGGACGCTCAAGACAAGTATCTTGCGCAGTGCACTTCCGTGGAAGAGATTGGGCGGGCTTTCATTTCTGCGGTTAAAGCAATTAATAATGATCTTTACAAAATTGAAGAAGAAATCAAGAAAGGGCTCGAAAGAGCTTTCGAGAGAATCAGCGCTCCGAGCGACCCCGATTCCTTCGAACTCATTTTCCGTCCGCTCGAATCAGTTAGTGATATCACGAAATTCGAAGGAGCGAGGGTCAACGTTATTTCTGAGGAAATGCAAAAGATCGTTGAAAGCATTGACAACGCGTCGCAAAAGCTTGGCGAGTGCAACCTCGGATCTGTAATCAAACGCTCTTCCGAGGTGGGCTTGGGCCCGTCGGGGCCAACCGGAGCATTTGAAGATTTCCTTCAGGAAGTCAAGAGCCGTCTCGTTTTTCTGGCGCAGGACATTGAAAATGCAAAACATAATCTCGATGCCGCCTACCAAGAATTGGTCTCGCAGGATGGGGCGGTCGCTGAATCCCTGCAACAAACCGCGGATTCGGTTCGCATAACTGATGCTTATCAAGCTATTTCACGGTTCATGGGTAATAAAATTTGATATCGGTTGTTGCACTGGGAGTTAGCGTTCGTGCTGGGGGGATTCACCGACGAGCTGCGCGCCATGATGGGCGCGGGGTAGAACACGATCACCCAGCGTCGCTCCACGGATTGATGAGCTCGATCCCGAGACCCTCGAAGTCGCGAATGTTCCGGGTTGCAAGGATGAAACCGCGCGCTGAGCAGATAGCCGCTATCAGAGAGTCGATCACCGGAATACACCGCCCCTTGCCGCGACATCTCGCCTGCAATTCAGCCCAGACCTCCGCAGCTGCCTCGTCGAAGACCAACACCCGGCCCGCGAATCGTGGAATAACCACGGTGTCGAGCGCAGCCACGAGCCGGTCCCGGCGCCGCCCGGGAGGCAGCAGCGCCGCCCCGAGCCGCAACTCAGCGATGCTGAGAGCGGTGATGAACAACGTTTCGGCATGTTGTTGATCAAGCCAGTCGACAACTGCTGTGTCAGGTCGTGGACGAAGTGGCTCCGAGAGCACGTTCGTGTCGACGACGATCACGTCAGATCCACGGGCTCGTAGGGCGTGGAGTCGCGGGTGATGTCAAGATCAACCCCACCAACATCGCGCCCGATTTCACGCAGCAGGGTTCCAAGCCGCGCCTGGTCCGGTTCGGTCACGGCATCGTTCAGGATGGCCCGGATCTCCGCCTCGGTGCTGCGGCCATTGCGGGCGGCCCGCACCTTCAAGGCGCGGTGAGTAGCGTCAGGCAGATTCCTGATGGTGACGGCAGCCACATCCCCTCCTGATATCTATTCGCCGCAATGATATCAGTCGCCGAATTGCGCAAGTTCGGATCAACCAGCTTCAAGGAGAGCGGACCCGACACACCCACCTCTTGCACAAGCGTTCAGGTTCTTATACGCTCGTATCATGACTGATGATCTGACAGCCAGGGCACGACTCCGCGACGCCGCCATCGCGCTCATCGCGGCGGGTGAGAAACCCACGGCGCGCTCCGTCGCGGCGCGAGCGAACGTGTCCATCGGGTTGATCCGACACCACTTCGGCACCATGGACGGCCTGCTGTTGACCTGCGACGAGCACGTCGCCACGCTGATCCGCAACGCCAAGAACGACGCCATTCGCGGGCCGATTCCCAACGTGCTGGAGGTCCTGCGGGAAACCGGACAGGACAACGTCCTCGGCTATCTGGCCCACCGCCTCACCGATTCCAGCACCGCCATCGATGCCCTCGTCGACCAGCTCGCCGACGACGCCGCCGACTACATGCGCCGCGCCATCGATGCGGACCTGCTGACCCCCGTCCCCAACGTTGCCGCCGCAGCGCGGATGTTGACCATCTATTCGCTGGGGTCGCTGGTGCTGGGCCGGCACCTGAAGCGCCTCCTCGACGTCGACATCGCCGCCGAGGACATCGCGGCTGAACCGGGAGTCAGGGATTACGTGCAGGTGCAGCTCACGTTGTTCGCGAGCCTGTTCACTCCGCACCTGTTGGAGCAGATGCAACCCCAGCTGGAGGAGCCACGAGAAAGAAAGGAGAAAGAGCAATGAACGCCATCGAGGTGAAGGAACTCCGGAAGAAGTACGGCTCCTTCGAAGCATTGAAGGGCATTGACCTGAAGGTCCGCACCGGGGAGATCTTTGGTTTCCTCGGGCCCAACGGCGCGGGCAAGTCCACCACCATCCGCAACCTCCTCGACGAGATCCGCGCCACCGGTGGCACCGCCCGGCTGCTTGGCCTCGATTCCCGCTGCGACGCCGTCGAGATCCATCGCAGGCTCGGCTACCTGCCTAGCGACCTGTCCCTGTACCCCGCGATGACCGGTGCGCAGACGTTGCGGTTTTTCGCCCGGCTGCGTGGCGGCGTCGACCAGGACTACATCGACGAGTTGCGGCAGCGATTCGACGCGAACCTTGACAAGCGCGTCGGGGAGTTGTCCTCGGGGAACCGGCAGAAGGTGGGGCTGATCGCCGCGTTGATGCACAAACCCGAGCTGATCATCATGGACGAGCCCAACGCCGGTCTCGACCCCCTCGTGCAGCACGAGTTTCATCAGGTGCTGCGGGAGATCGTCGCGGAGGGCCGCACCGTGTTCCTGTCCTCCCACACCCTCTCCGAGGTGCAGCAGGTGGCCGACCGGGTCGGCATCATCCGCGCGGGCCGCCTGGTGGCGGTGGAGAACGTCGCGGATCTGCGTTCGGTGCGGCGCGTCGATCTGCTTCTGGACCGCGACGCCGATCCGGGCGACTTTATCGACATTTCCGGGGCCCGCGACGTCACCGTGGACGGGCCGCGGGTGCGCATGGCCTTCGACGGGGAGCTCGGAACCCTGCTCGATGCGCTCGGCGACCACCGTGTCGTCGACCTGACCGCCCACGACGCCGACCTGGAGGAAATCTTCCTCGCGTTCTACCAGGAGCAGTCATGACCACCCTCGCAGTGTTGGGACGCGGCCTGCTGCCGCGTTGGAAGGCCGTTTGCGTCATCGTCGCGTGCATCCTCGCTTTCCTGCTGATGGGGGTCGCGATGGTGCAGTCAATGGACACCAATGTCTACGCTTCCCTGCCGCCGGCGCTGCTGGCGATGGCCGGGATTCCCGCCGGCGC
>JABCNW020000226.1 GCA_013333945.2 Propionibacterium sp.
GGGAAGGTGACTGTTACGGCGACGGCTACTGCGAAGGCTGGGTTCCAGTTTGGTGGTGTGTTGCCGGATGGTTGGACCCGGGTGAGTGAAACTAGTGCGACGTTCACTACTACTAAGGATCAGCCGGTGTGTGAGGCCCCAACACCGACCCCGACCCCAACACCGAGTCCAACGCCGAGTCCAACGCCGACTCCGACACCGACTCCAACGCCGACTCCGACACCGAGTCCAACGCCGACTCCGACACCGAGTCCGACGGTCACTCCGACCCCGACGGTTGTGGTTACCCCGGCCCCGGTCAGGCCACTTCCGCCGCCGGTGAAACCGGGTCTGCCGAAGACCGGCGCCTGAGACCCGAACGGTGTGATGAATACTGGGCCCCGATTCCACGGAATCGGGGCCCAGTATTCATGTGCAGCACCGTAGACTCGCCCCATGGACGACACCCCAGCACTCAGGACGCTCCGGGAGCTCGGAGTGGAATACACCGAGATCAGACACGGACCTGTTGGTTCGGTCGCGGAGGCGGCTGCGGTGCGCGGCATCGAGGTGCGCGACCTCGTCAAAACCATCGTCGTGCGGCGCGGCGACGGCGACTACATCTTCGTTCTGGTGCCGGGGGACCGCGAGTTCTCCTGGTCGAAGTTGCGGACCCTGCTCGGGGTCTCCCGGCTCTCAATGCCCGATGCCGCCGAGGCAAAACGGGCCACCGGATACGAACGGGGCACCATCACGCCCTTCGGGGCCACCCATCCCTGGCCGGTGTTCGCCGATTCCTCCATCGTCGGCCGGTCCATCTCCATGGGAGGCGGGGCCCACGGGGTAGGAGTGAATCTCCGGGCCGACGACGCGATCGCGGCCCTCGACGCCACGGTCGCCGACCTGACCGCTCCGTCTTCCCACGCCGGCTGAGCCGGCCAGATCCATCGAGGCTTAATTCATGGCCCTCCCCAAGTGTGCGCTGACCAGGAGTTTTCCGACCGGCACACCGTCTGTGAATAAGCCTCATCGTTATGTTACGTGGAAAACTTTTGGTCATATCGTGAAAGGTTTTGTGCCGTACACGGCACAAAACCTTTCCGAATGACATAACGATTCCGTGGGGTGATTCTTCAGCCAGCGGCGGGAGTGCTGGGTTGGGAAGTGTTGTCCCGCTTGAGGATGATGGCGCCTGCGATGAAGAGGATCGCGACGACGGGCCAGCCTCCCCATCCGGTGAATGCGGCGGCGACGGGGTCGTAGGGGTGGTTGACGTCGTTGAGAGGCGCGAAGATGAGCAGCGCTGGCGCTATGGCGTTGATGGCGGCGTGGGCGGATGCTGCTGCCCAGACGGAGCCGCCCCAGTTCATGAGGAGCTGGATGGGGATGGTCAGGCCTGCGCAGGTGATGATGAACATGAGGACGCCGAGCTGGGGGTTGTCGGGGTAGTTGTGCCCGAGCAGGATGGCGGGGGCGTGCCACAGACCCCAGATGATGGCGGTCAGGGCGAGGGAGGCGGTGACGCCGAGGCGGTCGCGCAGGCGTGGGTAGAGCCAGGCATGCCAGCCGATCTCCTCACCCAGGGCTCCCACCATGCCGGCCAGGAACAGCATGGGGATGACTCCTGCGATTCGCGGCCAGAAGGCGTCCCACACCTGGGAAGTGGTGAGTCCGGTCTGCCCTGATGTTTCCAGGACCTTTTGGAATTCGGAGAGGTTCGTCAGGTCGAAGTGGTAGGTGCCCAGCAGGGCCGAGGAACCGAGGGAGGCGAGGATCAGGATGAAGGCGATGGGGATGGAGAGCAGTGACCAGAGGAGGGTTTTCCTCCAGACTCCCTTCAGGCTGATCTTGAGGGTGGAGAACAGGGGCTTCTTCTCGATGAAGCGGACCACCGCTGCTGCTGCCACCGCCGGGGTCCACATGAAGGTGGTGGAGAAGATTGTGCCGATGAGTGTTGTGGGTCCGGCGTTGAGCAGGAGCCCCGGGATGTACATCATCCATCCCAGGCCGAAGGCCAGGGCCGTGTAGATGATGATCGGTTTCCACGACCGGTCGACGGTGTTCTCGGCCGGCGTGGAGACCGACCGGGCGGGTTGGGACATGGGGATTTTTGACATAGGGTTTCTCTTTCCTGTGAGAAGATTTCTGCTCGCGTCGTGGAAGGTTGTGTGCCGTGTGCGGTACAAAACCTTTCCGAATGACATGACGACAGGAGACCGGGGATGGTCAGGGCAGGGGCCCGGGATGTTCAGGACTCGACGGGGAGTGTGATGTGCGCGGACGTCGGACCGCCGATCGGGCTTTGGATCGCCAGGAGGCCGTCGAAGGCCGCCAGGCGTCGTTCGATTCCGCGCAGACCGGTGCCGGTTTCGGGATTGGCCCCGCCCCGACCATCGTCGGTCACACTGATCCGCAGCTCGCCGTTCTCGACCCGCAGGTCAATGTCGACCCGGTTCGCGCCGGAGTGTTTCACCACGTTGCCCAGCAGTTCGGAGACCGCGAAGTAGGCAGCCGACTCCAGTGCCGGACCCACCCGCTCGGGAATCTCGACGTTCACCTCCGCAGATATCGCACAGTCCGCCGCCAGGGCCCTCACGGCGTCGCCCAGTCCGCGGTCGGCCAGCACCGGGGGATGGATTCCGCGCACCAGGTCACGCAGCTCGCCGAGTGCCGTCGCGGAGGCGTTCTTGGCCTCGGTCAGCAGCGCCTCGGCTGCCTCCGGGTTGCTGCGCATCATTGCCTGGGCGGTGTTGATGGTCATGCCCATCGCGACCAGACGGGCCTGGGTGCCGTCGTGGAGGTCGCGTTCGATGCGGCGCAGCTCGGCCGCGGAGGAGGCGCGGGTCTCCCGCCGGGTCTGTGACAAGGCAGCCATCCGGGTGCGTTTGGTCGGGCCCAGCGCCCACCGGACGAAACGGTTGTGCAGGTTCACCCACCAGGGTGCGAGAAACAGTCCGACGAGCAGCACCAGCAGGCCGGGAAGGGGCATGAAGGGCGCGGTGGTCTCGTTCACGGGGACGAACAGGTAGAAACTGCCGTCGGGCCAGTTCTTGGCGAACGGTTCCCAGATGATGGGCATCGCCATGCCCAACAGCCCGCCGATGACAGTGGCCATGCCGAAGAGCGCGAGCATTGGGGAAACGCACAGGTCCATGAACAGCCAGGCGACGTCGCGCCAGGTTCCGGGGTCCTTCACAAGCCGCACGGCCTCGTCGAACCGGCCCCTGAAACCCGGCTCGGCCGGTAGCAGCGGCAGATACGGAGACTCGACCCGGATCCCCGACCACTGATGGGCCATGCGGCGTTTCCACTCGGCCAGCGATCGCAGTGCCTTCACCGCGACGGGCACCAGCAGGATCCCGATGCCGAGCGGAATCAGGGCGGCGGCCATCCAGATCGCGATGAACAGTGCAATCGACACCGGCCACAGGGCCAGCAGCAGAAGGCACCGGCCGAGGGCTCGCACGCTCAACCCGATGCCCGATCCGCGGGAGGTCGGTGCGCTGAGGTGGGTGTTCATGTCATCTCCTTGACTCTCTGATACCCACAATCCTGCTGGCGCATGGCTCAGAAAACAGTGGTGAAAATACCACCTTTCAGAGCGGTCCGAGCCGCCCCCGCATCTCCAACGCTGGTTGAGCCGGGCTGCGACGGAGGAGCTGCTCGTGTCGAAACCAAGTGGTGGTCAATCTGTACGCCCGGCTGCCCACGGCATGCTCCGGCGTGACCGGCCTCGGGGGAACACCCGGCCCTGCGTAACCTCATGCGGGATGGCAGACTCCTTTCCGGAGGTGATTGAGCGATGCGTGTGTTGATTGCCGAGGACCAGTTCCTGTTGCGCGACGGTCTCAGTCGGATGCTGCAGGCGCTGGGCAATGAGGTCGTCGCGGTCGTACAGACCGCTTCCGAGCTGCGCAGGGCGTTGCTGACCGAGGACGTGGACGTCGCCATCGTGGACGTTCGGCTGCCCCCGACGTTCACCGACGAAGGACTGCGAATCGCGATCGAGGCCCGCAGGAAACGTCCTGGGCTGCCGGTGCTGGTGCTCTCGCAGTACGTCGAAACCCTCTACGCCCGCGAACTCATGGAGGACAGACACGGCGGGGTGGGCTATCTCCTCAAGGACCGCGTGCTCAACGGCGATCAGTTCCTCGACGCCGTGCAGCAGGTGGCGACCGGGGGTACCTGGCTCGATCCGGAGGTCGTCGCCCGGATCCTCGGACGCCGCACGGGACGTCCCCCGCTCGATCGGCTCACCCCGAGGGAGATCGAGACCCTGACCCACATGGCGCAGGGCAAGACGAACGCCGCGATCGCCAAGGCGATGTTTGTGACCGAGAAAGCCATCGCCAAGAACGTGAACAACATTTTTGACAAGCTCCGGTTGACGCCCTCCGGCGACGACAACCGCCGCGTCATTGCTGTGCTGCAGTACCTGGAAGCAACTGACCCCGACACGTCCCCGCAGCCTCAGGCAACTGGCTGAGTGGGAGCACCCTGAACGCACGGGAGACCGTGGCTCGAGCGTCTTGTATCTTATGCCGGGAAATTCGGCAGGTGACGTAGCCTGCCGAAGATTTCCCTGCAAACGATGGAAGATGGTGTGGAACCCAGATACCGACAGCCCGGACCGCCGATGAGCGGATTCGATCCGGCCTGGCATCCTCAACCCGCGACGCTGCGGGCCATTCCCCCGCAGCAGCCCCAGTACGGCGCGTCCCCGTGGGGTCACCCCGGGAGGCCTTTCCCTCAAGGTGGGCCGATGCCCCAAGGAGCAGGACCACTGATCAGCTGGCGACCACCAGCCTCTCGTCAACCGTCGCGCGGACCGCAGGGCCTGATCGTTCTGATGGGCCTGCTGGTGCCGGTCCTGCTGATCATCGGGGTGGCGGCGGTCGTGAACCGTTCACCACGTGACGTGACCGGTCCCGAGGTCACATGGCCGCCTGAAGTCCAGGTCACCCGGACAATTGAAGCTCGCGCCACCCAGACATCTGAAACTGGTCCCCCGACACCGGAGCCGACCATATCTTTTCCCAGGTGGAGGTGCCGCCGCTTCCCAGCTGGCTTCCGCCACACGACTGGGAGGAACTGCCGACCACCGGCGACAAGGTCTCCGACAAACTGGTGGCCCACCCGATCAACAAGGCGAACTATCCCGTCGGGAACCGTCCTGCTCCACCGAAGGGGTTCAGGAATCGCGAACAGCACACCGCCTACTACACGTCCGTGATCAACTGCCTTCAGGACGTGTGGTGTCCCTACCTGACAGCTCTCGACATCCAACAGAAGCCCGTCAGCCTGGTTGCTTACGACGTGGACGTCATACCCCCTGTGGCTCCGAAAGACAGAGTAAGACGGCCTTCTACTGTCCCGCCAATGCCACCATCTACCTATCGCGGAACGTTTACGAGTTCGAAGCGGAAGACGGGTTTTACGCAGGCGACACCGTAGTTCACGAACACTTCCACCACATTCAGAATCAGCTCGGAATCACCAGATACGCCCGTACTTACTTTGACGCGGACGAGATGGAGGTCAGCCGTCGTATCGAACTCCAGGACATCTGCTCGACCTCGCGGCTCCAGCTGACCCTCAACATGGGCGTCGACGCCGACATCTACACGACCTTCCTGAAATACTCGCTGGGAGACGAGCAGCACGGCACCAAGGAGACGATCGACTAGTAGATGAACCGGGGCTTCTTACATGACGACGCTGCAGGGTTGCAACACGTGGGAGTCCCTTCGAAGGATGTGGCCTGACCGGGGTCTGGGCACATCATTGCCACCCCATACGCCGAAAGAAAAGTAACGAAAGGTACTAGGGCATGCCGATGGGCTAGCTGATCGGTGTTTTCGCCGTGACAAATGTCAATCTTGTGCACTGTCTGTTGTGTTGCTCCTCAGGAAGGGACTGAAGGCATAGACTTCCGTGACGTAAGGAGGGGAAATGTTGAAAACACCCAAAGTTCGCGGATTAGGAAGGCCGTTGGCTTTCGTCTTCGCGTCCCTGCTCGGGCTGTCCGGGATTGTTGTCACGAGTTCCGAGGCCGGGGCGGCTGAAATCCCGGCGATCGATACTTCCAGCATCGAGATCACGAAACTGACCGACGAGGAGCCGGTGCTTTACAAGTGGAGTGTTGCCCGGGTCGCTGCGCAATGGCGCATCCCGGACGGTGCGGCGAAGGCCGGTGACACCTTCAAGCTCGTGCTGCCCAAGGAACTTGGGGCGTTCGAGGGTGTCTTCGACCTCAAGGATGAGGATGATGAATCGCTCACCTACGGGGGTTGCGAAGCCGCTCTCAGTGAGGTTGTCTGCACTCTCAACAAGAATGTTGAAAACAAGCACGACGTTAACGGATCGTTCTGGGTGAAGACTCAGGTGAAGGAGACGACGAAGGCCAGTTCGCTTGAATTTGAAACTAGTAATGGGGTGAAGGTTCAGGTTCCGCTTCCTGAAGGACAGCAGGAAATCGGATACAGTCCCATCCTTCCGACCGAGACCAGCAAATCCGGGTGGTTCCCCGGGACTGACCGGACAGCCGTGTATTGGCGCGTCGTGATCCCCGGTTCCAAGATCTCCGGGAAATCCGAAGCGACCATCGTCGACGAGTACAGACAGGAAGGCGCCACTCTGACCATGTCGGAGGGGTACCCCAAGGTCTTCTGGGTCCCTGCGACGCCGGAGTGCTGGGGAGAGCTCAGCAGCGCGGCATGCCGCCATGACCTGGATGCCTCCAGTGTGCCGTCGGCTGCGGTTGCGGTTGATGATGACAAGGATCAGGTGAAGGTCACCCTCGACAACAAGGGTCAGAACTTCCAAGCCGCCCGGATCTACGTGCTCGATCTGGAACTGAAGACCGGCGGGGAGATCCCCGTCGGGGGCAAGTACATGAACCGGGCCACCGTGGACGGCGAGCCGCTCGTTGCCAACGCTGAGAAGAAGCAGTCGGGTGCAGGCGTCGGGACCGGCGCGATCGTCGGACACATCGAGCTGAAGAAAGTGGTCACCGGCGAAAAGGTCGATCCGGCGACCACCTACCCGGTGTCCTGGTCCTACCAGTACAAGGGTGACACCCGCAGTGGCGAGTTGTCGCTGAAGGGTGACGGGACCATGGAACCCCTCAACAACGTCCCCGATGGGGTCGTTGTGACGCTCACGGAGAAGGTGCCCTCTGTGGCAGGGTTCAAATTCGGTGATCCTGCTTTCTCCGGAGACGGCGTGGCCGATAACGCCCCGGACGCGAACAGTGCCCAGGTGACGGTTGAGGGCTTAAAAACCCGCGAGGTGACCCTCACCAACTCGGCGGATGCCGTCGCGAGTGATAACCCGGTCCCTGCCCCGAGTCCGACTCCGACTCCGGCCCCAGAAACAGTCGCCGTGGCCCTGGGGGCGGTCGAGGTGAAGCCCGGGACGTGCCCCGTGAGTGGTACCGAGCCGACGGAACCGACGGTCAAGATCACTCCCACCGAGGGGATCATCTACTCCGAGCCGAAGATCACCAAGAACGGAAACAGCGCGACGATTCAGGTCACCGCAACTGCTGAGGCGGGCAGAACCATTGATGGGCAGAACCTGCCGGAAGGATGGGCTGCCGCGGAGAACGGTTCCTTCGTGTTCACTCGGACGGTTGCGATACCCGCGTGCGGGAAGGTCGTGAAACCCGGTCTGCCGAGAACCGGCATCTGAGGTACGCATCAATCTCGCGAAATGGACAGGGCCCTTGACACGATCGTGTCGGGGTCCTGTCCTCCTTTTGGCCGGGCGACTGTTGTGTCGCGATCCCGGAGAAGCCTGCTGACTAGGGGGTTTGTCGTCGAGGCAGCTGTGGCGACCGTAGAACCCACACCGAGGCGGCATCGTCGCGGGGATGTCGGCTGTCGGTGAAGGGCGTAGCCATAGTAGCTTCATGCTTCCGACGAAGACGCGGCGCGCAGGCGCGGGGATAGCAGATTGGGCTGGTTCTCCGCAAGGGCTAGCCTAGTTACTGTTCGGGCATTGACTTTAGGTCAGGCGAAACTCTCTCGACAGGAAGGAAACCCATGAAGTCGCCCTACTGGGACGTCATCATCACGGGTAGAAGTGATGCGACTGTCAATGGGGTGCAGGTCGAGATGGTGGTGCCCAGCAACGTCTATTCGTCGGTCTTTCAGCACCTCGCTGCCGAGGCACGCCAGGCCGGGCGCCCTGTTCTTGCCCGCGGTGTGGACGAGACCCGGGGCGGTCGGGTGTCGTGGTTCACGGTGGATGCCGATGGGCAGGCAGCCGCGGCGCAGCCGCCTGCGGCGATGGCCAACAACACCAGGCGCTCGGCCCCCAGCAGGGCGGCCCTGCCGAAGCCGCGACGTGCCCCCGCCCCGCACACGGAAGCCGAGAACGAGGCCTCCGAACCCTCGGTGGAGCCGTCGCCCGCCCGGGCTCTAGCCAAGCCGGAGTCACAGCCCTCCAGCCCCAGAATCTCGGTCTCTCCCGCGCGGGCGCGAATGCCCGAACCGCAGGAGAGCAGCATCTCCCCGGTGCCGCCGGATGCTCCCCGCCCCCCGAACCTCCCCGGCAGGCGACCGCTGCCGGCCGCTCGGGACCTCCCCGACAGCTGGAGGGACCCAGGCCGCCGGTGCCGCCCAAGGCGTCGCCGCGCGCGATTCCGCCGACGCCACCGAGGCAGGCCCCGCAGCCCCAGGGGGCCCCGAGACCGAAACCTCAGGACAGGCCGCAGAAACCGAGTGGCCCCCCGCCGAATCAGGGAACCCCGAGGCCGAAACCACAGGAGATTTCCCCATCCGGGGCTTCCCCGGACGTGCCGTTCCGGTCGATCTTCATGAACGTGCCGACATCGCAGGCCCTCGCCGTGCCGGATGCGGCGCCGTCGTCACTGCTCGTGCGTCCCCCAAAGGCCGTGCCGCAGGGAGGAATCCGCGGCGCGATGTACCGGCTGACGTCGGGGCGTGTGAACTTCGGTCCCAGCCAGACCCAGATCCGTCTTGCGGAACGGGACTCCCGCATCTCCCGGTCGCTGGAACGCCCCTACAGCACGGTGTTCCTCTCCTTCAAGGGGGGGATCGGCAAGACTTCGACGGCGGTCGGGGTGGGCCTGGCTCTCGCCCAGGCGCGGGGCGTGCCTCCCATCGCCATCGACGCCGACCCGGATTCGGGTGATCTGGCCGAACGACTGCTTGGTGAGGACGAGATGCTGCGGCTGCGGCCGCGCAGCATTACCGACCTGGTGGGCGACATTCCGCGGGTCAAGACGTGGACGGACCTGTCCGGTTACATCACGCAGGTCGACAGGCTGCACGTCGTCGCGGGCGAGCAGGACCCGGCGGTCTCGGACAGTCTCACCGCTGATGGTTACCGGCGCGTCCACGAGCTCGTGCAGAACTTCTTCTCCGTGGTTCTCACTGACTGCGGCACCGGAGTGACCCACAACGCCATGAGTGGGATCCTCGCCAAGGCCGACAGCGTGGTGATCGCCACCGGCTACGCCTTCTCTGGTGTCAAACGGGCTGTCAGTAGTGTCGACTGGCTCGCGAGCCACGGCTACGAGAAGCTGGCCCAGGAGGCGATCATCGTCCTCACCGACAAGGACAACGTGTCCATCCGGGTGCAGAAGGACATGGTGCGCACCCACCTGGCAAGCCACAGCCGGCAGGTGTTCGTGGTGCCGAACGACCAGACCGTCGCCGACGGCGACCGCATCAGCTTGGAGCGGGTCCACCCCCGCACCAAGGAGGCGTGGTCCGAGATCGCAGCGGCCCTGATTGACGGCTACCAGTAGTCTGCGCTCCCGGGGCGTGTGAATCTGCTCAGCCCCGAGGTCGCGTGGAGTGCTGTGGTCAGCCTTCGTCCGTTTCCGTCACATGGTCGGGTTGGTTCACGATCTGCACCGTTCGCACCGGTTGCCCGGAGCGCAGCAGCATGGCGCGACCGATCGGGAGGGCGCGTGGGCGCTGATTGCCCAGCAACATGCCCTCGGCACGGTCGCCGGAGAACATGAACCCGGTGGCCCCGGAGTCGCGAATCGAGTTGATGAACTGGTCGTACATCGACCGTCCCGCGCCGGTCATCCGCCGGGTCAGCACGACCGACAGCCCGACCTCGTTGCCCATCGGGATGAATGGCAGCAACGCCTTGAAGGGAGCGGCTCCCGAGCCCAGGGCGTCGTAGTCGTCGATGAGGACAACGATGTGTGGAACCGGGGGTGCCACCTTCACGGAGGCGTCGACGCTGCGCGGCACTCTGGCTTCCAGTTCCGGCACGATGGCGGCCACCAGTTTCTGTGCCAGGACGGCACTGGTGGCGGTTCCACCGAGATACCCTCCCTCGGGGACGGCATAGGTGAGAGAACGCCGGGGATCGAAGACCGCGAAAACCAGCTCCTTGGGGCTGTGGGTGCGAACCAGTTCGGCGATCACCCGCCGCAGCATCGTGGTGCGACCCGTCCCGGAGTCGCCGAAGATGATGAGGTGTCGATCGGTTCCGTCCATGTCCAGCACCGTGGTCGACAGGTCGCTCTCGTCGAGACCCAGAGCCACCATGGCCCTGCCCCTCGGGGTCTTGACCCCGTCGGGAGGAAGGTCGGAAGGCAGCAACCTGACCGCGACCGCACGTTCCGCCACGCCGGCCGAAACCGTCTCCGCGAGGTGTCGCAACCCGTCTGTGGCATCGTCGTCGGAGGCGACACCGTCGATCCGCGGCAGCGCGACGTGCGCGAACAACCCACCGGCCAGCAGCGCTCTGCCGGGACGGTCGGACGGCAGGGTTTCCGCCAGGCTCCGTCCATGCGCCGACTCTGTCGGGTCGGCCAGGCGCAGCTCGATCTTGTTGCCGAAGAAACTCTGCTGGGCCATGCGGATCTCGTTCCAGCGGGTGGCGGTGGCCACGACGTGGATTCCGTGGGCGGCGCCGCGCCGCAGCAGATCAAACACGATCTCGGCCAGGTCGTCGAACTCCTCCGCGAGTTGCCCGTATCCGTCGATGAGTAGCACGATTTCGGCCAGGTTGATCGATGAGTCGTCGAGGATCTCACGCAGTACCGTCAGTGAATCGACCCGGTGCTGGTGGAACAACCGCTCCCGCTGGTTGAGAAGGCCCCGAATCTCCTCCAGAGTGCGACGCACCACCTCGCTGTCGGAGCGGACCGCCACCCCGCCCACGTTCAACAGATCACGCAGGCTCAGCAGCGACGACCCGAGCAGGTCCAGGACGTAGACGCTAACCAGCGACGGTGAATGGGGCAGAGCCAGCGAGGCCGTGATGGTGCGCAGCAAGGTTGTTTTTCCGCTGCCCGGTCCACCGGTGATCTGGAAGTGACCGCCTGTGGCGAGGAGATCCAGCTCCCACGTGTCCTGCCACTGACGGGCCGGGTCGTCGACGATGCCGACCGGGAAACGTAGCGAGGCACTGGAGTGGATCCGCAGCCCGGAACTCGTCGGGTGGGGTTTCCCGGCGATCGCGTCGAGGGTGGTGGCCTCGGGCAGTGGGGGCAACCAGATCGGCTGTGTGACGCGCTGCTGCTGCCGTAGCTGATCCATGACGGTGCTGAGTACCGTCGGACCTGTCGTCTTGGTGCTCACACGCGTTGCCGCAGGCGCGTCGTCTCCCGCCTCGGCGCGGGTGACCAGATAGCTGGGCACAGGAAGCACGACAGGGGGAGCTTCCAGTTTTTGTCCGAGGTCAGGGTCCTCCGGCAGGGGACCAGAGACGAAACCGGAACGGAACCGGGTGTAGGTGGTGGTGTCGACCTTCAGGTAGCCGTACCCGGGGATCGGGGGCAGGTGGAAGGCGTCGGTGGTCTCCAGGATGGTGCGGGACTCGCTCTCCGACAGGGTGTGCAGGCCGATCCGGTAGGACAGGTAGGTGTCGAGACCGCGCAGCTTCCCACCCTCGATCCGCTGGCTGGACAACATCAGGTGCACCCCGATGGAACGTCCGATGCGTCCGATGGACAGGAACAACTCGATGAAGTCGGGGCGGGCGGTAAGCAGCTCACCGAACTCGTCGATGATGACCAGCAGGTGTGGGAACGGGGCCAGACCCAGCT
Organism: Propionibacterium sp.; assembly: GCA_013333945.2. Taxonomy (GTDB): domain Bacteria; phylum Actinomycetota; class Actinomycetes; order Propionibacteriales; family Propionibacteriaceae; genus Arachnia. Next base: position 12,023 of record JABCNW020000226.1, read on the forward strand.
CGGGTCGTTCGGCGCGCAGCGCCCGGTAGGTGGTGATGTCGGCGATGTTTCCGGCGTCACGCAACACCTGCTGGCGTCGCTGCACTTCACCGGACAGGCTGGCGTAGACGCGCTCGATGAGGCTGGCGTCGTCGGACAGGTTCGTGATGATGCCCGAGACCTGGGGTGCGCCGTCGAAGGGAGCGAAGGTGGCGCCGCCCTTGTAGTCGACGAGCACCATCGCCAGGTCCTCCGGGTCGTGGCTGATCAACAGCCCCAACACCAGGGTGCGCAGCATCTCACTCTTGCCGGATCCGGTGGCGCCGACGCACAGGCCGTGTGGTCCCATGCCGTACTGGGCTGCCTCCTTGAGGTCGAGGGTCACAGGTTCACCGGAGTCGTCGGTTCCGATGCTGACCCGCAGGAACCCGGTCTCACCGCGCGGTGCCCAGGCCTGGGAGAAATCGATGTTGTTGTAGTCGGGCACTCCCAGCAGCTCAGCGAAGTTCATAGCCTCCTGGGCGGCGTCGTGTTCATGGGAGTCGGGGGACAGACGCAACGGGCTGAGGACGCGGGCCAGCGCCGCCGTCGAGCCGGGGTCGAGGTCGTCGAGTTCGCCTGTGATGACCTGGGGGGCGGCATCTGGCCGGGGATAGCTTTCGACGATGAACTCTGCCGGGGTCGCGCCCTCGCTGATCCGCATGGTGATCGCACCCGGCTCTGCCCTGCGGTCATCCAGGAGGTAGACGACCGTGGTGGCCACCTGCGATAACTTGATCTGGGGATCCGAGGGCGTGAGTGTGGCTGCCGACTGGCCGTACTGGTCGACGAGGACGAGGATGCGACTGTTGTGCACTTCCGTGTTGGTGAGCAGCGCTCTGCGGGTCTCGGCAGCGCTGGGGGAGCGGGCGTCGAGTTCGGGTCCCAGCACGCTGCGCAGCCGCGCGATGCTCGGCACGATGACCCGGCCCGGCCCGAACGGGCCCGGAATGGTTTGCGACGCGAGTTGTGGCAGCCAAGAGAACCAGTTCCACTCGGCGCGACGTCCGTCGTCGACCACCAGTGCGAGGTGCAGGTCCTCGGGTGAGTGGAACACGGCTGCCTGTGCGGCGATCAACCGCGCCACCCTCGTGACGAAGCTTCGGCTTCCGACGACGCTGACCGCACCGACGGAGTCGAGGTCGATGAGCATCGGCATGCCGGGGGTGCTTCCGAAACGTGACCTGACCAGCTCCACCTCACTTGCCATGAACGGATCGCTGCGGGTGCGCACGTTCTCGTCGGTTTTCACCTTGATTGTGCGGGCGGGAACGGTGCCGACCCCCAAACGGATGGTGAGGAAGTCGCTGTCGCCGCGACGGCGTTCCCACAACCTGTCGGGCGACAGAGCGATGCTGAGCAGCTCACCCGGGTCGGGGTGGATGCGATGCGCATCGGAAAGCTGTCGGGCCTCCGCGGAACGCATCCTGTCGCGTTGGGTTTCCAGGTATTCGAGATAGATGTCGCGGGCCTCGCGCCTGCTCCTGGCCGCCTTGCCTCGCTGACTGAGCATCATGATCGCTGAGGCCAGGACCGTGACGATCATCATGAGCGCCCCGACGGCGGCGAAACTGGAGTGGCGAAACAGCATCATGACGGTCATGGATGCCCCGGCGCCGAGCAGCGGAAGGATACGCAGCGCGGCGGCGCCGGCTCCGTCGGCCCCCTCCCCGAGGGTGGGCGGGTTCTCGAGGGAGATCTCCGGCAGCGGCTGCAGTGCCGGGGTGGTTCTCGCTGGTCGGTGGACGATCCGGGTGCTCATCGGTTACCTGCCGGCTGGGATCATGATTGCCGCGGCCAGCTCGCCCAGAACGACCTGTGTGTTCTCGGCTGCTAACCGGAGGTGAAGGGCGGCTCCGCCGGCGAGGTGCCGGTCGTGGGGAAGGGCGAAGGTGGTGATGCCGGCCTCCCGAAGAAAGCGTGCGTGACGTGCCGTCTCGTCGCCGGGTAGACGTGGCAGCAGCACGGTCATGACCGCTTCGTCCCTGACCCCTGCGGATCGCAGCTCGGCTGCGGTCTTGGTGGCGGCAGTGGCTCCTGCGGCGTTCGCTGATGCGACGATCACGACCGCGTGGGCCTCGGTCGTGAGCTGTGTGGATGGGTGCCGTCCCGCGTCGACTACCGTCACGGCGAAGAACCGGCCCAGGCCTCGGGCCATTGCGGCAGCGTCCTCGTGGGGACGGATGGCCGCCACACGTCCGCTCTCGGTCTTGGTCGAGAGCTGGCCGGCGAAGTCGGCGGCTGGCAGGTCCGAGCGGGCCGGGGAAATGGATGGGACATCCAGACGGGAGGCTAGGTCGTCGCCCTCGTCGATGGCCATCAGCGCCACGGGGGCGTTGCGCACCGCCGTCAGGGTCCGTGCCAACCCGGTGGCGATGCTGGTGGTGCCCACTCCGCCGCTGGCTCCAACCACGACGACCCGCCGTCCGGTGGTGACCGGACGCTGGGCTCCGGCGGCAGCTCGGGTCACGCGGGAGGCGACGTCATCGCTGCGGAAGATGCGGGCGAACCAGGACAGGAACCGTCGCCAGCCGGGCAGGGCGTGACGTTTCGACAGGCGGGCGTAGTCGGGATGGTCGCGTAGTGTCGGTGTCGATGGTTCGTCCTCATGGGGCTGCTGGGACGGTGATGGTCTGGACGGTGATGCCGAGGGGCGTGAAGGGGAGAAGAGGATGTGCTCCTGCGCCTGCTCCTGGGTGTCATCGGCTGGCTGGGGCGGAGGCGTCGCGTGCGTTAGAGGCTGCGGCTGGGGTGCTGATGGTGGGGGTTGGGTAGGCGTGCCCAAGGGGAAACCGGCCGGCTCGGGGGTGGGTTGCATTGGCTGCTGCAATCTGCCCAGCAGATCACTTTCCCACTGTTGGGCGGTGTTGTTCGTCCCGTCACGACGTGGTGACGTGGGAAAGATGTCGGGAAACCCCGAGGGCTCGCTCACTTGAAGCTCTCCAGCAGTTGGGTGTACAGGTCGAACATGCCCACCAGCACAGGGATGGTGGCGATCACCGCGAATGTCTCCAGCCAGGTCGCGATCCTTCTCAGCTGGGCGCCGGCCAGGTCGGAGACGCGAACGAAAGGCACGATCGCCAGGCCCATCGCCAGGGCGACGGCGGCCAGGGGAATCCAGATCAGATCCTGCTGGGACCACACGATGATTCCCACCGCGACCAGAGAAGCGCCGTAGATGGCCGCGCGTTCCGTGGCCAGGGGAAAGTGACGACCCCGCAAGGTCCAGGCTACGGTCAACGCAACTGTCATCCCGAGGACCCAGGTGTTTCTGGTTACTGCTCCTGCCACTGACGACATGCCCAGCGCCCACAACATGGCGAGCAGTGCAATGGCGACGGACAACACCTGATGTGCGCGTTCCAGACGACCCACGACCTCGCTCAGTGCCAGGTTGGCGCCGCGTCCCACGGCATCGTCGGCCTTGAACACCCCGGCTACGGTGAGTGCGAGCCGTGGGGTCAAACCGAGCAGCAGAAGGGCGAGTGTAGCCGTCACCGCGCCCGCCTGCACGGAGTCATCAACCACGTTATGGATCAGCCACCACGAACCTGCGGCGATGGCCAGAACCATCAACCCGGCGAGGTGGGCGAAGCGCTGCTGAGTGTGGACCGTCAGGGTGATCAGCTGGATAGCGAGCCACACGAGCAGGATCACCAGGGGGGACCATCCCGCCAGGTATTGCTGCCAGGTCCACCAGAGCCCGAGCACACTGGCGGCGGCGAAATAGGTCCAGGCCAGGTCCTTGCGCAGGATCCTGCACAGCATGCTGATCACATGGAGTGCTCCTGCCGCCAAGCCGATCTCCAACGCGTCGGATCCACGCCCCAGGAGCAGGATGATGAGCGTGGTGAGCATCATCAGCGCCGAGCACGCTCCCAACACCCAGCCGCGGGAGGTTTCCGTCCATCTGCCTGTGGTCTCGTGTTCTGCGGTGGCGTCAACGAGATCTGAGATGACCGGGACGGGAGGCGCTTGTGTTTCCCGTGACAACCGGAGGACGGTGCCGTCCTCAAGCCCGAGCTGTCCCATCGGGAGTTGCAGGTTGACGGGTTCGCCGAGCGCGGTGGTCAGCGTGTAGGTGCCCTGTTGGCCGTGGCCCTCGCCGAGCAGTCCGAGAAGCTGGGGCAGCAGTGCCGTGGCTGGCTGGTCGGCGGGAACGACGAGGTCCGCGTTGCGGACGGTACCCAGGATGCTGATCCGCAGGAAGGGGTCGGCGGTCATGGTGTTTCCGTGGCGCTGGTGGTGGCGTAACGCTGTTGTTGTTGCTGTTGTTTCAGGGCCTCGGCCCGGAAGATGGACATGACGAAGGCGATTGCCACGCATACGGCACAGATGCCGACCGTCAGCACCAGGCTGCCGATGAAGGTGCTCAGCCGGTCCAGCCAGACGATGCGGGTGCGCCGAATCCCGAACATGAAACCCGCGAGGAGGCGCTTGCGACGCACCGCAACGGCGTCGATGAGTTGGTCGTCATAGGCGTACGGCAATCGCATCTCCCTTCGTGTGGTGGACTGGGCAGCGTCTGGATGAGGGATTGGGCTCATCCCGTGCAGGAGCTAGCCTAGTCACTGCGGAACTATCCCGGGGTCCGGTGAATCCCTCTCGAACTTGGACAGGAAGGCGACCCATGCAGTCACCCTACTGGAACGTCGTCATCAGGAGTGGCAGTGATGCAATCATCAACGGGATGCCGGTCGAGATGGTGGTGCCGTCCAACGTCTACTCGTCGGTTTTCCAGCATCTAGCCGGTATCGCACGCCAGCTGGGCAGTCCGGTACTGGCCCGTGGGGTGGATGAGACCAAGGGCGGGCAGGTGGCGTGGTTCACGGTAGACGCTGACGGGCAGGCCATCGCGGCCGAACCCGTGGTCGCGTCCGTTCCCGGCGACCGGGCGGCGACAGGGGTGGGCCCCGCACCGGCTCCGGAGCCCCAGCCATCGCCACCACTGAGGTCGACGAGCTGGGCGCCGCCGTCAACGGATGGAAGACCACCCTCCACCAATGGCTGGACCCCGCCCGTGCCGAGGCATGCCCCGCCAGGGACGGAAGAGGCCATGAATTCGGGTCCTGCCGTGCCCAAGGGTGCCGTCAGGCCTGACCTGCGCACAGGTGATTCGGGGAGGCCATCCACTCCGGTACGGGCGATGCCTCCGGAGCCAGTGGGAGGCTCGGACGTCCCGGTGCCGCCGAACATGCCACCCCACTTGGTGTCGCAGACTTCCTTGAGCTCTGCACCTTCACAGGTTCCACAGCAGGATCAGCAGGTCCTCATGAACGTCCCGCAACCTTTGGCCCAGCAGGCGACAGCTTCGGCTGCTCCGCCGCCATCGGTGCTTTTTGTGCAGCCGCCGAAGGCGGTGCCGCAGGGCGGTTTCCGTGGGGCGGTGTACCGGTTGACGGCGGGACGGGTGAATTTTGGGCCCAACCAGACCCAGCTCCGCCTGGCGGAGCGTGATGCCCGGATCTCTCGGCCACTCCGGCGTCCCTACAGCACGGCGTTTCTGTCGTTTAAGGGCGGTATCGGCAAGACGTCGACGACGGTCGGGGTGGGGCTCACGCTCGCCCAGATGCGGGGAGCGCCTCCCATTGCCATCGATGCGAACCCTGATTCGGGTGACCTGGCCGAGCGGATGCTCGGCGAAGAGGAACTGTTACGGATCCATCCGCACAGCATTACCGATTTGGTGCGTGACATCCCGCAGGTAAAGACGTGGACGGACCTGACCGGTTACATTATGCAGATCGATCGGCTGCACGTCTTGGCAGGTGAACAGGATCCGGCGATCTCGGACAGTCTCACCGCCGAGGGGTACTCGAGGGTTCACGACCTGGTGCGGCATTTCTTTTCCGTGATTCTTACCGACTGTGGCACCGGGGTGACGCACAATGCCATGAAGGGAATTCTCGCGAAGGCCGACAATGTGGTGATCGCCGCCGGATATGCCGTCTCGGGGGCGAAGCGGGCCGCGAGCACCCTCGACTGGCTCGCGCAGCACGGCTACGCCAGACTGGCGCAGGAGGCGCTTGTCGTCCTCACCGACAAGGACGGTGTCTCGACGAGGGTGCGCAAGGACACGGTGCGCGATCACCTGGCCACTCACAGCCGGCAGGTGTTCGTCGTCCCCAATGATCCCGCAGTGGCCGATGGCGACCGCATCAATCTGGCACGGGTCCATCCTCGTACGAGGGAGGCGTGGGCCGAGGTGGCGGCTGCGGTCATCGACGGCTATCGCTGATCCATTCCCTGTAGTGTTCGCTGAGCGGTTCAGCCGGTTTCCCCTGATGCCGGTCGAGTCGGCCCGCCATCACGGAGCATTCCGTGTCGGGGAATGTCTGGTACTGCTCACGGTCAGGTGTCCTGCTGATACCAGGGTTTGATGTTCTCGACGACGTCTGGGGGCAGGATGGAACGCAGCACGATTTTCTGTTTGCCGATCAGATCGATGATGGTGGTGTTTTCGTGGGAGAAACGCACCTCGATTCCCCGGGGTGTGGAGTCGAGAATGTTCACCTCGCCCACCTCGTGTTCGTGCAGCGTTCTCATCAGAGATTCGAGGGTGGTGTGGGGCAGGGCGGTTTCTGGGACGGCGAGTGCCACTGGCATCACTTCGTGCAGGTAGCGGGGCGTCACCATGCGGCCCTGTGGGCCTAGGCGGTAGCCGAGCGAGGCGTAGGTGGCTCCCGCGTCCAGGCAGTGGTGGAAGAAGTGACTGATGAGCGCAGGAGTCAGGTCTTTGTCGCGTGGGCCTGAGAATTCGAGCCTCTCGACCACGCCCACCGGCTGTGGGACCGAAATGATGAGGCCATCGCCGTCGCCCCCCGAGACGATGGAGATTGAGTCCTTCGGGGAGAGCGCGCGTGCGTGTTCGGTGACGAGTGTCGGGCTGAAGGGTTCGCACAGCGGCTCGACGACTCCGAAGCGGGTCGGTGGCGCGCAGCCCGCCGCCGCGAGTACCTGCAGGGAGAAGTGACCGAGCTGTGGGTCATCGTTGTAGCCGTGGGTTGTTTCGGCGCTGATGCTGATGCTCCGGTCGTCGTCGACGGCGACTTCCAGATAGGCGGGATGGAGTTCGCCGTCGTAGGTGAACGACAGGCCGTCCCAGTGGGCACGCAGCCCGCTGAAGCCGTCGTATGCTCCGTCGGGATGGTCGACGATCCAGCAGGCCCGGGCATCGTTGATGAACCTGGCTGCGGCGAGGGTGAGTACTGAGTCGGGGCGGGTCACGACGGCGAGAACTTTGTCGTTGCGATTGGCTTGTGCATAGGTGCGCAACAGCCAGTGGGAGAGCCCGACGATAGCCCGGGGTTGGATGAGGAGATGGGTCTTGTCGGTGACGAGATCGGCGCTGACATCTTCGATCATCGCGCTACTCCTGAGAATGGCACCGTCCAACCCTCCATGATCACGGCCAGTGCTTGGGCGATGCGGCCAGCGGGTTCCGGCGCTGATGACGGGCTGTGCAGCTCGGTCCAGTAGACGAGGTGTCTGCTGGGCGGTTGCGAGTCCGCGGGAAGCAGGCGCATCACCTCGTTCCAGTCTGTTATTAGCCGTGACGGTGTGATCCACAGGATCGGTTGTTCACTGAGGCTGTGCACCAGGACCGCCATGGTGTTGGTGTCGTCGGTGCGTAGCAGAGAGTCGGGGTCGATGTCCGCGAGTGCCACGGCGCTGTCGTCAAGCCCGAGGGGGGTGGCTGTCATGAGGAGGTGGTCGGTGGACATGGTGCCCATGTTCCCACAGGCTCGTTCCTCCGGCAGCGGAAGTGTGTCAGGTCTGTGCCGACTTTCGTCAAGGGGCGGGTTCCGGTGTGTGGCGGCGGTTAGGATATTGCCATTCGTTGGGTAGAGCCCCTGCCGCTGAGGAGAAGACCGTGGCCGAATGGAAGATCGACGAGCAGGCCGCCGGGCAGATAGTGCTGTCAGCCGCTAAGACC
>JABCNW020000227.1 GCA_013333945.2 Propionibacterium sp.
GGAGCAGCACGTTGTCACGGATGGTGAGATTGGACAGGAAATACGCCTGCTGGAACACGAATCCCATGCGGGTCAGACGGACCCGGCTCATCTCCTTGTCGCTGAGACCAGTCAGGTCCCGCCCTTCGAGACGCACCGTTCCGCTGGTGGGCCGGTCCATGCCGCTGATGCTGTAGAGCAGGGTTGACTTGCCGGACCCGGAGGCCCCCATGATGACCAGGAATTCTCCTTCGGTTACCTGGAGATCGACTCCGTGGAGCACGTGGGTCGGCGGGTCTGTGGTGGTGTAGGTCTTGGTGATTTCAGTGCAGTCGAGTGTGATGGTTGGCATGATCGTCTCTCTTACTTGGTGAGCCATTCGCTAGATTCGCCGCGGCGCAACCCAGCGGTGAGCGGTACGGAGGCGAGAAAGCCAACCGTGATGAGGAGCAAGGGGTAACCGATGTAGACCAGAAGCGGATTGGGGATGAAACTCAGATTGGTCAGGCCGATGCCGGTCAGTGAGATCAGTCCACTGATCAATCCTTCTCCCAGAGTGGCCGCGAACACAGTGCCGATGATGGTGCCGACCGCCACGGTGAGTACAGTCTTGAGTCTGACCTGGCTGATGAGCTCGTTCCTGGAGAACCCGAGCGCGGACAACACACCCATTCGGCGGCGCTCCCGGGTGAGCCGCAGCTTCAGGAACAACCCAGTGATCAGGGCCGACACCGCCAGGCCGAAGACGAGCGACAGCAAAGCGGCGCTGCGGAACGCATCGGTTACATATGACAGGGTCTGTTTCACGTACTCCTGCATCGGGACGATGCTCGCGTGCTTGTACTGTGAGTCGTATTCCGCCGCGATCGTCATGGGATCAGCGTCACCGACCGTCTCGGCGTAGATGACGTAGCTTGCTGCTCCCTCCGTGACGGAGCCCTGCATCTTGGCGGTGTGGCCGCCGCTGGTGACGTCCTGGTAGGTGCCCGATACCGTGACGGTGCTCGGTTGCCCGTCGAGCCTGATGGTCATGGTGTCACCGGCTTTGACGTTGTATTTCTTCGCGTTCAACGTGGACAGTGCGATTTGACCGTTTTCCGGGCGGCTGCCGGTGAGGAACTTCACGGTGTTGGCCGAGTAGTCACCGACCTCCACGCGCAGCGTCTCCCAGCCTTCTTTTCCTTGGGTTTCGTACAGGACGTTCGCGTAAGTCCGGATGTTGGTGAGGCGCTGGTCGTTCTCCAACGCTCTCACGAGCTCGCTACGTGTGGCCTCGACTTCTTTCGAAAATTGCACGTCAGCGCGGATGTCGGATTCGGGAGCCCCCATGTAGGTGACGAACCGCGGGCTGGTGAAGGTGCTGAGCAGGTTCATGGGAAGGATCAACAACAGCGAGGCCAGGAGGAATACCAACGGAATGAGGATCCACTGCCCCATCTCGGCGCGCAGATCTGCCAAGGACAGGCGCCGGTTGATGCTGCCGTGTCCTGCACTCAGACTGGTGCTGCGCGCCCTGCGAGCCAGCTTCGCAGCTTTCCTCGCGGTCTGCTGGTCATTCAGGGTGCTGCCGTGCACCAGAGCATTCACCACCTCGATGCGACGAATCCCGCGCAGGATGCTGCGGCAGATTCCGACGACGAGGAGATACATCAGCACCAGGGCGATTACGGGTGTCAGTACGGTGGCCAAGCCGGGAGTCGAAGAGGAGTAATTTTTAACGATGCTGGCCGTCAACAGATTCGTGGCGAAGCTGCCGAGCAGCCCGCCGATGACGCATGCCAGGAGAGCCATGATGCTGTACTTGCCCAGGTAGAGCCCCGTGATTGCTCGCGTGGGGAGTCCGATGGCTCGCATGACACCGATCTCACGGACCTCGTCCTCCATGGTCCCCCGGATGACGAAACGCAGGTTGATCAGGGCGATCACCACCAGCAGGAGGCTGGCGAAGACCAGCGCCACCGCGACGAGCCCGTCGCTGAACGCGTTGATCAGGCGGATCATGTCGAACGTGACGGCCTGGCCATTGCGTGGAAGGGAGTGGTCCGAGTCGTATGCCGTCTGCAAGGCGCTGGCCCTGGAAGCATCCGTGAGCCGGTACTCAACGATGATCTCGCTGCTTCCCCCGCCCGCGGACTCGAGGGCGGCAAAGTCGTCAGGGGAGATGACGAACCGGGTTGCGGAGGACAGTGAGGAGGCCATCTGGGAGTCGCGGACGAAACCCGAGATCGTGAAGTCACGGGGCCCTGTGTCCGTCTGGACCGAAAGGGTGTCGCCGACTCGGAGGCCGAACGTGTCCTGGTAAGCAACGGGAGCGTAGACCTCCCCGTTGCGCGGTTCCACGACGGTTCCCGAGCCGTCCAGCAGGTGGTCGAATTTCTTGTTCTGCGTGATGAACAGGTTGTCGATGAGGCTCGCTGCCAGGCTTCCAGATTCACCTGTTGAGGACCGGGACCATGTCAGAGAGGAGGAGTCGTACCCCACCATGTCCTCGATGAACCACGAGTCGATCTCGGGATGTGTGGCTGCGAAGTCGTCGAGAGCCTTGGCGTCGTAGTCCCCGGTGTGCATCTGCAGGAAGTGGGGTGGTTTGGCCTCCTCGAAGAGCTGGTTGATGCCGCCGAGGAGGCGCTCCATCACCATGCAGCCAGTTGCCATGAGGAAGGCGCTGAGGACCAGGATGGCCATCAGGGCCGTGTTGACACCCCAGTTCCTTTTCAGATCATTGCGGGAGTACCGCAGGTACAAACGGTCTTTCATGCCAGGCTCCAGACGCCGGGGATCAGCAGGGACATCCACGTCAGGACGACGTGGTAGATCACGTCAAGCACTATGTTGCCAATTTCTATCCAGTCCGTGGTGCCGTTTTCGCGATGTTTCCGAACAACTTCCTGGGTGTGTGTCCACAGGCCGCTCGCACCGTAGATGTAGAGGGTGATGAGCGTGGCGGCCCAGAAGTTTCCCTGGAACCAGATGGTGAGGGCGCCGATGATCCCGAGGCCGAGCTGCTGGAAACCGTACTTGATCTGGTAGGGGCTGGTGGCCCAGCCGAGTTTCTCCGCCGTCTGCCTGGGTGTGATGACGTTGGTGAAGAATCCGATGATGGCCAGGAGTCCGTGGGTCACCACGAACTGGTGCAGCAGCAGCGTGTGCATGATGATGGCGGTCTCGGACGGGAAGCCTTCCAGGGCCAGTTGCGCCAGGCCGGTGATGACGCCGAGCCCTATGAGTACGAGGATCCACATGATCACACGCCTTTCTTCTTGGTGAGGGACAGGTTGTTCTGGAGGGAGCGAATGCTGCGGGCACGGGGGATCGCAACCGCCATGCCGATCAGAAGGACTCCGACGATCATGAGCATGAACCCGATGCCGCGTGAGGTGCCGACTCCGATGAGGGCACCCAGGGAGTCCGCAAGCGCGCCGCCCTCACGGAGCAGAGGGTTGAAAACACTGTCGGCGAGGACACCGGAAACCGCGTAGGCCACGACGTAGCCGAGTTGAGAGATCAGTCCCATGAGGCCCCAGACCTTGCCCTGGGTCCCGTTGGGTATGGAGGACCTGGTGATGACCTCGATGCTCGTGTTGAGCGGGGGGAGGGTCATGAAGAAGGCGAAGGCCAGCACTCCGATGGCCACGATGCTGGTGGTGGTTCCCAGGAAGAAAATGAGAACACCACCTGCTGCCAGGAAACACGTGATGTAGGTGAGGTGGGACCCTTTCATGTTGAACACACCGATGATCAGGCTCGCAACGATCATGCCTACAGCAGCGATGGAACGGATCGCACCGAGCGTGGACTCGTCCGTGAGATCGAGCAGCATTGGGGTGAGCAGGGTCTGCAAGAAACCCATGCAGAAAGTGACGACAGTGATCAGAGCCATCAACACGGTGATGCCTGATTGCTGGCGCAGAAAGCTGATTCCTTGCCGGAAGTCAGTCCAGAAGCCGGTTGTTGTCTGGCGGGGCGGGGTTTTGACGGTTCGCCACATCAGCAGCATGCACACCACTGTCAGAACCATGGTGGCGATGTCGATCGTGAGTACCGTCGTGATTCCGGAGGAGGCCATGAGCAATCCGGCAATGGCGGGGGAGATCAGGTATTGGGATGCGGAGGCCAACTGGACCAGCCCTCCTGCCCGGGCATACTGCTCGGAGGTGAGCAGATCGGTGACGGGGGCACGATAGGCGGGGTCCATGACGGAGCTGAACACGGAGCTCAGCGCCACACAGCCACAGATGATGGGGATACTCGCGAAATCGGTGTGGAAGGCAATGATCATGGCGAGAAGACCGAATGCGGAGAAGGTGTCGCCGAAGATCATCAGGAGACGGCGGTCATACCGGTCGGCAAGTACACCCCCGAACGGGGCCAACAGCAGCGACGGTAGGAAAGCGGCAAGCGTGACGAGCGACACGGCGGTGCTCAGGCCCGACTGCTGATAGACGTAGACCCCGAGCCCGAAGGCCGTGAGCCCGTTTCCGACCCTGGCCACCAGCTGAGCTGCCCAGATCACCATGAAACTGCGGAAATTGCGGCGGGCACGGGTATCGGTGGATGGGCCTGGAGAAGGGGTGCCTGACAGGGTGTCAGCATCCTCGGATGGATGGGTGATGACGCTCATGGGCGTTCCTTTCGGTGTATCAGCAAGGTCAGAGCCCGTTGAGGATCTGGTTCAACGCATCGGTGGTGTGGAGAACGAACATGTGCTCTTCCTGCTCCAGCACATGGGTTTTCAAGGGAGAGGCGAAGTACTTCTGCCAGGCCGCGGGGGTGCCTTCCGGGATCTGGGGGTCGTGTCCTCCGAAAACGAGGCGAGCACGTATCGGTAGGTTTCCGGTGGGGGTTGTTTTCATTTCCTCGAGAACCTTGTAGTCGGCTCGGAAAGCAGGCACGAACAGATCCATCAGGGACTTGTCCTTGACCACTTCATCGGGAATGGCTCCGAAGGAAGCGAGATGGAGTACGAGATCGGTGTCGGCCAGGTCGGCCTTGCCCGTCACCGGAAGGTGATGTGGGGCGCAGGAGCCCGACAGCACCAGATCCGTTGGCATGCGATCAACGAAGGCAGGAAGCTGATGCATGCAGATCAGGAGATGGTAGGCAACCACGCTGCCCATGCTGTGCCCGAAGAACACCGCGTCCGGTTTCAGGATGTCGCGCAACGCATCCAGGTAATGGGTTCGCAGACTGACTAGGTCGGTCAGCGGCGGCACCAGGCTGGGCCCGTGCCCCGGCGGATTCGCCGTCCAGATGTCCCAGTCGCCTTCCAGATCGGAGATGAGGCGGTTGTAAGAGGCTCCGAAACCGCCAAGAAACGGAAACATGATGAGTTGACGCCCGGTCTCGGAGTGACGCAGGTTCCAGAAGGTGCTGTCCATCACAGTGCTCCCTTGGCGGCGAGGTTCCGTGCTGCTGGTGTGTAGCCGGTGGCTGTCTCGGAACTCCTGTTTCCCCTGCCTGGGAAGATGGCCTTCTCGCGGACGGTGTAGTCCTGCTCGAGGTATTCGGGGAACGTGTGAGGAGTCGCCATGTTTCCGCGGGCCTGATGGCGCAACACCAGATGCAGGAGGCCGGTCAACGCCAGTAGCAAGGTGATCTGGATGAGCTGGGTTGCGGCTGCGAAGTAGTACGCGCGCCACAAGCTGCCGGAAGCCGAGACCCAGAAGGGAATCAGGAAGAACAACGTGTTCCCCTTCATGCGGGAAAGCAGAAGACTCATGGCCACCCCGAGGATGATCAGCTGCAGGGCGTAGAGGGGCCACGCTATGGCCAGATTGAATGATGAGAACAGATTGCCGGGGGCGGCGAACACGGCGACTCCTCCGCCAGTGGCGATACCCGACCACAGATGGTTGCCCGTGAAGCGGTGCATGAGGGGAAGGAAGATCCCGAACCAGCCGATGCCGATGGCCACCATTCCGACTTCACCCCAGAGCATGGGGAAGAAACTGGTCAGCATGTCCAGTGGCGGCATCGGATCGGGGGGAACAGGAATTCCTACGGCAATGCATCCCAGCCGGACGGCGAAGCCGTAGGCCAGCATGACGCCCACCAGGACGGGTAGCCACAGCAGGTCGCGGCGACGCGGGACGAGGGTTCGCAGGAAATTGACCACGCCTCGAGGGCCGTCGTAGGCGAGCAGGAGGCCGAAAGCTGCGAGCGCCGGGGAGTGCAGGACGAGTATTACGACGGGATTGGTCAGAAGTAGTGGTCCCAAGACGGTCGTGGCGAATTCGTAGTTGACCAGGTAGAACAGGCACAATCCCCACACGGTGCCGATCGTGAGCGCTAGGAAAATCGCTACGTAGGACGAGTAGGGGCGCCGGGACAACCGTGGCAGGGGTGTGGATGGTGTGGACATGGGAGCTCCTCGATTAGTAGATCTCGTCGATGGTGGCCTTCGCCTCGCGCAGGGCAAGGGGAACGTGGTGGTCGAAGTATTCGAGATCCGCATCGCTCAGCTGGATGTTGGGGTAGATACGGGAGATACTGGAGACCAGCACGCCGTGACGCTGTAGTGCGGTGGCGACGATGATGTCCTTCGCCATCACCTCGAAGTCGTACTCGGCGGGGTGTTCCAGAGGCTTCGGTGAGCAGTGGAAAGAAGCAAGCCCGGTCGGTCCCTGCACGATGAGTGGCAAACCAACTGTTTCGGCGGAATCGATCAGGATCTGGTGCAGGACCTCGGTGCGTTCGTACATGTCACGCAGGGCCGCGCCATTGTTACGGGAAAGGATCTCGAACGTGGCGTGCACCGCAGCACTGCCCAGGGGGTAGCCGTTGTAGGTGCCGGCATGGATGACCTTCTTGTTCTCCAGCAAGGACATGATCTCGCGTCGTCCGGTGATTGCGGAGACGGGAACGCCGCCGCCGGCGATGGCCTTCCCGAAGGTGGCCAGATCCGGTACCACGCCATAGCGTGCCTGTGCTCCGCCCACGCCGAGGCGCATGCCCGTGATCATCTCGTCGAAGATCAGTACGACGCCGTGTTCGGTACACAGTTTTCGTAGCAGCTCGAGGAACCCGGGCGCGGGCTCGATGGAGCCACCATTGACACACACGGGCTCGGTGAGCACGCAGGCCAGTATGTGGCCATGCTCGTCGAAGAACTGTTGGAGCCTCTCGGCATCGTTCCATGGAAGTAGGAAGGACTGGTCTGCCATGATGTCCTTCGCCCGTCCTGCCGTGCCCTTGTAGTCGCCGCGGAATTCCACGGGAACCGGATGCCTCGGGTCGACCACACGGCCTCCCATGATGTTGTCGGCATTTCCGTGGTAGTGGTTTTCGAACCGCAGGAAGCGATTGCGTCCCGTGTGAGCCCGCGCCAGGCGCAACGCGGTCTGTAGGATTTCGGTTCCAGACAGCCCGAAGCGGATCATCTCCGCCGAGGGAATATGAGCGTTCATGATTTCCAGTGCGTCCGCGTCGAAGTCGCAGTGACTCACGCAGAGAACGCGCTGCATGGCTTTGGTGAGCGCATCCAGATACTCTGGGTTCTGGTGTCCTAGGATCATTGCGCCGAAGCGCGCATAGAGGTCGAGGTATTCGTTGCCGTCCATGTCGACGAGTCGGCTTCCACCGCCTCCTACGAAGTGGATGGGAATCTCCTCCCAAGGCATGTTGAAGTTGTAGTGGACACCTCCGGGGAGGATTCGTTTCATTCTCTCGTGGTAGGCCAAGTTTTTCGTTGACTTGACCGTCTTAGGTTCGATTGTTGCGGTCATGGGTTTTCCTTCCATCTCATTTTTTCTCAGGCGATCTCCTCGGCCAGATATGCGCTGATATCGTCGACGGTATTGAACTCGAACAGTGCGACAGGATTGACGTTGATTGACAATTCCTTGCGAAGATGATTGATGATCTTCAGTGCCTGCACCGAGGAAACTCCCATCCGCGTGAAGGTGGCGTATTCATCGACATCTTTGGGGGCGATCTTGAGTTCGGATGAGATCTCGTTGATCAGCACATTCTTGATGGTTTCCTTGTTCATGATGTTTCTCCTTTTTGTTGTCATGCAGGAATCCAGTGCGCGGTGTGCGCAAAGGGATAGGGATTGAGAGTGATAAGGGTTCCCTGGTCGTCGGGGAAGAAAATCTCCCAGTCGAGCAGGCAGCCGTTCAGGAACAGCTGGGTGGCGATTTCCATGTCCGGCAGATCGGGGTCAAGAGTGAGGACGTCTTTTTCTCCGGGATCTCCGATGGCGACCGCGAGATCGGTGCGACGAGCGGCGGCAGAGCCGATGATCACCTGCCCGGTGAAAACCTGACGGAAGAAGTCCTCCCGCGCCAAGGTTTCCCGTGTGGGTCGTAGCAGCAGTTTCCGGACAGTGGCCCGAGGAGCAGCGGTCGTGACCCGGACATCCCGCGGATCGGCGGGGTTCCAGTGCAGCGCGGCACGCCAGTCATGGGCCGGCCGGAAACGACTGAACGTCATGGCGAGGTTGTAGGGATCGGCGCCGGAAGTGAGCAGGCGGCGCGCTTCGGCGGTGCGTTCCTCGAGTGCGGCCGAAGTGGCTGCAGAAAGGCAGAGCACGGGATGTTTCAGCTCGGCGCCTTGACGTGGGGGGGTGCCTTCGGCCACCACCAGGTGTACGTTGGTGCCTCCCAGCCCCAGTGATGTGATTGCCCCAACCCTTGGTTGGCCATCGATCCGCTCCCACGGCCGCAACTCGGTCACCACATCGAAGGGCGTCTCCTCCAGCTGGAGTAGTGGATTGATGGTGCGCAGGTTGAGGTTGGGGACCATCCGACCGTGATGAAGACAGAGAAGCAGTTTCGCCAGGCCGGCCCCTCCGGCAGCGGCCAGCAGGTGTCCGAAGTTCGATTTGACGGAGCCGATGCCCACTTTGTGGTCGGTGAATTCCTCGTTCCTGTAAACCTGTCCCAGTGCGTTGATCTCGATGGGATCGCCGATCCGGGTTCCCGTGCCATGGGCTTCGATATAGCCGACGCGGGTGTGGTCCACGCCGGAGGCGTAGCAGTCCCGGATTACTCGGGCCTGACCGCGTGGATTTGGGGCCATGATGTTGAGCGAAGCACCATCGTTGTTGATGGCGTGGGCCAGGATCCGACCGTAGACGTGACGGTTCTTGCGGTGGGCGATGTCCTCGCGTTCCAGAACCACCACCACTGCGCCCTCACCGATCAGGGTGCCGTTGGCATCCGCGTCGAACACCCGGGTCACTCCGGTGGGAGTGGTGATTCCGCCCGCATTGCACAACATGCTTGAGAAAGCAGAGCTGAGGATGTTGGCGCCCCCCACCACGGCGCCGTCGCACTGCGAATAAGCAATGGCCTCGAGCGCTTCCACCAATGCACTCAGGAATGATGAGCAGGCCGTGTCCACGGACATGACGGGACCGGTGAAGTTGTACTGGTGGGACACCCGGGCTGCAATAGCGCTGTTGATGCTGTTCATGATCGTGCGTGGATGGATGCTGTCTTGGCCGTGACGAGCCATGTGTTGACACACCAACGGGTAGTAGGCATTCGTGGCGAGCGCCATGTAGACCGCATAACGACGATCCACGGGGCGATGAGGTTCCACGAGACCCGCGTCGCAGACAGCGTCGTGGGCCACCTCCATCAGGATCCGCTGCTGCGGGTCCATGAACCTGGCCTCTTCGGCCTCGATTCCGAAGAACTCGGCGTCGAAGCGCTGGATGTCGTCCAGTTCGCCCACGGTGTCGCTCCAGTTCTGGTCTGATGCCAGGTCGCGTCGGTGCTGACTCACAGGGGCCGTCCGATCCGTTCCTTCAGCTAAGAGTTTCCAGAAATCGTCCTGGCTCTCGGCGCCCGGGAGACGAAGTGCAAGTCCGGTGATGGCGATCGCTGGTGCGCTGTTCATGCCACACCTCCTGCCACCAGCTGCGCCGAGTTGGTGATCCATTGCATGTGCAACGCATCGTCGTCGTACCAGAGGTTGACCTGGGCCGTGGCCAGTGTGGGTCCGGTGATGTCATTGGAGGGAAGGTCGGCAGGGGCGAGGTAGCCTTGGAAATTGACCAAAATGAAACCGAGTTTTCCATCATCGCCGTGATACGTGGAGCGGAGCTGCTCCAGGACCTTTTCGTCTCGTTGCGTGGCGGTGAACAACGCGTGCAGGTAGTGCAGGCCGTGGTTCTTCGCGTTCGTCAATCGTTCGGTGATCGCTTGCTGGTCGTTCTTGCCACTCAGCATGACCGGGACCGCATCCAGGAACTCTCCGACGCAGGACGAGTAGTCCGTGCCCTGCCATTGGCGGCAATCGGAGACGACCCCGACTGCGATCTCGGATTCGTTGCTGAGTTCGGCCAGCTGGGAATGAACCGAGCGCAGGCCCAGATCGAGAGGATTCTGGCCTTTCAGGGGTACCGATAGACGACGTGGCAGGGGTTCGGAGGTGCGCAGCGCCGCGGTCACGGATTCGTTGGAGGCCAGCCAGCGTGAGTAGTCGAAGTGTCGCAGCTCGTCATCCCAGTCGTGGTCACCAGCGAGATCAGTCAGGAAAGCGCTGTAGCGCTGGGCGGGGGGAACCTCGTCCCCGAGAACACGGTGTTGCAGTTCGTCGTGCAGCAGCTGCGCGCTGAAACCATCGAAAATGCTGTGGTGGAAGGCCCAGATCAGGCGTGCCGAGTTCTCGGGTTCCAGGATGATCGCGCAGCGCCACAGCAGGCCTGAGCCGAAAGGAGTGCTTGTGAGGTCCCGGGCCACGGCATTGATGATGTCGATCACTTGGTCGGCAGGAAGCCGGCTGAGGTCGTGAACCCGGATGAGCACGGGCAGATCAGCCACCGTTTCAGCTGGGATCACGTCGAAACCATCACCAGTGGAGCGGGCACGCAGCATCTCGTGGTCGGCCACGATGTCAGCCAGTGCTTCCAGAAGTGTGGCGGCGTCCGTGTCGCCGACGGTGTGGACGAATCCGCCGGTCGAAACATGTGAGGCGTGTAGGTGGCTCAGGACTCCTGCGTCGAATCGGTAACTCGGGGCGTCGCAGGCGAAGGCTTCGGCCAGGTCGCTGGCGTCCATGACGATGTCGGCTGCGAGCCGGTCCAGGTGCTGCTGAGTCAGCCTGCGTGTTGACGATTTCGGGGTGACGGGAACCGTTGGGCAGGAGGATGAGCCAGGTGCTCTGAGAGCCTGGGTGAGCTGCACGACCGAGGGGTAGCGGTAGATATCGCTGACCTGGGCCTCGATACCGCTCTCACGGAGTTTGCGTGTCAGGGCGATGGCCTGGATCGACTGGACGCCGAGCGCGAAGAAATTGGCGGTTGCAGACAGCTCGGGCATTCCAAAGATCGCCCTGGCCATGGCCAGGATGTCCTGGGAGGCCTCCTCCGTCATCATGTCTGGGGACGGCCCTGCCGTCGGGGAAGGTTGTTCGGCCCTCACCTCGGGGGCGGTATCGCACAAGGCAAGCAGGCGATGACGGTCCACCTTGCCATGGCCGGTCAGGGGGAACTCTTCCACGCGCAGCAGCTGCTGGGGAACCATATAGGAGGGCAGCGAGCTCTGGAGATGTGTGCGTAGGTCGGAAGGAACCGCATCACCGGTGTAGAACCCGAGCAGGCGGCTGTCGTTCGCGCCGGTGCTGGTGTGGATGATGACGGCTTCGACCACCTTGGGATGGGACTGCGCCACGATCTCGATCTCAGAAAGTTCGATCCGGTATCCCGCGTGCTTGACCTGCCGGTCCACGCGATCCAGGTAGACCACGCGGTACTCGTCATCCAGGACCACCCGGTCCCCGGTGCGGTAGACGCGCTTGCTCAACGTTCCCAGGGAATCCGGAAACTTCTCGTCGGTCAGCTCTGCGCGTTGGTGGTAGCCCTGCGCCAGGCCCGCGCCGGCTATGCACAGTTCACCTGGGATGCCGCGGGGAACGTCCGTTCCGTCGGGGTGAACGACGAACAGCTCTCGGTTGTTCGTTGGGAAGCCGATCGGCATGCGCTGGAAATCAGGGTATTCGTCCATGCGGAAGAAGGTGCTGACGATCGACGACTCGGTGGGGCCGTACAGGTTGAACAACCGGCCCGGACCCATCACCTTGTAGGCACGCTGGGCGGCCCATGGCTGCATGGCCTCGCCACCCACAAACAGGGCTGACATGCCCGCCACTGCCTCGGGGTGTTCTGCCATCAGGAGGTGGAAGACAGCCGTGATGAGAAGTCCCTTGGTGATTTTCTCGGTGACCAGCAGATCGGCCAGCAGACGCGTGTCCATGTTGTGGGCATGGCTGCCCATCACGATGGTCGCCCCGGACAGCAGCGCGCTGTAGATGTCGAACATCGACGGATCGAAGGTGTACCTGGTCAGGTGCAGAACACGATCGCCCGGACCGTAGTTCATGTACCCCGTGTCAGTGCAGGCACTCAGCACACCGCCATGGGTGACGAGCACTCCCTTGGGGCGACCCGTGGTGCCCGAGGTGTAGATCATGATCAGCGGGCTGGCCGGTCCCAGGTCGCTGGGCGGCTGGAAATTCCCTGACAGGAGCTCGGGACGGTGGACGGTCACGTCTTCGGGGAACGTGTGTCGCTGAGGGTCGGTGCACAGCACCGTGGTGGCCCGGGCATCCGAGAGGGTTTGGTTGATTCGCTGGAGGGGCGCATCGGGGTCGAGGGGAAGCTCGACGGCTCCACACCGTGCCAGCGCGAGTCGGGACCAAACCTGCCAGGGGCCCCGGTCGAGGACGGTTCCAACCACGTCGCCGGGTGCGACCCCCGCTTGCTGCAGTCCTCCTGCCAGGGCACCGGTGATCCGTTCCACCTCGGTGTAGGTCCATTCCTCACCCTCCCAACGCAGCGCGGGCAGACGGGCATAGCGGGTGAATGATGCGTTCAGGGGGGTGTCCAGGGCGGTGGTGATGGGGTAGCCGCCCCCTGTCAGCGCTGCGCGCCGCCGGGCGTGTTCCTCGGCTGATTCCAGTGGTACGAGTGCCAGCCGGCGGTCGGGGTCCTTCGTCATCTCGGCCAGGAGCTGGTCCAGGTGACCGGCCATCGTCGTGATGGTGGAGCGGTCGAAAAGTTCGCTCTGGTACTCGATGTCGATGCTGTAGTGGTCGGTGTGTTCGGCGATGCTGAAGGACAGGGGATACCGGCTGTGCAGCTCGCAGGGGGGTAGGACCTCCAGTTCCAGACCCTCGATCGCGAGGTCCTCGGTGCCCATGTTGACGAAGCTGATCAGCGCGTCGAACAGTGGCTGGGAACATTCGTCAACGGGGATCCCGCTGGAGGCCAGCACCTGCTCGAAGGGAGCGTTCTGGTGGGACAGGACCTCTGCCGCATGGTCACGGGTGGCCCGGACAGCGTCCCGAACACTCAGGTCGGAGGCATTCCGCACACGCAGGGGCAGGGTGTTGACGAACATTCCGACGGTGTTCTCGGCGCCTGCCAGCGTTCGGCCGGACAGCGCAGTTCCCACCAAGAACTCGGATTGGCCGCTGAACAAGCTCAACACGCGGGTCACGGCGGTTAGGAAGACGGCGTAGGGTGTGGCCCGGGAAGCCGTTGCCAACTGCCTCAAGGATTCCTTGCCCACGGCGCAGTCGATTGTCAGCCGTTCCCCGGCGAAGCTCGGTTCCTCGGGCAGGGCATGGTCGTACGGTAGTTCGAGACGCATGGGGGCGTTCGCGATCATGTCGTTGAAGAAGGCGACGTCTTCGGCGAAGGCGCCTGACGCCTCGAGTTCGGCCAGGGTGGCCATGTACGTGGGGTAGGGCAGCGGCGCAACGTCCGGCTCGCGACCCGCCCAGGCGTCAGCAAGATCTTTGCCTAGCACCGCCAGCGACGTCTGGTCCCCCACGATGTGGTGCAGATCAAGCCGCAGGTAGTGTTCGGTTTCGCTGACGCTCAACACCTCTACACGGAACAAGGGGGCACAGGCCAGGTCGAACGGTTCGGGTCCGGCAGCGAGCCGCCGCAATGCCTCCTGGGCCGTCACATGTTCCTGCGACACGACATCAGGCACCTCGGAATGGACGTGCATCATGAGCTCTGCCCCTTCCAGGTGGAAGGAGGTCCGCAGCTGATCGTGGCGGCTCACCAGTGCCGCACAGGCCTGCCGGAGCCTGTCGACGTCGAGCCGACCAGTCACCTTGTGGTCGAGCGCCATGTTGTAGGCGGTCGTGTCGTTTCGCATCGAGCAGAGCGCATACATCCTGCGCTGGGCGGAGGAGGCGGGAAACACCCCGTGCACCGTCTCGACGGTGGGTTCTGGAGCGGGATTCCTCACGACCGATCCAACCAGTCGGGCGCGCAGCGCACCGAAGGTCGGGGTGGAGAAGACGTCGCGGACGGTCAGGGTCCGCCCCGTGGTCTTCTTGACCAAGGAGCACAAGTGTATGGCTGTCAGGGAATCGCCACCGCTGGTCAGGAAGTCATCTGCATCCTCCGGCACGGTTCCGATGACCTTGGTCCAGGCCGCTTTCAGAGCATCTTCGGCGTCCTGTGTCTCAGCGGGGCCGGTGAGGACGTGAGCCGCCGCGGAGGCGGTGTCCGTCTGCTCCGTGGAGCCCAGCAGCTGGTCGAGGCGCACATCTGATGTGAGGTGCTGTGGGCTGAAAGCGTAACCCGGAAGTGAGATCCTGCGACCGCCGATGTGGAACCAGCTGCGATTGACATCGGCGCCTCGAACCCAGAGAGAGGCCAGCAGGGTGCGCAGCAGGCCTCCGGTGATCGGGCCGGTCATCGTGGTGGCATCCTCGACGGGTGGCAGGGCGGGAACCGAGATGTCGTGGGAACGAAGCCGGGACAGTGCTTGGGAGGAACTGAACACGCCGGTCGCGTGGGCGCGGGCCACACGCAGCAGCCGGTCCTGTCCACGGCGGGCCGTCAGACAATCAGGCCCCAGGGTGGACAGCAGCGCGGCACGCAGCACGAACTGGGCGATGCGGCAGACGAGCCCGTCCCCGGAACGTCCTTTCAGCGCGTCCTGGACGGCTGCTCGGGCTTTCGCGTCGAATCGCGACAACCACAGCTCGATCTGTTCCAGGTAGGCGCCGACGAGGGCGTCGTCCGAGTCGTGCTGGTTCGCGACCACGAGATGGACGTCATCCGAGGCCTCACCGACCACAGCAGGGGTGTCCGCATCCATCCACTTCAGTGGCGCGCCGGGAGAAACGAGAGCCGCTGCCCGGGAAGCGAATTCGCTGCGACCTGTCGCGAGTGTGTATGCGACATCCCGGATGGGGGCCCCTGAGCCGATCGCATCCACCAGGTCGGACTGCATCCGGCGCCGGGATTCTTCGGTTCGGGCGGAGATTCCAAGGATCACCGAGGAGGCCAAGGAGGTTTCCCCGTCGTCGATAGACGGGGCCTGCTCCAGGATCACGTGTGCATTGGTGCCCCCGATGCCGAAGGAACTGACCGCTGCCCTGCGAACCGGGCCCGCAACGGTCTTGCCGACGGGGACGTACAACTGCCCGGCAGGATCGATGGCCTCATTGAGGCCGGTGAAATTGGCCAGTGGCGGGATCTGCTGTTGGTGGAGCGCCCCGACCGCTCCCAGGAACCCGGCTACGCCAGCGGCAGCATCGAGATGGCCGATGTTCGCTTTCACCGCTCCCAACGCGCACGGTGAAGACTTGCCGTAGACGTGGGAAAGAGCGGCGTATTCGATCGGATCACCCAAGGATGTTCCAGTGCCGTGGGTCTCCACGAAGTCCACCTCGTCCGGACCGATTCCCGCGTCGGCGAGCGCGCTCCGGATCACCCGTTCTTGGCCCTGCACGCCGGGTGCGGTGTAGCCGACCTTGGCGTCACCATCATTGTTGATGGCTGAACCCACGATGACGGCGTAGATGTGATCACCGTCACTGAGCGCCCGATCGAGGGGTTTGAGCAGCACCATGCCGCAGCCCTGACCGCCCACGGTGCCCGATGCATCGGAGGAGAACGGGCGGCAGGTGCCGTCGGGGCTGAGGATCATGCCGTCGTGCCACAGGTAACCCTCGACACGAGGGAAGTTCAGCGCCACCCCACCGGCGAGTGCCATGTCGGCCTCGCCGCGACGCAGACACGCGACCGCTTCATGGATGGCCACCAGCGATGTAGAACAGGCGGTCTGTACCGTGACCGCGGGCCCTTTCAGGCCGAGTTTGTAGGCGACCTTGGTGGCCAGGAAGTCTTTTTCGTTGTTGGTCATTGCCTCAAAGGCAGCCATCGGTTCGGAATGCTGTTGCAGCAAACCCGCGAGCCAGGTGAAGTTAGTTCCGCTGCCTGCGAACAGCGCGACGTCGCCATGGAGCTGTCGGGGGTCGTAACCGGCGTCCTCCAGGGTATGCCACGCAGTTTCGTGAAGCAGCCGGAGCTGCGGATCCATGGTCTCGGCGTCGCGTTGCGAATAGGAGAAGAAGTCGAAATCGAAGGTGTCAGCTGCGATGTGGCCGCGGGCGGGAACATAGTCTGGGTGATCGATGGTGTTCTGGTCGATGCCGGAGGCCAACAGCTCGTCCCGAGTAAAACGGTGGATGCTGACCACGCCGTTCGCGCGGTTGTCCCAGTGTTCCCTCACGGAGGCTGCCCCCGGGAAGGTTCCTGCGACACCCACCACGGCGATGCGTCTGCTCCTGGAAGCAGTGGAGTCCTGATCCTCGGAGAGCCCCGGAGCGGAAGATCCCTGGTCTGCGATGTCGCTCAGGTCCTCCAGGGAGAAGGTTGCCTCCGCCTGTGGCGGTTCCGGCTGCTCACCGTTGTCGAGCATCGCAGCCAGGGCGCGCGGGGTGGTGTACTCGAACAACTGCACCAATGGGATCTCGCGGTCGAGGGCCTCATTGAGCCGGTTATTGACCAGCATCAGTTTGAAAGAACTTCCGCCGATGTCGAAGAAGTTGTCATCAACCGTCACATCCCGGTCGAGTACCTGGGCCCAGGTGTTGATGATGACGTCCAGGACGTCGCTTCTGGTACGTGCTTTCGGCGCCGGCCGGGGAGTGTTGCGGAGGGTGCGGAGGGCCGAACGGTCAATCTTGTTGTTGGGGAGACGGGGCATGTCGGATACCTGGTGGAAGTGTTGGGGAGTCATATAGCTCGGGAGGGAAGCAGCGATCGTGGAACGGATCGCGGCCACGGGGTCTTTGGCGGACTCGTCGGTGGTGAAGTAGCACACGATGTCACCGTCCTCGACGAGAGCGATCGCGTAGGTGATCCCGGGGGCACGCATGGCGGTCTGTTCGATCTCACCCAGCTCGATGCGATTGCCGTTGACCTTGACCTGATGGTCAGTACGGCCCTTCAAGAGGATCTCGCCGTTGGGCAGGGCAACACCCACGTCGCCGGTACGGTACACAGGGAGATCTGGGAGTTCCGGGAGCGTGGTGAAGGCACGTCGCGTCTCATCTGGACGGTTGACGTAGCCGGCTGCGAGTCCCTGCCCGGCGATGCACAACTCGCCGGGGACTCCGGTGGGTTGCGCCATGCCGGTGTCTCCCACCACCAGGATGTGGGATCCGAAAATGGGTGAGCCGATCGTGATGGTGTCACCGGGGGCAAGTTCTTTCACCGTGGTGGTGACGGTGGTCTCCGTCGGGCCGTACATGTTGAAGATCCGTGCATCGGTGCGTTCGTGCAGCAGCTCGACCAGGTTCTCGGCGAAGTGCTCGCCACCGCACACGATTACGCGGAGGTGAGGAAGCTGGTCGCGGAAGCGGCGGTTGCCGCACAGCGCCGTCATCTTCGATACGGGAACCTGGATGTGGGTCACCCCGTAGGTGGCTATCCGGCTTGCGATGGCGGAGGCGTCCTTCTGGTCGTCGGTCGGGCAGAGATGGACGGTGGCGCCGGAGGCCAAGGGAATCAGACTCTCGAAGGCGAAGATGTCGAAGGTGGGATCGGCCAGGCTGATGATGACGTCACCTGGTGCGAAAATTCCCCGTTGCAGGTGATCCTGGAATAGGTTCGACAGGCCGCGATGCTTCACGGCGATGCCTTTCGGGCGTCCCGTGGAGCCGGAGGTGTAGACGACGTAGACGGGGTTGTCCGCCGATACTTTCGGGCCGTCGAAGTAGTTCATTCCGGTCCGGGTGCAGGTGGCCAGATCGATCACGGTCGGGATGGCCGCCGTGCTGGCGAATCCGGCTGGAGCGAGGGCCACGCGGGGGCGGGCGTCATCGAGGATGCTGGCGTGGCGATCGACAGGCTGGGTGGGGTCCAGGGGGACATAGGCACCCCCGGCCTTGCAGATGGCGAGCTGCGCGATGAGCAGGGAAACATCACGCACAGTGACCAGGGCCACCGGATCGCCGGGTCTCACCCCGGCTTCCAGAAGGCGGGCGGCCACGGCGTTGGCGTGTGCATCGAGCTGGGCGAAGCTGTAGGACCGGCCGGTGCCGTCGATCACTGCTGTGTCCTGGGGGCGGTCGACGACCTGCCGGGACACCAGATCGTGAATGGCGGTGAAGGGAGCTCCGGTGAGCCTGGATAGCCAGGCGTCGTGCTCTGCCTCTGTGTAGATGCTGATGGTGCCGATGGGCGCTGTGGAATCAGCGCAGACGCGTTCCAGGAAGGCATTGAAATGGTGTGCCAGGCCTTCGATGGTGGTGCCGTCGAACAGGTCAGAGGAGTAGTCCAGCAGGAATTGGATGCCGTCGGTGGTCTCGGTTGCCGTGATGACCAAATCCATGCCCACCGCGAGGGGATCGGTCTCGATCTGCTGGCCTTGCAGGCCGCCGATGTGGAGCCGGTGGTGCTCCATGTTGTGGTAATCGAAGGACACGTCGAACAGGGGGTGGCGTCCTGGCGTTCTCTGCTGGCCGAGCTTTTCCACTATCCGGTCGAAGGGCACGTCCTGGGCGGACAAGGCATCCAGCATGGTGGTGCGGGTGTCGGTGAGGTAGTCGTTGAAACTCGTGTTGGAGCGCGGTTTCAGACGAATGGGAAGCATGTTGACGAACATGCCGATCATTTCCCGGGTCTCGGCCAGTGTGCGTCCGCTGACCGGGGTACCGATCACCAGGTCTTCGGTTCCGTTATAGCGAGACAGAACCGCACCCCAGGCAGCCAACATCACCATGGGGAGGGGGGCTTGACGGGCATCGGCAATTTCGGTTAGTTTCGCGGTTCTTTCGGGGCCGAGGGTCCAGGCGACGCGGCTCGCACCGGAAGCGCGTTCTGCGCGGGGGCGGTCAAGAGGAAGCACGTCTGCGGTGGGTGGATCGGTCAGCTGGGAGAGTAGGGCGTTCTCCGCCTTCGCGAGTTCTTCATTCTGCTGTGTGACTCGAATGTGGTGGATGTAGTCGGTGTACTGATGGGTCAGTGGTGGCAGTTCCGCGTCGTACAACTGGCCGAAATCGCGTGCGAGGATTTCTGCTGAGGTGGCGTCACCGATGATGTGGTGGAGATCGAACAGCAGCAGGCTCGTGTCCTCGTTCTCCACGACCTCCATGCGGAACAGGGGGCCGGTCTCAAGGCTGAACGGACGAACAAACCGGGCCAGATGTTCTTCGACCGATTCGGGGGTGACCTGGCCGTGGGTGAAACTCAGCGGAAGGTCGCTTTGGTCGATGCGGGTCAGTCCTTGCCGGATCTCACCGTCACGTGTCATGAAGATGGTGCGCAGCGGTTCGTGGCGTTGCACCAGCTTTGTCAATGCAGAACGCAACCGGTCGTGGTCTAGGAGGCCGTTCAGCAACGTGGCTGATGCCATGTTGTAGGTGACGGAGTCCGGATCGAGACGAGAGGCTAGGTACATGCGTTCCTGTGCCGGACTGAGGGGATAATCCGCAGCTTCGGGTGCCTTCGCCATCCGAGTAACGGAGATTGCCTTGCGAAGACGCGCCTCCAGGGCTGCGGGGGTGCGGGCTGCGAACACATCGGCCACGGTGGCTTCCACGCCGACCAGGGCCTTGAGCTGGGCTGTCAGGCTGGTGGCCTTGAGGGAATCGCCGCCGAGGGCGAAGAAATTGTCATCGGCAGAGACTTCGGCGTGACCCAGCACCTGACGGAAAGCGTCACGGAACGCGTCGAGCCGGTTGGTGTGGATGGGTCTCGGTTCTTCCCGGACCGGTGTGGTGGCGGGTGCGGTGGTGGCGCCGCCGGAAACCGGGTGCGGGTTGGCGTCAAAACTGTATCCGGGCAATGACCTGCGATGGCCGGTGTCGTGCTCGGACCAGTCCAGAGACAGACCCGCACCCCACAGGTCTCCCAGTCCGGCCAGCAGATGGGCCTCGTCGGCCACGTCGGAGGCTGCGTGACGCACCAAGCCCACCACTCGGCAATCGGTGCCGCCGACCTGGGCGACGAACGTTGCCAGGCTGTTGCCAGGGCCGGTTTCGATTCCCAACACCGGTCCGTCGGCCAGCAACGTGGCAATGCTGTCGGCGAACCGCACCGCGCCGGTTATGTGGCCGCCCCAATAGCCGGGATCGGTCATCTCGCCGGGACACACAAGCTGTCCGGATCGGTTGGAGATGATCGGGATCCAGGGGTCCTGTGAAGGAACCTCTGCCACTGCAGCGGTGAAAGCGGTGGCCGCGGCTTCCATCATTGGTGTATGGAAGGCCTGGGAAGTGTGCAGCCGGGTGCCGATGATGCCTGCAGCATCCAGTTTCGCCAGCACGTCATCAAGAGCGTGTGGTGCCATGCCGACCACGGAGCGTTCGGGCGAGTTGTCGAGACAGACCCAAGCATCGGGTGTTCCAGCGATTACGTCGGCGACACGTGTTGCGGGGGCCAGCGTGGCGACCATGATTCCGGGCGGTTGGGACTGCATGAGAAGCCCACGTTTGCGTACCAGACGGGCAGCGTCCTCCGGGGTCCATACTCCTGCCAGGGCGGCTGCGGTCAGCTCGCCGATGCTGTGTCCGAGGAGAACATCGGGGATGATACCGAAGGATTCGAGGACCTTTGCCAGCGCGAACTGGGTGCTGAAAAGGGCGAACTGTGACCATTCGGTGCGGTGGATGCGACCGTCGTCGGAACCGGTGTGGAGTACGTCACGGAGGTTGCGGGCATCGTCTCGGGGCAGCACGTCGGTCAGGTCGTCCATCCAGCCGCGGAAAATCCGACCGACGGAGCCGTTGCTGGTGTAGAGGCCGTGGCCCATCCTGTAGTACTGGTTGCCCTGTCCGGAGAAGAGAAGGGCGACGCGGGGTCGCGATGTCTCTGCGGACAACTCGCTGTAGCGCAGGCTTTTGATCCATGCGTCGGCGTCGCGGGGTTCCGTCGGGGAGACCACCAGGGTGCCGCGGTGGGGCAGCTCGGCGCGTGAGCGAAGCGTGACGGCTGTATCGGCGAGTTTCACAGAGTTGTCAGAGGCCACGTGGCCCACGATGCGTTTCGCGGTGCGCATCATGGCCTCCTGACTGGCTCCGGAGAACTGCAACAACGTGTGGGGCGGATCGTCCGTCTCCGGGAGGTCAGGTGCCTCCTCGAGAATCATGTGCACGTTCGTGCCTCCTACTCCAAAGGAATTGATGCCTGCCCGGATCTGCCTGCCATCCAGGCAACAGTTCGTCGCCGATACCTCGAAGGGCGTGGCGCTGAAGTTGATGTGAGGGTTGGGACGGGAGAAGTTGAGGGTGCCTGGGAACAAGCGATGCTTGAGACTGAGCGCTACCTTGCTCAGCCCGACGGCGCCTGCTGCGGAATCCGTGTGTCCGATGTTGCCCTTGACCGAGCCGAGTAGACAGCCACCCACCGGTGCTGTCGAGAAGGCCCGTGACAACGAGGCCACCTCGATGGGATCGCCCAGTAGCGTCCCGGTTCCGTGGGCCTCGACGAAACTCACGGTGGCGGGATCGATGCCCGCCGTGCGGTAGGCAGAAGAGATGGTTTCGTACTGCCCATCCTCGCTCGGTGCGGTGTAGGACTGTTTGCGCTTGCCGTCGTTGCCACTCGCAGAGCCTTTGATGACAGCGTAGATGGGGTCGCCATCGCGTCGGGCAGCCGTCAAAGGCTTGAGTACCAGGAGGGCGGCACCGTTGGAGAACACAGTGCCACTGGCGTCGGCGTCGAATGGTCGGCAGTGGCCGTCGCGCGACAGCATCATGCCGTCACTCCACTGATAGCCACCCCCGTTGGGCAGTTCCACGGTGACACCACCGGCCACTGCCAGGTCGCATTCTCCTGAGCGCAGCGCCTGAACCGCCAGGTGCACCGTCAGCAGCGATGAGGAACAGCCGGACAGGGCCGACAACGAGGGGCCGGTGAGATCGAAGTGGTAAGACAACCGGGTGCTGAGGAAGTGGTTGGTGGCCAGGGTGAAGTTCTGATAGGCATCCCCGAACGAGGCAGGGTTCATGACAGTGCGCCGATACCATTCGAAGTCGTCGCTGCCTGCTGCGAAGACTCCCACTCGTCCCGGCAACTTCCGGGGGTCGTAGCCCGCATCCTCACAGGCCAACCAGAAACATTTGTATAGCAGGCGCAGCTGGGGGGACGTGACGTCCACCTCCGCCGGTGCGATCCGGAACAGACGGTCGTCGAACTCGTCGATTCCCTCGATGCGACCTGAGGCCTTGACATAGTTGGGATCGCGCAGTTGATTCTCGGACACTCCGAGGCGGCGGAGTTCATCGTCGTCATGGAAGGTGATGGTTTCCTCGCCGTTGACCAGAATTTTCCAGAAATCGTGTACGTCTTGGGCTTTCTGCACCTGCACACCGATCCCGATGATGGCGATGTCGTCGCCGAGGATGCGGGTGGGACCGGTGGATTTCTCGGAAGAAACCTGTCGGGGTTCCACCAGGTCGGCCTGGGCCGCGATGGTGGGGTGGCTGAGCAGATCTGTGATGCCGATCTGGGCTCCGAAAGTTTCCTGGAGCCGTAGCTGTAGCCGCATCAGGCTCAACGAGGTGCCTCCGGCTTCGAAGAACGTGCGATGGTGGTCGGTTATCGGACGGCCGAGTACGTCCTGCCACAGGTCCGCGACTCGGGTGGCAACCGTGGTGGTGGCGGAAGTATCTGAGCGGTTGTTCTGCTGACTGAGCAGTGCGTGCAGGGCGGCGCGATCCAGCTTCCCGGCGGCGGACGTCGGTAGGGCTTCGACCTGCATGAGCACCGAAGGGATGAACTGGGAGATCAGCACCTTGCCCAGGGATGCGCGAACCCGGTCCGCCGGGATCGGGGAGCCGGACGCGTAGAAGCCCGCAAGCCGCGGTTCAGCCGTCGACTCATCGACCAGGACTGCGGCTTCGACGACCCCGTCGATGTGGTTCAGGGCCTGCTCGATCTCGCCGAGCTCCACGCGGAGACCCCCGACCTTGACCTGGCGGTCGATGCGGCGCGAGAACGCGAAACGACCGTCGGGACGCAGGAATCCCAGATCGCCGGTTCGATACATGCGTCGCATGTATGCAGGATCGATGTCCGCGTCGAAGAAGGGATTCTCGACGAACTGCTCGGCAGTGAGTTCCTCACGGTTCAGGTAGCCCACACCGACACCTGCTCCAGCGATGCAGACCTCGCCGGGCAGGTCGGTGCCGCACAAATCACCCCGACTATTCAGGATGTAGATCCGGTAATCGTTTAGGGGGGTGCCGATGGGAGCGTTCGCCACCGAATCCTCAGGATGGATACGCGTGTGGGTAGCCCACATGGTGGCCTCGGTGGGGCCGTAAACGTTCTCCAGGGTGCACGGGAGTCTTAGGGCAAAGAAGCGTTCGATGATGTCCGGGGTCAGTGCTTCTCCGCCAGAGAACAGATAGGTCAGGCCATTGAGATCATGACGTCGACCGGTGCTCTCAACGGTCGCGAGTAGGACGCGCAGCATGGTGGGGGAGGAATTCAGGTGGGTCACGCCGTAGGTGCGGACAGCTCTTGCCAGGGCTTGGGGGTCACCTTCCTGGCCGACGGGGAGGATGGCCAAACGCCCGTCACCGACGAGCCAGCCGTAGATCTCAGTGCCGAAGATGTCGAAGGTGAAAGAGGTTTTGAGCAGGAATACGTCGTCGCGTCCCAGGGGGAAACGTCGTTCCAGGTCCAGCGTCGTGTTCTGAACGTTTGCGTGTGTGATTGCCCCGCCCTTGGGGCGGCCGGTGGAACCGGATGTGTACTCGATGTACAGCAGGTCCTCGGGTGCCCTGTCAACAGGGGCCGGGAATTCAGCGATGGTGTCGCGGTGGTCATCGATCAGCGCAGTGATGTCACCGCAGGTGTCCAGGTTGAGTCGCGTCACTTGGCCCGGAAGCTCCAGTTCCAGATCCGAGAAGGTGATCACGATCGCTGCGTTGGCGTCACTCAGCATGTCCAGAATGCGGGCGGCAGGCATGTGCTCGGATAGGGGAACGTACGGGTGACCCGACAACACTGTTCCCAGGATGGCTGCCAGCAGGGTCGCCCCACGCGGCAGAAGAATTGCGACCGGGCGCTTGTCCGCTCCGATGGCATCGAGGATGTGGTGCTGTACCAGCACTGCCGCGTCATGGGCCCAGGCATTGGTGTACCCACGGGTCTCGTCGAACCACGTCTCGCGCGCCGGGTCGGCCTTCGTTCGGTTGAGGAACAGGGTCCCCAGATCAGTCGGATCCCAGTCGAAGTAGTGGGTTTCACGGGAAGCTGCCAGCAGGGTGCAGCGTTCGGAGGCGGACATGGGCTGCAGATCAGTCACGGGTGCGTCGAGGTGCGTGGGAATCTGCTGGATCAGGACCAGAAGGCGTTCGGCGAACCGTGCTGCACGTTCTGCGGTGAGTGCGGATTCCTTGTACCAGATCACGATGTTGGTGTTGTCCCCGAGCTGTTCGATGGTTACGGTGAGCCGACCGGGGAAGTGAACCTCGTCGGGATGTGCGGTCGTGAAGACGCCCTCGGGAAGCTCGGGGTAGGCGTCGTGGACGAAGCTGATGTCGAACAGCCCTGCACTCGATAGCCCCGACAGTTTGCGGGTGACCGGGAAATCGAGGTTTCGCCACAGACCCATTACCTCGGAACGCGTACGCTTCAGCAGGTCGCGGACCCTCAAACCGGGTGAGACATCGATAAGCACCGGAAGCGTGCGAATGAAGCAGCCGATGCTGTTCTCCATCTCCAGGTGAGGGCGATCCATGAAGGGACTCGCGAAAGAGACCTGGTCCTCACCAGCGTAATGTGCGAGTAGTGTTCCGAAGGCCGCCAGATATACGGTGAACTCCGAAACCTCGGCCTCCTGCGCGGTGTTGCGGACGGCTTCGGTGGTGTCGCGGGGCACAGTCAGACGAAATTCTCGGGCTGAGTCCTCGTGGGGAGAGGCAAGTAGCCAGTGATCGAGTTGCGGGACCCGGTGGCGGGGCAGGTTCTCGGACCAGAAACTCTCGCGCCGGGCCAGCGCCTCGGGTGCTGGTTGGGCGAGTTGACCGTTCTGATAGGTGAACAGCCCTTGGTCAGTGCGTGATGCGGTGATCTCTTGGGCTCCACGTGCCAAGGTGATGATGCGGTCGGCGAGGATGCTCACCGACTGTCCGTCGGCGATGAGGTGGTGGCACACGACCAGCAGACGGTCTCCGTCGGACAGACGAGCTGCCACCACTCGAAACAGGGGGGCGGTGTTCAGGTGAAAAGGTGTGTGCCGAGCTGTGTGGAAGATCTCGTCCAAGTTCTCCTCAGCGCCTGTCAGGTCGTGGTGACGGACAGGTGCTTCGACCGAATCGGCGATCATGTATCCGGGCCCGGAATCGTTTCTGGTGACTGACGCGCGCAATGCCGGTTGTTCCGCCATGACTGCGCTAACCGCCTGGGTCAGACGTGAACAGGAAAGATGCTCTGTACGCAGCTCAATAGCGATGTGATAGTCAGCGGACTGTCGAAGTTGGCTGTCGAAATACATGCCTTGCTGGGCAGAGGACATGGGAAGGGTTGGTTCGGTCATGGGAGAAAGGCTCCTAAAATGGCGTCTGCGGCATTCAGTGACTACATCGCTGGGTGTGTTTTTGATTGAGAGGTGAGATATGACTTCGTGGCCAAACCTCGGAAATCATTAAACATCCGCAATCGTGATTAATTTTTCAAGCGCATCAATTATGGGCGATGCATTATTCGGCACTTGGCGAGCGTGCGGAGA
Organism: Propionibacterium sp.; assembly: GCA_013333945.2. Classification (GTDB taxonomy): domain Bacteria; phylum Actinomycetota; class Actinomycetes; order Propionibacteriales; family Propionibacteriaceae; genus Arachnia. The sequence continues at coordinate 25,929 of JABCNW020000227.1, forward strand.
TTTCCGTCGCCAGATATGCGGTCAGGAGAGAAATGTTCCTACCTGATCGGCTTTTGGGTGGCAGGTTTTCTCTTTGTCCTTCGCGAAGTTGATCCGATAGAAGAGTGAGTGCAATTCAGGCTTGCGCAAGACTCTTTCGCGGTGTGTCAATTTGTCTTTCAGATTTATTTGGATGTGTATTTCTTGACCATGAGATTACGGAGCATTCTGGAAGGCGTCAAAGCAAATACTCCGAAAGTTGACGGCCTTGCGGGCGGCGGTGAGGAGTGCGTGCGATGGGGTGGGCTGGGCGCCTCGGCAAGGCGAAGGGTGGCCGGCGATTGGTGGCGTACGATCCCGTGGCGAAGCGGGGGTGGTTGGGGCGGCTTCCCCGGGTGGCTGATCGTGTCCTGACTGCGGTTGCCCGATGTGGGTGGACTGACCTTTCGGGGCGTCGTGCCTGGGTGTGTGGGCTATTTGTAGTTGAGTGTGGTGGGTCATCCTGGCCGGCGCCACCCTCGACGGGGCCCGCGCCGCCAAGGTTTGACTACGCGGCTGGGTGCGGGCAGCCGATACCGTGAACACCGCGATCAAACGCATCAAACGAACCAGTCGCGGTCGCCGCAACAACACCCATTACTCAACCTGTGCCCTGTTCAGAAGTATCCGCCGGGCGCGGTAGCACTGCTTGGCCAGCCAAGGTTTCGCGATCAACTGCTAATACTCGGGTCGCGTGGAAAGGGAAAAGAAATTTAAATAGAGATTATTTTCTGTCTCGGGTTTCTGGTGCGTGGACCCTATCGAGTGGGGTTTCCCGGGTGCTCGACCTATCCGTCGGCTCTGATGGTCAAGGGTATCTTGACTTCGGCATGCCACTGATGCCCCTTGGGGGTGAAGGAGTGTGTGCCATTCAGCAGATTGACCCTTTCCTTGACGCCGAGCAGTCCGTGGCCTCCGTTACTCTTCGCCGGAACCGAGGTGCCGATGTCGTTGACCACCCGTAGCATGACGCAACCGTCGTCTTCGCGGGCTTCGATGGTGCATGTTCCGGGAGCTCCGTGCCATACAACGTTGGCGACAAGCTCTCCCAAAATCTTGGACATACCGTATTCGAGGTTGGGGGAGAGCTTGCCGCCGGGGATGTCGAAATGAGTTTCTACATTGAATCCATTGTCCTGGAGGGCGCTCAATGCCTGGGTCAACTGTGTGTCGAGGGAGTGGGACGACTGGCGTCCGAAAGAGCTGAAATCCTGATCGACGTTTCGAAGAGCCACCATTGCTGCGCGGAGTTCAGTGGTGGCGCGGCGCGACAACTCGAGTGTTTCGAGTAGGTCGGGGATCAACTCCCCGGGAAGTCTCGGGTCATCTGCGATGTCCTCGAGGGTCATCACCACCAAGGTCTGGGTTTGGGCGACGCTGTCATGGAGTTCGCTGGCGACGAGGAGTCGTGTCGAACGCAGTGCTTCCTTACTTTCTTGGTGAGTTTTCTCCTCGGCTCGGCGTCGCTGATTCGAGATTGCGCCGGTCGTGGCGCTGAATAGAGTGATTCCGGTAAATAGAATGAGGTTTGCTAAGACGTCATTCCACGAATCGTGAATCTCCCATGCGATTACCATGAGCATGGGACATGCTACAGCAATTACCCAGCGTCCAGGTCGGTGATTTTTGAACCAGTTATATGCGAATAATCCTGCGCATAGCCCCATGCCAACTCCGGTTATGTCGAGAAAGATCCAGGCGCCGAAGTAGCATAATGCCAAGGCCAATGCTGCCCAAGGATGCCAAGGGAGTAGAAACGAGGCTGCGAGCATCACGAGGGCAAAACTTAGCGAAGGTGCTTCCGCTGTTCCCCTTGAAACTCCTAGAGTCATTATGAACAGCGCCACGCCAACCACGGGTTCGATGGGAGTCCGCTTGATGGAGTTGAAAGCCGATGAAGCAAGTCGCTGCCGCATTTGCAGATAGTACCCCCTTGGCGTAAGGGCGTGCTACCTTCCACACAAACCCGGGATGAAGGAACAGATGGAGATTCCGGAGGTGTGGGTGCTGGAGGTGGTGGCGGCGTTGGCTTCGGTCGGCAGGGTCAGTAGGGGTGTCGAGAGGGCGAACATGGCTGCGAGGGCGATCGTGATCTTGTGCTTCATGGTATGCTCCACTTTGAACAGAGATTAGAGATATATTTTTCAATGGAGCAGCCCTGCCTTGGTGGCTAGAGATCGGGAGAAGGAGAGAACTCGTTTCAGCATTGATTTCTGTGTGGGCTGATCTCGCTGGTTCCAATCAAACCCGACCCGTCGAATCAAGGCACGCGTGCGTCAACTTTGGGAGATCGATGCGGCAGGCGGTCCGGATTAAACGACTAGATTGTGCGACATGAACGAAGCCGAGATCCGTGTTCTGATAGCTGAGGACCACGACCAGGTGCGCGCCCGCATCCAACGCATAGTGGATGCCATGCCCGGGATCGTCGTGGTCGGGGCAGCCTCGAACGGGCTGACGGCCGTTTCCACTGCCAAACGCCTCGACCCCGATGTGATCCTGATGGACATCAGCATGCCAGTGCTCGACGGTATCCATGCCACCCGGCAGATCGTCGACCTGGGACTCCGGGCCCGTGTCATCGCGCTCACCTCATTGGAGGACGATTGCACCTTCCACGATGCGCTGCGTGCAGGGGTAGCCGGTTTCCTGCTCAAAACCAGTTCCCGTGGAGAGATCATGCATGCCATCCAGCAGGTTCACCTCGGCGAATCCATGCTCTCACCCAGCCTCATCACCCGGGTCCTGACCAATTATGAGCGAGGACATCGCCCCTCGAAGATGGTCAGGGAACTACCCGAGAAGGACCAGGAACTGCTCCGTCTGATTGCACAGGGTCTGAGTAATCTCGAAATTGCAGAAAAGCTCTCGCTTTCGCCCGCGACGGTGAAAAGCTACGTCTCCAGGCTGTTGACCAAACTGGTTGCCCGGGATCGCGCCCAGCTCGTGATCCTGGCCTATCAGAACGGACTCGTGGAGAGCTGATGAAATCCGGGATGGAATCCGTCCAGGGACAACGTCACAGCGACCACAGCCGGTTCCCGTCGAGCACCGGAAGCGTCTTTCGGGTAACAGGGACCTGTTCCGGATCGACATCGACGAAGGCCAGATCAGGTTCCGCACCCAGCTCCAGCAGGACCTGCCCGGTGGGATCCACCACCATTGAATGGCCGATTCCCGTCGGGCCGCCGGGGGTCTCCTCATCGCCTTGGAGTGCCTGATCCACAGCGACCACGAAAGAGACGGAATCCATCGCCCGGGCAGTCACGAGAGTTCGCCACTGGTGTAGCTTCCCCGGACCGGGTGCCCAGGAAGCGCACACCACCATGACCGTGGCTCCTCCCAAGGCCAAGTCGATGAAATGGGTGGGAAACCTCACGTCGTAGCAGACGGCCAGCCCCAGACTGTGCCCGGCGATCTCGATCGATGTCGATCGTCGTCCCGGTTTGACGGTTTCTGACTCGCGATGCCCGAGAGCGTCGAAAAGATGGATCTTGTCGTAGCGCCCCTCGCATTCGCCCGTCGCCACAAGCGTGTTGTGCACCCGGCTGCCGTGCGCCGTGGTGAACATGCCCGCAATGATGGTGATCCCGAGGTCGCCGGCCAAGCGTCGCACGGTTGAGGCCCACGGCCCGTCAAAGGACTCGGCGACCTGAGTGGGCGTGCGGAGGAAGGAGCACATGGTGGCCTCTGGGCACACCATCACATCGGCTCTGCCCCGGGCGGCCCGGCGGGCCGCGTCGGTGACCAATGCCAAATTTTCCCGGGGATCGACGGTGGAAAGGAGCTGTGCCAGGGCGAAACGCATGCCTCTACTGTGATCGTGCGACATCCGATGCACAACCCGGCGGTCCTCATGGACAGAGGCGATAGGCTCGCTGCGACCCTGACTGAAGGAGCCCAGATGTCGCGACTCACGTTGCTGGCCACCACGGACGTTCACGGCACTGTCCTGAACTGGGACTACTACCGCGACCAGCCCTGGACCGGTGAAGCGGAAGCCGGGCTGGCCCAGTTGTCCACAGTTGTGGAACGCATCAGGGTCGAACGTGGGGCAGAGACCGTGGCGTTGGTGGACAATGGCGACACCATCCAGGGCAACCCTTTGTGCACCTTCTTCGCCCGGCACGAACCCGGGACCGAAAACCTAGCTCACCCGCTCGCGGCGGCGTTCAACGTCATGGGCTACGACGCGGTCAACATCGGAAACCACGAGTTCAACTACGGTCTCGATTTCCTCTACTCCTTCGAGCAGCAGCTCGACCCGCTGTTGCTCGGGGCCAACGTCGTCGATTCCGATTCGGGACTGCCGGTGTTCCCAGCCTTCATGCCCGTGATCCGCCACCTCGATGGGCGGGAGATCCGGATCGGGGTGCTCGGCCTGACCACGCCGGGAGCGATGATCTGGGACCGCCAGCAGCTTGCAGGGAACGTGGACGTCACCGACATGGTCGCCGCCGCATCCCGCTGGGTGCCGAGGCTGCGTGAGGAATTCCTGTTCGACATGGTGGTCGTCCTGTGTCACGCGGGGATCGGGCAGACCACCTATGCCACAAACGCCGACGCGCCTGCCGAGAATCCGGCCCGGGAGATCGCGGAGCAGGTACCGGGTATCGATGTCATGGTCATCGGACACACGCACCGCGACGAACCCGAGCAGTGGGTGACCTGCCGTGCTACGGGCCGCCCGGTCCTGCTCACTCAGCCGAGGGCCCACGCCGCAGGGCTGACAGAGACCGTCATCGAAGCCGAGCACGACGGCGATTCCTGGCGCATCGAGGTGCTGGGCGCCACCCCCCACCGCGCCCGAGGGGAGGTGCCCGACCCGCGGGTGCTCGACACCGTCGCCGAGGCCCACGAGGCCACTCGTGCACATGTGAACCGACAGGTCGCGGTGTCCCCGCGTGAACTCAGCACCTCCGACTCCCGGTGGCGTGCCACCGGGGCCATCGACTTCATCCAGCGCGTCCAGGCCGCTACTGTCGCCGAGGCTCTGGCCAGCGGGCGGTACGCGACCCTGCCGGTGATCAGCCTCACCGCGCCCACGTCACGGACCGCTGTCATCCCGCAAGGGCCGGTCAGCATCCGCGATCTCGCCAGCCTCTACGTCTTCGACAACACTCTCGCCGCGGTTCTGCTGACCGGTGCTGAGCTCCGCGCACACCTGGAGCACGCTGCTCGCTACTACGCAGACCTGCCACACGGCCAGCGTTTCGATCCCGCCACTATGACCAGCGTAGAACGCGACGGCCAGACCATCTGGGATTACCAGTACGACATCGCATGGGGCGTCGACTACGAGATCAACCTGAATGAACCGGTCGGGATGCGCATCACGGATCTGCGCCACCCCGGGGGCGAACCGGTTTCCGATGCTGATCGGTTCGCGGTTGCCCTGAATCACTATCGACTCAGCGGGGCAGGTGGTTACCGGCAGGTCGCGAACGCCCCCGTCCTCTACAACGACATGGTGGACATTCGTCAGCTCCTCATCGACTGGGCCCTGGCGCACGGCATCGACATCCCAGAAGCGCAGAACTGGTGTCTCGTCCATGACGGCTCGTCTCAGTAACATGGATTCGGTGCGGGACTGGTTCGTACTCTGGGGGCGTCTGCTGGCCGACACCGGTCGTGTGCTGCGCGACCATTGGCCACAGCTCGTCGGCCTGTGCCTGCTCGGGATCATCGGGCGTATGGGGTTCCTGTGGTTGGCTCTGTGGGGATCGAATTTCCATGGGGCGGTCGGAGTGTTGATTTTGCCATTTGCGCCGCTGAGCACCCTGATCAGTCTGATGCTGATGCTGCGGGTCACCTCGGAGACACTGCCGGCCTTTCAGGGAACCTACCGGGGCCCCACAGTGCTGGAGCGGTGGTACTACCACTTCATGATCACGGCCCGGGTTCTAGTTCCCTTCATAGCCGCGTACGCATCCCAGGGTCTGCTGGCGCAGGATAGCCGCTACTACGTCCAGGACGTCTATTACGACGTGAGCACCAGCTCCATTGTGACCAGCGTGGCGCCACGGCTTGACTACGCGGAGGGATGGTATCTACTGCTCCTGGTGGTCGTGACACTGGTCCTTCGCAAGGCCATCTCCATAACCGACGTCTTCCGTCGGTCCACGGTCGCGGCACTGGGAGCCATGTACCTGGAGTCGCTGTGGGTCGTCACTCTCGCCAAGGCGTTCTTGTCGAAATTCAAGGAGATCCTCCAATGGATTCGGGAAAGAGCCGGTATCGACAACCTTGCAAAGGCCTGGGAAGCGTTCTCCGCATGGCTAGGACCGGTGGGGGATGCAGTGCGGGCTGCCGTCGAATGGGTAGCGGGCCTCGGCGGTGGATTCAGCACGCTGGTCGTGATTCCCTTGGCGTGGCTCGCCATCGGAGCCGCGAATTACCAGGCCGACCTCGCGAGCAGCGAAATGCCCACTCCCAAGGGCGTGGCCATGCGTCTGGGAAAGCTCTCGGAGCGTTCACGGCGGGTGCTCGCCGAGCTCGCCGAACCGGTTATCACCCCGCTGCGTCATTTCTGGGGTGCTGTGTCACGGATCATCGTCGCCGGGCCCGCACCCATCGTGATCTTCTGCCTGTCATTCGTCGCGGTGAATCAATTCCAGGTCGGGGTCGCATGGTTGCTGCACGAAGCGATCGGACCTCGCTCACCCACGCTCCACCTGGCGTTGTTTCCCTACCTCGATGCGGCGTCGCAGCTCGTCGGTTCCGTGCTGGGAATGGCTCTCCTGGCGGCTGCCGTGAACCTCGTTGTCGGTGGGAAACGGCTTTCCGGTGCGTCGCGCGGTGAGGCGGGAAATGGCGCCGCCGTTCCGAAGCGGGGCCTAGAAAGGGATGTACAGGTATTCCGGGTGATGCCACCACAGGCGTAGTGCCTGTGGCGTGACGCCTGTGGGCAGGGCGAAGGGCAGGCTCTTGGACCACGTTCTCGGGCGAGGCGGTGTGGTCTCGGTGACCTCCGAGCTGAAGAGCTTGAACGACGGACCGGGAGTTTCTTCGGGTACGCAGGCGGGCGGCGCTATGGCACCGTACAGGGAGCTGTTAACCTTGGCCTCCTTGCCGCCGTACCGCACCCCGTCGGCCTCCAACTGGATGTTGCAGTACGTCAGGATCTGATCCGGTTCCGCGGTGAACTCAAGATCCACCTGCCACAGCTGCGCCCCTTCCGCCGCCGTGATCTTGCCGTTCTCGTTCTCGACCACCTGGACATCCACCACCTGCACCGCGACCGTGATCTCGGACATTGTTCTCGTCTTTTTCGTGGTGTCTTCCACGACGAACTCCTGGTGCAGTTCCCCCCTCCTGTCATGTCCGCTGATGCGGCGACCGTTCTCCTCCCAGGGTAGGTAGAGATTCACGAGGCGCTGGGAGCAGGCCAGCGTCGCGCACACCAGCAGGGGAAGCAGGGCAAACACCCACCCGCGGTTGCGGGCCCACCACGGGGATCTCACGCCTTGCCCCTCACTCGTGGCTCCTTCAGGACGACACGTCCGGTTTCTGCCGCGAGCTGTTCCGCCCGGGATTGGTCAATGCCCAGATCTATGCTTGCCACGTCGAAGGGCACTCTGGAGAGGCTGTCCTCCGAGTGCAGGAGAAGAGTGGCCCCAGATAGAGCGTCCGTCGGTAGTTCGAGCGCAAAGGTGCAGCTCAGGACCATTCCGGGCTGCCCCGCGCTGCAGGGCGGCACAGTGATGGCCTGGAAACCGCCGAAAGAACGTTCCATCGAGTCCGACAACTGAGGCGACAGGAGATCGCGGGGCTCGTTCCTCGGCGTGAAGTCCACATCGACGACCAACCAGATCCCCGGGGTTTTGGCCACCTGATTCCCGGACTGGATTTCTGCCGCGGAGCGGACCCCGGTCACCTTCACCGATCCCGTGCGCAGGTCCACGGGCTGGCCCACCGTGCCTGAGCGAATGAACTGGGCATTGGCGACGGAGCTGCTCGTGGGGAGGTGGCTCACGGCCCATGACCCGAACAACAGGGCAGCGGTCAGAGCCGGGACCGTCAGCCAGCGCGACAACCGGCGCCGACGGGACGGGAATTCCTGGTCCGGGTCCGGATACATTCTCCGAGGTGGTCCGGGAACTTCTCGGTTGGTGGTGGTCATCTCTTCTTCAACTCCTCCACAGGAAGGGTGACGGCGACCTTCTCCTCCGGGTCAGACCAGGACATCAGGCCTTCCATGATGCTGCTCTCGTGGTGGGTGTGCCTGGACAGGGTCACCGTGACCTCGGCGGGCAGGGGGGTTGTCTCGTCCTGCCACCAGGCGGCGAGGATGCGTTGAGGAAGGCCGGGTTGGAAACTCCCCTGCTTCTGGGCGTCCTGAACCCGGTAGAGCTCGGCCGGCTCGGCCTGGCCGTCGGGTTCATCGTTCTTCGTGGCCAGGGGGAGATCCGGATCCAGCGCGCGGGCGAGCACTGTCGAGCTCACCATGGTTTTGTCGGTGTTCACCACTTCTAAGGAGATGAGTAGCAGGCGTTTCCCGCTCTTGGGACGGATCATGGGTTCCAGATCGGTGGCGTGGAAGGCCCTGAGGAATGTCACGTCGAAGGGGTCCGCGTGTGCCACCTCTCCAGGAGACACGGAGACGAGTGATTCGTCACGTTTGGCCACGATGATGTCCCAGCCGCCGAGCAGACTGATGATCCCGATGATGACCACAGCAACGAGGAATCCCAGACCTGTACGGGACCGGCGCTTGGTCGTATGCACTGCCGGCAGCGGTTCATTACCGGTACCCGGTTCCTGGCCGGGCGGAAGAACCTGCTGCGTCATCATACGCAAGGATTCTACGACCTCACCCGTTGGATCCGGTCAGCTGCCGCGGATGCTCGCCCTGCGGATGAGCGTGGTGGTTCCGGCCAGCCCCAGGACGGTTACCAGGGCCAGGGAGTCCGCCAGCCAGCCGGCATTGAAGTGGGCGGCGAACCGGGCTCAGTCCCAGCAGGGGCTGATGAGCCAGAGCGTGGTCATGAAAATGGCCATGGTTGCTGCCGCGTGGAGAAGCAGGCCGAACGTCCCCCGCCAGAGCCAGGTGGCGGCCACCGATGCCCCACCGCCATTGTCGCCAACAGCGACAGCGGGGTGAACCACCAGAAGGTGAACCAACTCCCGTGATCCAACAGGTCTGTTCCGAAGATGGGCTGATTGATGAACCATCCCCCGGTGGCCCCTCCAGTACCAGCATGCCGGCCAGGAGCAGGGCGTTGTAGACGGCCGCCTGGAGATTGGTGGACCAGATTTCCCAGGACGACATCACGCCGGGTGATGCCTACGGCTGTTGCCAGGGGGAAACAAATGGCCAGGGCGGTGATGGCGGATGCCAGCAGGGAGACGACGATGGTTGTGCTGCCGCCCCCGCCGCGATGTGGAGTTCCTGGTCAGTGGTCAGCAGAAGGGACTAGAAAAACAGTATGAAGGCCACCGTGCCGAAGGCGATGATGGGGCTGAGGTACCAGCAGGTCATGCGGCGCGACAGGATGATACGTGCCATGGTGGGTGAGCGTTTCATGCCGTCACCTCCGTGTCGTCGAGTCCGTAGGCGGCCACCAGGGTGTGGAGATCCGTCGCCTCCACGGTGAGGCCGGCGGCCTTCGCCTGTGTGGCGAGGCCGGGGCTGTTCTCGACGATGACCGTGCGCATCGCCCCCACCTGGGTGCTGCGCAAGACGGAGCGTCCCGGCAGCAGCGCATCCACGCGTTCCCGGGAGCCGGTCAGGGTCACGGTCTTGCCTGCGCCGTTGCGTCCGAGCAGACCGGTGACGACGTCCTGGCGGAATTCCAGGTTCAGGTCGTCGACGGCGGTGACGGTGCCAAAGCGTTTCGTCACGCCGTCGAGGGTTATGGCGGCGGTCATGGGTTGACCTCTTTCTGGATGAGGACGATCAGTTCCCGTCCGCAGATGCCGAGGGGTATCGCCTCGGCATCAGCGGACGAACATGTCGATCCCGTGGCGTTTGATCAGGACGCCCCGCTCTACCAGCAACGTGATTGCGCGGTTCGCGGTTGCCGGGTTGATGCGGTGGAACACGGCGATTTCGTTGATCGACGGTGTCTTCGCGCCGTCGGGGTAGGTACCCGCGACGATCTCGGCACACAGCTGGTCGGCCAGCTGCATGAAGATGGGGGTGGAGTCGTCGAACACATACTTTCCTGGTTAGTTGGTGCACTAATTAACCAACTAGGTTGTTCCGTTCGGGTCAAGGGATCAGGGGACGGGGCCGCCTGCGCCTCCGCGCCGCGAGCACGATTCCGGCACCGGCGCCCGCCAGCGCGATCACCCCGAGGGTGGGCCACAGCCAGCTCAGGTCCGGGTCGGCGGATGCGGTGGCCCGCATGCCCTCCTTGAGGTACATGTCCTTCGGGTCGGACCACGTAACGGTGTTGCCCTCGATCCTGCCGCTGCCGCTGGCGCTCAGGACGCGACCCGGAAAGGTCACGCGAACCTCGAAGTCGGTGAACATGTTCGCCGATTCCGTGGAGGCGTTACAGGATCCGCTGGAATACCTGAAGGTCCATTCCCTTCGGGCCTCGTCGTAGGTGATGATCTGGGCCTGGTCGGGAGCCGGACCAATCAGTCTCTTGTGGTTGATGGGCAGCTCACCCGCGAACCGGCAGGCGTAGAACAGGTCGTCCTCGTACGGGGCCTGCGCGAGTTCCTCGGGGGTCTGCGCGTGTTCCACGACCGCTTGGCAGATGTTCTCCACCGTGATTTCTCCGGGAGCGTGTACACCGTTCTCCGGTTTCCGGATCCCGATGTTCCAGTTCAACTTGACGCGTTCCTTGTCGACTATGTCGTACTCCACCCGATACCTGACGCAGGATGTGAGTCCCAGTAGGAGAGGAAGTAGCAGAAGCAGGATGCCGAATCGTCGTTGTTTCGTCATGACCAGAATCTAACGGCAGGAAAGACGTGTGGGACGCGATCCGCGATTTGTCCAAATGCATGAAACGCCGTGGAGAACGGCCCAGTGACGCTCCTGTATCGGGCACCGGTTCCACGGCGTTTCGTGAATGGGCGGGTTCAGACCCAGATCTTCTCGAACACCTCCGCCACCAGGTCCTCGAACAGACCCAGTTCCCACGCGACATCCAGGGCCGTGTAGCGGGAGCGGTAGTACATGGCCCTGGGAAACATGGCCCGCACGTCCTCGCGTGTCACCCCGATGTCTTCTGGGCGCGATGGGGCGCCCGCGCGGCGAAGCCGGTCGGCCAGCACCCCCGTCGGGACGAGCTGCGCCCGCAGCCGCTCGGTGACCTCGGGCCATTCCGCGACCAGTGGTCGCAGCCGGTCGGCCAGTTCCGCCCCGGCCAGGTACTTGGCCCTCGTCTCGCGCACCGCGTGATCGGCAAGGGCCCCCTCGAAGCGGTTCCGGATGTCGACCTCGATCTCGGGCCACGGTGCACGCCGCGCCGCGACGGTGTCGACGTCGATTCCCGACAGGTCCCGGCCGATGAGGGCCTCGTAGAAGGCGCACATGGCCAGGGAACCGACGGCCACCTTCGCCCCGTGCGACAACGGCACCTCGAGATCGGCGCCCAAGTGGGCCAGTTCCCACAGGTGGCTGAAGTAGTGTTCGGCTCCCGAGGCGGGGCGGGTTCCGCCGTAGGCCTGCATGGCCAGCCCGGACAAGCACAGTCCCTCCACGAGACCCCGGAAGGCGTCGGGTTGTCCCGCGGCGAGGGCGTCGGGATCGGACAGGGCCGTGGCCACCCCCGACTGCACCAGGCGCCACACGTCGGGGTCGATGGGTTCCACCCCGGTGGCGTCGGCCAGGATCCAGTCGGCGCCACCGGGGATCTTCGCAGCCAGGTCGCCGTAGCCCGAGGCCGTCAGGTACGCCGGGGCGGCCGCCGCGACGTCCAGGTCCATGACGATCACCGCCGGGGCCTTGCAGGCGCGGGTGACCTTCACACCCTGGCTGCTCATCGGCGCCCCGGAACCGGTGTAGCCGTCCATCGACGCGGCGGTGCCGACGCAGGCGTAGTCCCGGCCCAGTTCGAAGGCCGCCAGCTTCACCAGGTCGTTGAGGGTACCCGCCCCGACCGCCACCGGCACCGCATCCCCCAGCGAGTCCCGGATCCGGTCGGCGTTGTCCTGGGCCGCGTACAGCACCGGGCGGCCCGGGAAAACCAGCGGCTCGGCGACCGCGGCTCTGGAACCACGCAGCGATTCCTGGACGGTCTCCCCGGCCACCGCAAAGGTGTTCTCGTCGGCGACGACCTTGAAGGGCCCGGGACCGAGGTGGGTGGTGATCAGCTCGCCCGCCGAGGCCAGCACCCCGCGGCCCACCGACGCGGCGCCCGTGTCGGTGGCGCGGGCGAGCGCGTCGCGCAGGACGTCGTCAGGCATTGCCGATCACCAGCCGCGTGCCCGCTGCCAGGGCGGGTTCGGGATGCGATCCGCCGAGGTGCAGCGCCCCCGGCAGTCTCGGTTCCGACGCGCCGTCGAAGACCAGGGTGACGTGTCCGAGCGCGCCCAGGTTCTTCTCCGCGACATCTCCGATGGCGGTGATCCGCCACTCCTGGTCGCCGATCAGCACCGGCTGGCCGACGGCCAGCGGGCTCGTCAGCTCCGACTTGTCGATGACGAAGCAGTACGAGCGTAGCTCCTCGGGGGCGTTACCCGCGAAGATGATTGCCATCTGCTCCGCGAGGAAGTCGCTGGCGTCCGGCCCGACTTCGATGATGGTGGTTGAGTAGCCCATGGGAAAATCCTTTCAGGTTGTTCGGTTTGGGTGGGCAGGACTGCGGGTAGAGGCCGATGCTGGCCAGCCAGGCGATGGCGACGCGCGGAACGCCGTTGAGGAACCGTGAGTACAGCACCGCGGGAACGCCGACCTCGATGGTCTCGGGTTCCGCCTCCGCGAGCCCCATACCGACGGGAATGAAGTCGCAGGCGTTCTGGGTGTTGATGGCGAACAGCGCGGGCAGCGACAGCTGGGGCGGGATGTTGCCCTTTCCGATCTCTACACCGATGAGGGTGCCGATGATCTGGGCGATCACCGCTCCGGGGCCGAGTAGCGGCGACAGGAAGGGCAGGGAGCAGATGAGCCCCAGCGCCATCAGGCCCCAGCCGCTTCCGGCGAGGGGGGTCAGCAGATGGGAGAACCAGTCGCCCAGACCCGAGGCCTGGATGATGCCGATCAGCATCGCGACGAAACCCATGAACGGCAGGATGGTGTTGATCATCATCTGCACGGCGTTGCGACCGGCCTGGTAGAACACCGCGATGACCTTGCCCGCACCCAGCCCGATCTTCTCCAGCAGCGACTTCTTCTGTTTCGTGGCCATCTGCTCGGTGAGTTTCATGGGGCGTCCGTCCTCCCTGGTGGGAACGGACTTCTGCGCCGGCTCAGCGGCCGCCGCTGCCTGCGCCCCGGCGGCCTCGTCGGCGTCCGCGGGACGCACCTGGTCCATCCCGACGGCGGAGACGTAGATGCCCTCGTGGATGTGCTGGGCCAGGGGACCGGTCTTGCCGGTGGGCACGACGTTGATGGTGGGGATGCCCTTCTTCGGGTAGAGGCCGCAGCGCAGCGACCCCCCGCAGTCGATGACCACGCAGAAGTGTTCGTCGTCGGGCACCCGGGTGTTGAACCCGTTGACGGCCTCCGCGCCGGTGAGCTCGGCGATCCTGTCGACCACCTCGGGTTTCTGCCCGCCACCGACGATGTAGACGACCTTGTTGCGTTTCTCGTCCGGGGTGATGGTCAGGGGACCGCCGTAGCCGCCCGGGCCCTTGGAGACGGTGATCGTGCGGAACTCAGACATGAGCGTGCACCTCCTTCGACAACGTGACGCCCTGCTGTTTCGCGACGTAGGCGGTGGTGAAGTCCGTCACCCAGCCGCCGAAGAAGTTCAGGACGGCGCCGAGCAGCAGGTAACGGATGGCGAGGTCGCCGGTGGGCAGCTGCAGGGTGACGATGCCCTGCGCGATGCCCGCCCACACGAACAGCTCCCCCGGGTTGTTGTGCGGGAACAGGCCGTTGTTGGTGTGCACCATCTGGGCGACGGAGGCGTAGTAGCCGGGTTTGTAGGCCTCGGGTAGGAAACGGCCGAGGGTGAAGGCCGCCGGGTTGGTCAGGAAGAAGTCCCCGATCCACGGCAGGATCAGGTAGCGGCTGATCACGTTGCGCCCGGCCTTCGCGGCGAGCTTGTTGATGCGCTCCTCCCCGATCAGGGCGATCAGGGAGTTCATGGCGATCAGCAGCATCAGGACGAGCGGCACGATGTTGGTCATCCAGCTCAGGAACGTTTCCGCTCCCTTCCGGAACAGCCCGACGAACCATTCTGCTGCCAGAACCATCCCGTCTTGGGCGGCGGCCATCCAGTTCAAAAAGTCGGACATCTCAACTCCTTTCGGGTGTTTTCGGGCATGACGGACCTGTCAGGCCCCGGTGGGACCCGGGCTGGCATGCCCGGGGTGTGAACAGGAATGAAGAAGAGGGGTCGTCAGTCTGCGGTCGGGGTGGGGGTCCTGCGGCGGAAGGTTCCCCTGACCTTCTTGACGGTGCGGGCTAGGGCGCTCGGCGGTTCGGGGGCCTGGCCTCCGGCGGTGATGATTCGGTAGTTCTCGCGGGCGTTCGCGACAGCGTTGCGGACCTGCCTGCCGTGGTGGGCGGCGTCGGCCGGGTCGATGTCGGCAATGTTCTGGCCCGTGAAATCCTCGAATCCATGGAACCGGGCCATCACCGTGACCCCGTTCAGCCGGTGGCCCTCGGTGATTACACCGTCGGCGTCGATACCGAACAGGACGATCGCGCCCTGCACGATGCCGCCCTTGAACCGTCCCATCACAACCCGTCCGCGGCGGCGCATGGCGACGAACAGTTTCGTGAACGACTGGGTCTGCTTGAAAGACAGGTAGGACTGCAACACCCAGGCGGCGCCCAGGGCGGCGAGAAAGATCCAGAACGTCATCGTCTCAGCTTTCTGTGAGCGGATTGGTGGCGAGGAAGTAGTAGAACTCCTCGAAGGTGGTCAGGTGCGAGATCCGTGTCAGTAGGTCCCGGCGGGTGCCGAGCCGCAGCACGGCGTCGTAGACGGGAATGAGGACGCTCTCGCCGCGGCGTGGGTCCTGCGGAACCCCCAGCAGGACGATCAGCCTCACCCCGTCCTCATCGGGTTCCCGGGGAACCACGCCGACGGCCAGCAGCACGCCGGATCCGGTGGTGAGGGTGGTGTGCGGGAACCCGACCCAGGAGTCGAGTTGTGTGGGGGAGAGCCGTTCGCGTTCCCGGATGCGTTCCCCGAAACCTTGCTCCGCCAGACCGCGGGCCTCAAGATGGGCGGTCATGTAGTCGACGGCGTCCGTGTAGTCGGTGCCGGGCGGCAGTGCGAAGAAGTGCTGTTCGTCGAGGGCACCGGCCAGGACGCCGCCGTCCGAACCGGGGAGCCGCATGTGGTGGCGGTCCAGTTCCCGGGCCAGGGCGCGGTGATCCAGGATGTGACTCACGCGCAGGATCGGCACCGGGGCGGAAACCGGGCGGTCGTCGGTGATGACCACCAGGTCGATCCCGGCGAGCTCCTCCTTCGTGACGGCGGATGGCAACAGCAGGTACTGCGTCGCTGAGGGCAGCAGCCTGGACAGTTGGAGGCGCACCAGCTCGGCCGTGCCCCGGCCCGTCGAGGTGATGACCGCGACCCGCAGCGGTAGCCGTGGGCTCCGGTCCACGGCCTCCAGAAACACCTGAAAGTAGGCCGTCAGGAAACCAAGCTCCGACCCGTCGACGGGCAGCCTTACCCGCTCCTCGATCACCCGCGCGGCCACCGTCGCCATACGGTGGGCGACGGGGAACTCCTGGCCGATGCTGGCCCCCCCCGAGTCGTCCACCCAGATCCGGTACCGCATCCGGTTGATCATGTAGGCCAGGTGTCTGGTGAACTCGGTGAGCTGCGGGGCGCCTGTCAGGTCGATCTGCATCTCGGTGTGAATGGCTGTCAGGACTCGTTCCACCAGTTCCTCGATGGGTTCACCGTGGTCGCCGTAATCGGTGGCGAGTTCGCTGTCGCTCGGGGCGCGCATGCCCGCGATCGGAAGTGCCAAGAAGGTCACCTCATTGCCGGCCAGCTCAACCCCGTCGTCGGCCAGGCGCCGGACGAGGCGCTTGGCGAGTGCGTGGGCCGGGGTGCCCGGCAGCTCCCGGTACCGGGCGGGCAATATTCCCAGGGGATGGGACTGGCGGGTCCGGTCCGCGGCCACGACGGCCCAGCGGGTCAACTCGGGAATGTGGACGGGATCCAGCCCGGCCTCGGCGCTAAGCCCGGCGACCGCCTGCTCGATCCGTTGCCAACTCGGGTGGTGGTCATAGGTGGTGGGGTAGTGGTGTCGCAGGATCAGCAGGCGTTGCTGCAGCTCCGGGCCGCGCAGCACCAGACCGACATGGGTGCGTCCCTCGATCTCCAGTTCCCACTCGCCGACATGTTCCCGGACCCGGTTGAGGTCCGCCACCACGGTCGTGCGGCCCACCGACATTTCCTGCGCCAGTTCCTCGATCCTCACGGGCTGGGTGGCGCGGAACAGGCGGGCGACGATGAACGAGGCTCGGGCGGTGGGGTCGTTGAAGGAAGTGCTGGAGGCCAGCCCGGAACGGACGGCCCGGTAGCGGGGCGGGTCGGCCACCAGCAGGCGGTAGCGGCCCTCCACCAGGGTGATGGAGGCAGCCTGGCCGAGCAGTTCCTGCAGTGAGGTCACCTCACCGGCGACGGTGCGGCGGCTCACCCCGAGCAGGGCGGCGAACTCGTCTGCCGAGGTGGCGCGCGTGGATTCCAGCGCGTTGAGGATTTGTGCTGCCCTGCTCACCTCGGCTCCTTTGCTCGTTCATCGTTGGGGTGGGTATCGGGTCAGGCCTGGCCGGAGCCGTCGCCGCCGAAGAAGCTGTCCCAGGGGACAGCCACGGGCTGGTCCAGGCCGACCACTTCGTAGAGGTGACGCAGCAGCGGGAACCTCTCCGGGGGCACGATGCCGCGTTCGGTCAGGCGGACCACGGCCCTGCCGATCACGACGATGGCGGCGGCGCCCTCCAGGGTCACGCCGGGCATCTGGGCGCGGGCCTGGCTGAAGGTCATCCCCGACCCGACCAGCCGGCCGCACCGCACGTTGCGGCCGCCCATGGATGTGACGAAGCAGTCGCCGATCCCGGGCAGCCCTATGGGGGTGGTGGGTTTGCCGCCCAGCAGCTCCATGAACTGGATCATCTCCACGGAGGCCTGCCCGAACAGGGCCGCCCCGTAGTTGTAGTTGACGTAA
>JABCNW020000228.1 GCA_013333945.2 Propionibacterium sp.
CAGAAACGGCTCCCCCCACGCCTCCCTCCCAGCAGCCACACAGGCCACGAAATGATCATTCAACTCAGCAGCACCCTCAGCATCCTCAGCCTCATTCGATGCCATATACAAAAACAGATTGTGTACATTCCCCTCCCTGTCGCTACTGATCATAGTGATCTCATCATCATTATCAGGGAGCACATTGAACCACGTTGGTCGCGGAGTAGGCTTCCAGCCCAACTTTTCGGCGTAGGGGGGAAAGTCGTTGAGTTGGATGGGCCACGGAAACTGTACGAGTGTATTGGTCCACGTGATGAATTCCTGTGGGGCGAATATAATCATGACGTTTCTTTCTTGACGAATTCGGCGATGAGTTATCACCCTTGACTTCGAGTGTGGTGAATATTCGCATGCCCTGGCTGCGGTGTGATAGCAAAAGGGACCTATCCGCAACACCACCCTGGATGTGGGCGGTTTGCGGACAGGTCCCTGCGTGCCAGTTGTCAGGCACGCTCCCGCTGGAGACCAAGGGAAGGAAGGTCGAGTTCATCAGTCCCGACACTACGCTCCTCCTCGGGAATCTCATCACGATAATCAGGATAACTCCACGCCTTATAGACGAGCCGCTCCGGAGAATCAACATCACCGATGTCCCGAAGCCGAGTAACACACGCCCGAACAACATTCCTGATGGTAGCGCTGGGTGTGGGCCAGGGAAGCTCCTGCTTCCACGTGAAACCATCCTCATCAGGAGCAAACCCCAACTCCCGAAACTCCGCCTGCTGCGCATCAGTGAAGGTGACCCGCTGATTCCCAGCATTCAACAAGGACAACTCGGCAGTCATCGTGGTGTTATGACCAAACGCATAGATCCCACCAAACTGCACAAACGGCGTCCCCGCCTTCCCGGCCTGATCCGGCACACCAACAATCAAAATCGTGTGCGACGGAAACGCCATAACAGTCGAAAACAACCTCTTCTCAAAATCATCCCACGACATATACACAAAACTCCTTTACACATAGGACCACACCAAAACACAAAACAGCCTCCCCCACAGGACCCGCCACCGATTCCACCCAAACCACACCCACTTTCACTTCTTGCGAAAATCGAGTCTTCTAGACGAACTGGTATTTCCCTTGGGGCGTGAAGAAATTAAACAGAACAGCCCTGCTCCCTCTTGTCACTTGAGTGAACATGTCTCCGGGGAACCTCCACGTCACACCAGGCCCATCCCCAGCCTCCAGTAGGAAAGGATCCCCCCACGCCTCCTTCCCAGCAGCAACACAGGACACAAAATGATCATTCAACCCAACAGCACCCTCAGCGTCCTCAGCCTCATTCGACGCCATGCGCAAAAACAGTTCGTACACATCCCCAGCTTCGTCGTCACCAAGAATCGCACGCCCGCCGTTATTACCGGCACGTACGCTGAACTCATCCGGCAGCGAGGTGGGTTTCCAGCCCAATTTCTCTGCATAGGGAGCGAAGTCGTCGACTTGGATGGGCCACGGAAACTGCACGAGTGTATTGGCCCAGGTGATGAATTCCTGTGGGGGGAATATGATCATGGTGTTTCTTTCTTGATGAATTCGGTGATGAGTTGTCCGTCCTTGAGTTTGAGGATGACTTTACCACCGAGATCAAACTGTCCCACCTTGACGGTGCCGTCGGTTCGGGCATTGACCATTTCGTAGACGACCTCGACGCCTTCGGTTTTCAGTTTCTGGTAGAAACCGGCGTGCTCTGGCGAGTGCTCCAAAGAGGTCAGGGCCTCGAGGAGTCTCGGGTCCTGGTTCTTCCCGCTCAACAGGTCCATCACGTACTCCGCGGTTCCCTGCTGCGCCCTGGGACCCGCGGCAGTCTCCCGGCTGCCGAGTCCAGGGCTGTCGCCGCCCTTGTTCTCCCCGAAAACCAGCCGCGAATCACCCTCGGTGCTGAACCGGTCCCCCCTCCCCGCACCAGTGGGTTTCGCCCCATCCGGGGTATCGGCAGGTTCACCCAGCAAATGTTTGCGCCCTGCACCACCCGCATCCGGGGAGTGGTCGAGAGTGAAGTGATGCCCCGCACGATCCCCCGCCCACTCCGACACCTTCCGCAGATCAGACGCAGACCTTGTAGCAGCACGAAGGTCTTTCCTGATCTGTTTCGCTTTGGCCTGCGATTCAGGATCCAAGGCATCAAGGTTATTTTTGATTTCTTCTGCGAGTTTCGCGTAGGACTTGTCGGTGGTGTCGAGTTGTAGTTTCTTGCCGTCCCGAGTTTTCAGGGTTTCGATGTCATTGATCGCCTGAGTGGCCGCACGACGATCCGTGCGTGCTTTGGTGCGAGCCTCATCCCAGATACGCGTGTCGGCTCTGGTGCGTTCAGCCAGCGCGGGATTGTTCCAGTCATGATCACCCAACAGGATCTTCCGGGCGTAGTACTTGATGCCCTTCGGTCTGTGAGCATACGGATCCTCCGCGAACTGCCCATTATCGGAATGCCGCAGCCTATTGTCCTGACTCCTGAAAGTCCCTTCCGGATCAGAAGCGTAATGTTTCCGACCATCACCACGATCGACCTCCACCGGATCGCCATGGTCATCGTAGAGAGGATTCCCCTTCTCGTCGTAGCGGGGAAGATCATCTATCGGATCGTTTCCTGAACCCGACCCTCCATGATCCGATCCATCACCGCCAGAACCAGAACCCTCATCCGGGTGACGATGATCATCCGCACCATCAACCCCGTCACCACGTCCATCACCGGGATGCTCACCCCGGCCAGGGTTTTCATCCACGTCAGGATGCCTATCCCGACCCGAATGCTCATCCACATCAGGACGCCTATCCCGACCCGAATGCTCATCCACATCAGGACGCCTATCCCGACCCGAATGGTTGTCGGGTGTGGTGTCGGTTCTGGGTTTGGCAGGATCGCCGGTGTCAGTACGGGGCCGATCGATATCGTCCCCACGCCCCTCTGGACGCGTCCTGTCACCGGGCCGCTGGTCAGGCGAATCCGCGAGATCAGCATCCGGTTTCTTCCGAGGAGCATCAGGAACATCACTTCCCGGCTCCCCTCCACGGTTACCCGACCTGGGAGCATGATCATCCGGCACGTTGTTCTCATCCGGAGAACGCCTCGGCCGCGATGGAACCTCCGGCTCCGGCGCATGGGGCGCACCACCGTGGTGGCTCGGCGCGCCACCATGATGCCCCGACGACCCGCCATGCGAGGTTCCACCCCCATGCCCGGCCCCGCCACCGCCGGTATGCGGAGTGGCACCGCCATTGTTTCCAAGATGAGCACTCGCCGATCCCCCGCCATGCGAGGAACCACCGCCATGACCTGCCCCGCCAGCACCATGATGCGCGCTCGGGCTTTCGCCGCGACCACCAGCCGATGTGTGACCCGGCTCCGGTGAATGACCATGGGACGGCGACCCGCCCACCTCCATGGAGCGACCTCCACCCGTTCCGGCCAAGGCCGGCTCACGAACCTCGGGAGCATCCATACCAGGACGCGACGGGACTTTGCCGGGAGAATCCATCGGGTTCGACGTGAGTTTCGGCCCACCCGGGTTGGCCGGGGCCTCGAAATCGGGGCCTGCCGGCGGCCTGCCCGACGGCGAGCCCCCGCCGCCGGCACGCGGCCCGGACGACGGAGTATCTGGGGTGGGGTGAGAAAGAGGCCCGGATTTGGCCGACACAGGAGCGTCGCTCAGGGACAACGAGCTCTTACCCGACCCGAATGGAAGATCGACCTTCTTGAGCGCATCCGCGCTAAATTCAACGACCTTGACCGCGCCCTTGGCCAGCCAGCCACCTGCGGGCACTGCGAAATCAGCTATCTTCGTGGAAAGGTTGACCGCCTTCACCGCCATGCCGCCAGCCTTACCGGCCGCGGCGGCGGTTTTCAGCGCTGCTCCACCAGCCCCAGCACCGGGAATGAAGTTGGACCCGATGTTCAGCGCGGTCTCGGTGAGAGTCGCGATCCCATCCTTCTTCCACTTGTGCCAGCCATCCTGACCGGCCTTGTGGGCCTCGTAGTCGAAACCGACCATGCCGGTCCATGCGGTCGTGGCGACCTCATGCCGGGCATCCACCCAGGAGTCCACATCGTCATTACCAAAGAATTTGATCGTTTCGCTCAACGTCGGGGAGGCCAACAGAACCGTCGACCCGACGAAATCAGCCATTCCGAGCCACGTGTTCGCGAAATTTCCCCACGACCACGACCCGTCCGCACCGATCCCGACCATGGCCTTGAGGCCGTCCCAGGTGCCCTGAACAAAGTTTCCTACCCCGTGCGCCACGGACTCGCCGCAGTTGCGGTTCTTCTCCACCGGCGCACCCCAGGGCATCATCTCCCCGGACTGCATGAGCGCATCCGCCGAGATCCCCTCCACCGCGGGCAGCTCTACCCCATCCAGCAACCCATTAATCGTATTCGCGCACGCCGCAGCCGCCGTGGTGAGAGTCTCCACCACCTTCGCGTAACGCCCCAACAACTCGTTGTTACGGTCCACTACCTCCTGGTGATCCCGCCACTTGTCCCCATACTCCGACAACGTGGAGGTACGAAACGAAGCAGCCTCCTGCTCCAATGTTGCAAGCTCGCTCTTAACTGGTTCTATCGCACCCGCGAAATCATCCAACGCACTAGAAGCCTTCTCAAACTTCGTCTTAATCGTCTCCGACGCCGTCGCCGCCGGAGCCATCAACCCATACGCCTGCTCCGCTTCCGGAGCCACATACACAGCCGGTAAACCATTCCACAACCCA
>JABCNW020000229.1 GCA_013333945.2 Propionibacterium sp.
TGCGGGGTGCAGAGCTACCACCTGTCCCGCCACGCCGACCGGGTGGTCGCCACCGACCTCAACCCGCGCGCCCTGCGGCTCGCACGCCTCGGTGCGGCGCTGAGCGGTATGGATGTCGACTTCCGGGAGGGGTCGCTGTACGAACCGGTCGCGGGGGAGCGGTTCGACCTGATCGTCTCCAACCCGCCCTACGTGATGAGCCCACCCGGCGGGCAACGCCTCACCTACCGCGAATCCACCTTCACCGCCGACGGCCTGGTGGAGGCAGTCGTCCGCGAAGCCCCCGCCCACCTGACGCCGGGAGGTAGCCTTCAGTTGCTGACGAACTGGGCCGTCACCCAGGAGCCGTGGGAGGAGCGGCTCGCCTCGTGGGTCGAGGGTTCCGGCTGTGACCTGTTCGCCATCGAACGCGAACGCCTCGACCGGTTCGCCTACATCGAGATGTGGCTGACCGACGCGGGCCTGACAGGCCGTCCCGAATGGGAACCCACCTACCGCGAATGGCTGGCCTACTTCGACCACCTCGGCATCGACGAGGTCGGCATGGGCTGGATCCTGCTCACCAACGCGGGCCGCGAGACCCCCGAGATCCGGTGCGAATCGTGGCCGCACGCCGTCGCCCAGCCGGTCGGGGAGGTGTTTGCCGCCCACGCCCGCGCCGTCGACGCCGCCCGCCTCGATACCGCTGACCTGCTGGTGCTCGCGCCGCGGCTGGCCGGAGTGGTCGTGGAGACCACCGGCCAGCCTGGGGCCGCCGACCCCGAACACCTGGTGCTGCGGCAACGCACCGGGCTGCTGCGCGGAATGCGCCTGAGCACCGTCACAGGCGCGGTGCTGGGGGCCCTCGACGGCGACCTCACCGTCGGGCAGACCATCGCCGCCGTCGCCCAGCTGCTGGAGGTCCCGGCGGAGGAGGTCGCAGCCGAGGCAATCCCCGCCGTCCGGCAAGCCTTGGCTGAGCAGTATCTCACCGCCCATTAACCGGCACCCGGTCCGCCCGGAGCTGCCGAAGACCGGTACCCTTCGGTGAGCTGTAGGACCGATTGCCGAACCTCTCAAGGGAGTCTGTCGATTTTTCCCATCCCGGGGGGTGGTCTGTGAAACTATGGCCGGTTCCAGCTGAGCAGGAAGCACACCATGAATATGAAACGGACGACCCCGCCGGGTGAGCGGGGCGAAGGAGGCGCGGGGGCGGCATGCAGGTCATTGTGATGGGGGCGGGACCATACCGGGATGTCCCGGATCGTGTGGGGGAAGAATCGTGAACGCTCTGGAACGTGTTCAGGACTGGTACATGGCACAGTGCGACGGGACCTGGGAAAGCGACTGTGGGATCACGGTGGAGACTCTCGACAATCCGGGCTGGAAGGTCGAGGTGGATCTGACGGGAACCGACCTGGAGCACGCCCCGTGCGAGGATTTCGTCGTGGAGCGCCTCGATGACGACTGGATTTACGCCCGAGCCGTGGACACCGGCGAAACGGTTGTGCGGCGTCGATTCGAGGCATTCTGCGGCCCCAAAAGCCTCACCGAGGCCCTGGACATCTTCCTCGATTGGGCAGAGCTTCCAGAGGTGTGATGGGCAGAACGCTTTGCCAGCGCGAAGTTCGTCGGCTGGTGTGGATCCTGATGGGTTGCGCCGTGACGTGGCAGCTGTGGCGGTGGGCGCCCATGGTCCCGGAACTCGTCGCGTGGTGGGATGTCGAGCCGAGGGAACCGGCGGGCCGGGAAGCCGTGGGCGGATGGGATCCGCGGGTGTTGTTCACCCCGCAGGCGCTGCTGCCGCTGGTCTTCTATGCGTTCGGGATGGCGATCACGCTGGTATTGGTGCGACGTTTTCAGCGTCTCCCGGGGTTCCGGTGGGCGACGGTGGGGTCGCTGCAGGTGCTGGCCCTGATGGCGGGGTTTGCGACCAGCGGATGGCAGATGGTGTTGGGGCTCGTGAACGTCACGGAAGACGGCTGGTTCGGCAATCCGGGCGAATTCGGTCTGGACCAGGTGACGGCCCCGCTGCTGAGCTGCCTGCTGACCGGCGGCTACGGCCGGTGGCTCGTCACCTCCCCGCGAAGGCCCAGGAGAGGACTCACCGACCAGCAGATCTGGGCGGTGGTACTGGTGCCGGCGGGGCTGGTGGTCGCGGCCATGCTCTGCGCGGTGCCCTTCTCTGGCGGCATGACCCTGGCGCAGGTGATTCCCATGCTTGGGCTCTACTGCGTCGGCATGTGGCTCTTCCTGCATCTCATTCGCGCTCTGCCGGGGCTGCGCACCGGGAAACTGATGCTGATCAACTGTTTGATGCCGGCCCTGGCGGTGGTGCAGCCCGCCCTTGCCCTGCTGCTGGGGAATGTGCCCGGCCTCGGCTGGTTTGCCAGGCTGCCCTTGTCAGTGTTCGGTGATGTCGCCCGCCTGCTGTCCGGGGTTGGTGTCGAGCTGAACCTGGGACACTATGGGCTGCTTCCCATTGCGGAGTCGCTGGTGGTGCTCCTGATCTACCTGTACCGGTTGAGAAGGTCCGCGATCCTCGTCAGGAGGTGATCAGGCCGATCAGCAGCGCGATCACGCCGAGGGCTGGGATCACACCCTGCTTGAGTGCGGCGGATGCCTTGTCAGGGCTGGACAGCAGAAGGACGAGGCTGGCCGCCACCATCGATCCGGCTCCCGTGAACACCAACGTCTCACCCACCACGTGCTGCCCTGCGGTGTGGACAATGATGCCAAGGCCCGTCACGACGGCCAGGAAAAGGTTGTAGAAACCCTGGTTGAAGGCGAGTTCTTGTTGCGTCTCGGCCCGCTCGACGGTCCCGGTGCCGAAGATTTTCCGGGCGCGTTCTCCCGTCCATGCGATCGACTCGAGATAGAAGATGAACACGTGTATGAGCGCTGCGATTCCGGCGAGCACGAGACCGACGACAACCATTGATGGTTCCCCCTCTTGTGAATCGACCAGATTCACTATACGGCTGGCTGGGCCGCTTGAGACGGCATTGTTACGATCTTCTTGCCATCACCACAAAGCCTCTTCGCGTCGAGACCTTCCCGCCACCCTCGCGATCGCCCGGATGCTGCTCGACGCTGGAGTGCCCGTCATCCGGGAGGCCCGCGCCGCCCTGGCCCGGTCGGGAGGGGCCTTCGAGTTCCATCGCGGCTTGCTGCGTCCCGGGCTTTTTGCCGCCTGCCTGCCCCGGCTGGAGGTGGCCGAGGACGCACTGGGGCAACTGAACCGGCTCCTCGGCGTCGCCCCGAAACCGGGTTGAGTGCCGCATAACCGGGGAACCCGCGGATGCAGGCTGACGCCTTCCGGCTGGGGATCGGTGAGGCAAAGTGGAACTGCAAAGTGCAA
>JABCNW020000230.1 GCA_013333945.2 Propionibacterium sp.
CACCTCAGCGACTCCGACGGGGTGCTCACCGGTCAAGGAGGAGGCGACGGCGGTCTGTTCGCTGGGATCCTGGCCCGCTACCTGACGCTCGTGGCCAACCGATTCGAGGGCGGCGACGACACCCGTCAGCTCGCCGCCCACATGGTGCGTTCCTCCGCGGACGCTGCCTGGCGCAACGCGGCCAAGGACGCGGACGGGTTGCCGAGCTTCGGGCCCGAGTGGAACCAGCCCGCGCAGAAACCCGCACGGCGCCAGTGGACCACGGAACGCGACCTGTCGGTGCAGCTTTCGGGATGGATGCTCATGGAGGCCGCTGCGGCCCTGCCCGCGTGAGCCCTCGCCCTCACGGGTGCTCGTGGCGGTTCATGAAGTCGAGAACCGCAGCTCCAGCCTTCTCCGGTTCCTCCAGGGGCAGCGAGTGCGTGGCCCCCTCCCAGACGCTCGCCTCCACCGTGGGAACGAACTCCTCGGCGCGACGCACCGCACCCGGGGGATCGGCCAAGACCGTGCTGTTTCCCGCCATCGCCGCGTACACCGGGACGCTCAAGGAACCGAGTTGGGTGCTGGTGAACTGCTGTGGGAGGTCGCGGGCGGATGAGTATCCCTTCGTTCCCGCGTCGATCAAGCGGGTCAGGGGGTCGTTGTGATCGATGGTCTCGTTGCCGCTGATCCTCGCCAGGGCGGCGTCGCGCCACGACTGCGGCAGCAGCGGAATCGACGCAGGGATGGCCCACAGGTAAACCTCCCATGTCAAGGTGGAAAACGTCTGCACCGGGTCGAACAGGCTCAACGAGACCGTCTGCTCGGGATGGTGCAGGGCGAAATTGGTGGCCAGCCAGCCGCCGAAGGAATGCCCGACGACGTGCACGGGCGGGGCCTCGAGCGCAGTGAGGGTTTCGCTGATCCACCCGGCGTTGGCCTCGGGTTTTCCCAGCGGCACCGACTGGGTGCTGAGCCCCGCGTCTCCCAGCGCATCGACGGCGTAGACGGGACGTTCGCGGGCCAGGACCGGCAGCAGGTCGCGCCACATCGGAATGCCCGCGCCCCAGCCGGGAAGCAGCAGGATGGGAGCTTTGGTTGATCCTTCCGGCCCCGGGAACAACGCGACGTGCACCGTGCCCCAGGAAGTCGCGATGTTCCGCTCCTGCGCCGCGGGCATGCTCGCCGCCACTTCCCGATAGGCGGCGAGATAGGTCTCGCGGGCCGATGTGCTGCGCCACTGCCCGACCTTCGGGCCACCGCGCGTGGCCAGCAGGAGCACGTTCACGGCGAGCGAGACGACCAAGGTCAGGATCAGCAACCGGCGGCGTTTCCGGCGAGGGGGCGTGACGTGGATTCGGGGGAAACTTCTGCGACCATGGCAATACATTTGCACTGTTTCCTTTGCAGTGCAAGTGCATCGTAAAAGCTCTATGCTTGCCCTGTGCCGAAAGTGGAGGATCACGACGTGCGACGCCGAGAGATAGCGCAGGCGGTGTGGGCGGTTATCGCCGAGCGGGGGATCGAGGGCGTGACCCTGCGCTCCGTCGCTGCCGAGGCCGGGATCTCCGTGGGGCGCATCCAGCACTACCACGCCTCGCGAGAGGAACTCGTCCGCGACAGCTGCCGGGAGCTGCTGAAAATGGCGACCCAGCGGTTCGAGGCCGCCGACGACGCCACCCCCGCGGAAAAACTGCGCCGGCTCGTCCTGGGGCGGATCCCGACCACCCCCGAATTCGCGATCGGAACCTCGATCTGGTTGGCCTACGAGGCCAAGAGCGTCGACGACCCCGTCGTCGCCGAAATGGTGCAGCAGGGGCACGCGGGGGGTGTGCAGGAGGCAACTGCGCTGCTCGACGAATGCGGAGTCGCCGACGCCCCCGCCGTCGCGCTGCGCCTCATGGCATTGACCGAGGGGCTGGCCATCCGGGTGCTGGGCGGAGGACTGGGCTCCCGGGCTGCCATCGACCTCCTAGAGGACCTGCTCGCCGAGACGCTGCCCGGGTGAGTCGACGACGTGGCGCTCAGCCGATTGTCCCGTGTCTCGGGGCGATACGGCGGGCGGAAGGAATTTTGGTCACACCGCACGAGGCGACCCCTTCGTGTGCTTCGATCGTGGATGGGGAGCCATTGCGTGCATCAACTGATGCTACGTTTGATGCCGGAGAGGACGACTCATGAGAACCACCGTTACCATTGACGACGATCTGGTGGCGCGCGCCCAGGAACTGACCGGTGTCAAGGAACGCTCCGTCCTGCTTCGTGAAGGCCTGGAGACGTTGATCCGCGTGGAAAGCGCCCGCCGCCTGGCCGCCCTCGGCGGTACCGAACCGGACGCGCAGGTTTCGTCACGGGCCCGGGACATCGGGGACCTCGCGAAGTGATCCTCGTCGACACCTCCGTCTGGATCGACCACTTCCGTCGCAGCGACCTGCGCCTGGTGCGCCTGCTGCGCGGCGACGAGGCGGGCTGCCACGCCATGGTCATCGGGGAGCTGTCGCTGAGTTCCATGCCCGCCCGTTCGGTGCGCACGTCATACCTGTCCAACCTGTACCGATTCCCCAGCCTCCGTGACGATGAGCTGCTGCACCTCGTCGAGTCCAGGCGACTGTGGGGTCGAGGCCTGAGTCTGGTGGACGTCAGCCTCATCGGCTCTGTTCTCGTGGTGCCCGGGGCGTGCCTGTGGGCCCGCGACAAGCGCCTCCACAAGGTCGCGGAGGAACTGGACATCGCCTTCGAGTGAAAACCTGGCGGTTTCCCTCACAGGCCCACTGAGTGGGCTTCGGAAAGAGAGTTCAGCCCTTCAAACCGGAGGTAGCGAGCCCCTCGATGACCATGCGCTGCATGGCGAAGAACAACACGAAGATCGGCGCCATGGCCATGGCGGAGGCGGCCATCATGAGGTTCCAATCGGAGGTGTGCTGGCCTGCGAAGGTCGCGATGCCGGCGCTGAGCGGCATGTTCGACTCGCGGGTAGTCACGATCAGCGGCCACAACAGGTCGTTCCAGCTCCACAGCACCGTCGTGATGGCGACGGCAAACAGGCTGGGCTTGACCAGCGGGAACATCACCTTCCAGAACACCTGCCAGGGGTTGCAGCCGTCCAGTCGTGCCGCCTCCTCCAGCTCCTTCGGCAGCGACATGAACGCCTGCCGCATCAGGAATGTCCCGAAGGCCGAGAACATGCCCGGCAACACGATGCCCCACGGGGTCTCCAGCAGGTTGAGTCCCTTGATGATCTGGTACTGGGTGATCAGGAACGCCTGGCTGGGAATCATGAGGATCGCCAGCAGCAATCCGAACAGCACGTTGCGACCCTTGAACTGCATCCGGGCGAAGGCGTAACCGGCCATCGAGCACAGGATCAGCTGGGCTCCCGTGCGGAGCGCGGTGATCAGGAACGACGTCCAGAACTGCGACAGGAAAGGAATCCTGGCGAGGACCTCCGCGTAGTTGCCCCACTGCGGTGAGGCCGGGAGGAACTGCGGGGGTACCGCCTGGATCTCGGCGTTCGTCGACAGCGACATCAGCACCTGCCATATGAACGGGAAGACCATGGTCAACCCGCCGAGGGTCAAGACGATGTGGGCGGGCAGAAGGCGGCTCTGCTTGTGCATGCCCTTGCGTGGTCGAGCAGACATAGTGCACCCACTTCTTCTGTCCCCAGAACTGAATTGCCGTCACCACGCCGACGAGCGCGAGGATCAGGATAGAAACCGCGGCCCCGGCCCCCCGGTTGTTGTTGATGAAGGCCTCCTGGTAGAACAACGAGACCAGCGACCGCGACGAGTTGGCGGCGGGATTGCCTGCGCCCAGCATCGCGTAGAGGGCGTCGAACAGCTGGAACCCGCCGATGGCCTGCATGATCGTCAGGAAGAAGATCGACGGCGTCAGCAGCGGGACCGTGATGCTCTTGAACTGGTGCCAGGAACTGGCCCCGTCGATCTGAGCTGCCTCGTAGAGTTCCTTCGGAATCGCCTTCAGGCCCGCCGAGAGGATGATGACGTTGAACCCGATCGACCCCCAGATCCCGAAGATCGCGACGGCCAACATGACCACCCCGGGGGTTGAAAGCCAGTAGGGCGGGTCCGATATCCCGATGGTCTTCAGCGCCTGGTTCAGCAACCCGAAGTTGCCGTTGTAGAAAAGCCGCCACACCTGCACGATCGCCACCGGCATCGCCAGGTAGGGCATGAAGAACAACACCCGGTAGACGGCGCGTCCCTTCAAGCTCGGAAGTTCCAGCAGCGACGCGATCACCACCGAGATCGGCACAGCCAATAGCACCACGGCTGTGTAGAAGAGGGTGTTGATCATCGCGGAGGGAAGATCAGGGCGGGAGAAAAGGGAGGAATAATTGTCCAGCCCGACGAACTTCTGATCGCCGCCGAAGGCATTGCTCCTGGTCAGCGACGTGTACAAATTTCCGATGATCGGAAAGTAGTAGAAGATGAGGACGCCGAGCATCAGGGGCCCGATGAACAGCAGGGGCCAGGCCCCTGCCGACATCGGGTTGACGCGACGTCGCCGGGAGTACGATGCCTTCGCTCCGCCACTCCTGTCGACGGTCATTTCCGTTTACTCCTTCACTCCTGACCAAGCGCCGTGTTCATCTCGGCGGCCAGTTTCTTGCAGCCCTCCTCGGCGGTCACCTTGCCGGTGAACACCTCGCTGAGGCTGGTTTCCTTGTCTGCCCAGGCGGAGGTGTTCTTCGAGACCGGGTAGGGCACCGCGTAGGTCTCCGCGGCCTTGGTGAACACGTCGATGTTCCAGCTGGGGGCCTGCTCCAGCCACTTGGCCTGGGTGCCGCTGAAAGCCGGGATCGCGGTGCCGTTGGCCGCTTCGGTCTCAGCCGCGGCCTGGCTGCTGAACGCCCTGACCACCGCCTTGGCGGCAGCGAGGTTCTTCGACTTCGCCGAGGCGACGTAGGCCAGACCGTGGATGATGGTGGCCTGGATCTCTTTCTTCGGCAGCGGGACCACGACGACCTCGTCGCCGGTGAACTGCCGACGCAGTTCCTTCACCATCCAGGAACCTGACCAGAAAATACCGGCTTGACCGTTGAGGAACTGCTGCTTCGCGGGGGTGTCGGCGAGAACCTGCATGTCAGGCATCGAGCCGTCCTTGACCAGATCCGCCCAGTACTGCACACCCTCGATGCTCTTCGGATCGTCGAAGCCCGACTTGCCGTCCTTGATGACGTATCCACCGGCCTGGTGGATGGTGTTGTTGTAGCTGGGCTGCGCGTCGTCGAGCCCCACGACCACACCAAACCCGGCCTGGGCATCGGCGATGGCCTTGGCGGCGGCGTGATGCTCCTCCCACGTCCATTCCCCGGTGGGCACCTGCACCCCGGCCTTGGCGAAGATCTCCTTGTTGATGAAGCAGGCGATGGTGTCGTAGTCCTTCGGGGCGCCGTACTTCTTGCCCTCCACCGTGTAGAGATCCACCAGCGCCTTCGGGTACTTGTCCCAGGCGACGTCCTTGAGGTCGTCGATCTCGGCGAGCATCCCATTGGAGGCGTAGAGCTGGATGTTGGGTCCGTTCATCCAGAACACGTCGGGCAGCTGGTCGCCCTCGGCCTGGGTACGCAGCTTGGTCCAGTAATCCTTGTAGGCCGCCACCGAGGGGGTGATCGTGATGTTCGGGTACTCCTTGGTGAAGGCCTGGATGTTGGCCTCGATGGTGGGAGTCTGGTTCTTGTCCCAGTAGAACAGGGTCAACTCGGCCTTGGTGTCCTTGTTCAGCTCCTCGCCTGATTTCTCTTGTCCAGAACAGGCCGACAGGGTGGACGCCGCTCCGAGCACCGAGGCGGCTGCCAGAAAGGTGCGACGCTTCATCGGATTCTCTCCTTTTGATCAGTGGTCACTTGACCTGGTTGTTGGTGAAGTAGGTGACGATGTCCGGGTCCAGCTCCGGGATGTCCCGGGGAGAAGAGCCGTTGCGGAGGGAATCGGTGGCGGCGATGGCCGCGGCGACGGCATACCAGGCGCCCAGCGGGGACGTGTCGGTCGGGGTGCCGTCGGTGATGAAGGAGACGAACTCGCTGATCGTCAGGACGTCGGCGTCGTCGTGTCCCTTGTCGTCGCCCTTGATCGGGAACCGGGCGTCGCCCTCAGGGTCGTAGAGGTGGCGCCGATTCCACAGCTTGATGTGACCGCCCTCGTAATCACCGAAGTTCTCGATGCGACCCTCCGTACCGATCACGGTGTAGTTGCGCCAGTAGTCGGGGGTGTAGTGGCACTGCTGGTAGGAGGCGAACAAGCCCGATTCCATCTGCATCAGCATCATCGAGATGTCTTCGACGTCCACCACCGGGTTGAGGCCCTTCTGCGACAGCGGCGGCCAGTTCTCCATGTCGAACCAGTCGCCCAGCAGCTGCCCGGAACGATCCTGGCGATCGGTGATGCGGTCGTAGAGGGTCAAGCCACCCATGGCGGTGACCTGTGTGGTGTGGGAATCGGCCAGCCAGTGCATCACGTCCAGGTCGTGGGCGGCCTTCTGCAGCAGCAGACCCGTGGCGTGCTCGCGGGTCGCGTGCCAGTCCTTGAAGTAGTAGTCGCCGCCGTTGCCGACGAAGTGACGGCACCAGATCGCCTTCACCTCGCCAATGGCGCCGCGGCGGATCAGGTCTCGCATCGAACGCACCACGTCCATGTGCCGCATGTTGTGCCCCACGTAGAGCTTCGTGCCGGTCTCGTAGGCGGTGCGCAGGATCTCGATGGCGTCGTCCATGCGGGTCGCCAGGGGTTTCTCGACGTAGACGGGAATCCCGGCCCGGAGCAGCTCACAGGTCACCTGCGCGTGGGTGTCGTCGGGGGAGGTGACCAGGGCCGCATCGATGCCCTCGGCGATCAGCTCCGTGACGTTGCGTGTCAGTTTGATATCGCTGCG
>JABCNW020000231.1 GCA_013333945.2 Propionibacterium sp.
ACGCAGACGCTCACCTCCGCGCCCGCGGCCCGAGCCATGATGTCGGCGCGGCGACGGGCCGCCCGCACGGCCTCGGTCAGCAACTCATCCTCCAGCCTCTGTTCCGTCTCCGGGGTCAGTTTCCAGGACGTGTGACGCACCTCCACCCCGGGGGCCGTTCCCCACCTCACTGCGAAATCCGCGAGCGCCTGGAAGTCCCGGAAGACCACCGTCGCCTCGGCAGAGGCCCGGTACCGCAGGGCACCCCTGCGCTGCGACCGCCACGTGCACACCCGAACCGGCTCCAACCCCCACGAGACGACGGCCTGCGGGTGCAGCGGCGCTACGGCCTCGGAGAACCGCTTTGCCAGGGCGGAGGTGAGGCCCACGACGAACTCCCGGTCGTCGCCTTCGTGTTCCAGCCCCAGCCGGAGCTCCCCCAGCTCAGGCCGTACCTGTCGTTCCGCTCCCCCCACGACCAGAATCTCCATGCGCGAATCCTACGGGCTTGCACCGCCCCACAAGCGCCAGAACAGGTCGAGTCGAAGCCGTCGCGGCTGTACCCGGAGACATGGGGCTGCCTCTGAGCACCATATGCCGGAATGGTTTCGCCACGGCGCACTCCTTCGTCGCAACCCGGCTCATCCAGGTCCGAGAAGCCCTCTACGCCGCGGGAGGCGGGGCGGTGCTGCCCCGCAGGATGAGTTCGGTGGGGATGATGATGCTCCGGCTGCCGTCGCGCACCCCGGAGGCCACCTGCTCCAGCACGAGACCCACCATTTCGCGACCGTGACGTCTGAAGTCCTGGCGCACGGTGGTCAGCGGCGGGAAGCTGTACTCACCGACATCGAAGCCGTCGAAACCGACGACGGAGACGTCGCCGGGCACCCGTCTGCCCTGTTCGTGCATGGCTCGGATCAGACCGAGGGCCAGTTCGTCGTTGGCGCAGAACACGGCTGTCACCTCCGGGTCGGCGGCCAGAAGACGACCTGCCTCGTAGCCCGCCGCAGCGCTCCAGTCGCCGGGAATCGGTTCGGGAACGGGCAGCCCCGCCTCCCGCAGGCACCTGGCCCAGGTGGCCCTGCGGATCAGGCTCGACTGGGAATCCCCCGGCCCGCACACGTGCTGAATGGTGCGGTGCCCGAGCCCCAGGAGGTGTTCGACGGCATCGCGCACCCCGCCGACCTGGTCGGCGCTGGCGGAGGGGTAGTGATCCACGAGCGTGGAGTCCGAGACAGCCACCGGCATCGACGGCGGCAGGACGAGGTGTTCGCGACCGGCCCTCCCGGCCTGCACCACAACGAGACCGTCGATGGCCTGGTGGGAGAGCCGATAGACGGCCTGGCGCAGGGCGTCGGAGACGGGACGTTCCACCTGGACGAGGTTGACGGCGTAGTCGGCGGCGGTGGCGGCCTCCAGCACGCCCGCGGTGGTGAGGGCCTCGCCGGTGCGCTGGATCTGCTGGGTCAGCACGCCGATCGTCTTGAAGGAGCCGCGGCGCAGGGCCTGGGCAGCGCGGTTGGGGGAATACCCCAGCTTTTTCATGGCCCGCAGCACCTTCTCGCGGGTTTCCGGGCGCACGTGTTCGGACCCCGTCGCCACGCGCGAGACCGTCTGCACGGACACGCCGGCCAAACGGGCCACGTCACCCATCGCTGGCGCTCCCTCCGCGCTCCGGCGTTGCCTCGGCATGACGGGTGGCTATCAGGAGCGCGACAAAGACCCTACCCGCAGCCCTTGTGAACGTTACCATGAGGCCTCATTTCGCGACGCCAATATTGTGAGATTTTCCCCGTAAAACAGTGCCATAACACGGATCTTCAAGTATTGTGTGAACGTCACCATGAGGACGTTGCACGGCTGCACGTCCCCTGTGTCCGCCGACCTTCAGGGAGTCCGAACAATGATCGTTCCCGGATACTTCGAGGACCTCGGGGTCCTCCACGAACACACGCTGCCGCCCCGCGCCTACTACGTGCCGGCATCCGCCCCCGCCGCCTCGGCTCCATGGGAGCGGGAGACATCCGACCGTTTCCATCTGCTCAACGGTCGGTGGGCCTTCCGGTACCTGCCCAGCATCCACGACCTCACCGAGCCCTTCTGGGAGACCACGGACCCCACCCCGGAGGGATTCACCACAATTCCGGTGCCGAGCACCTGGCAGCACCTCGGATACGACCGCCACCAGTACACCAACGTGCGCTACCCCATCCCCTTCGATCCGCCCCACGTCCCCCAGGACAACCCCTGCGGCGCCTACATCCGCGACTTCGACCACACCCCGGATCCCGCCGCACCCACCACCCAGCTGATCTTCGAGGGCATCGACTCCTGCTTCTACGTGTGGCTCAACGGCACCTATGTCGGCTACAGCCAAGTCTCCCACGCCACCGCGGAGTTCGACGTCACCGACCACATCCATCCCGGCACCAACCGCCTGGCCGTGCTGGTGCTCAAGTGGTGCGACGGCACCTACCTGGAGGACCAGGACAAGTTCCGCACCTCCGGCATCTTCCGCGATGTCTACCTCCTGCACCGCCCGGAGGCGGTGCTCTTCGACTACACCGTCACGACCTCGCTGGGCCCGGTGGTCGACGCGACCCCGGAAACCGCCGTCGTCGAGATCCGCAGCTCCTACCGCGGTGGGGTCGTCTCCACCACCGCCGAGCTGACCGCCCGCGAAGGACGGGTACTGGCCTGCGGTGTCCTGGAGCCCTTCGCCGGCTGCTCCGACCACACCCACCGCGCCCGGCTCACCATCACGACACCCCACCTGTGGAGCGCGGAGGACCCCTACCTTCACACCCTGACCCTCACCACCCCCGGCGAGACCATCACCGACCGGGTCGGGGTGCGGGAAATCGAGGCCAAGGACGCGGTCGTGCGTCTCAACGGCAGCCCCATCACCCTGCGGGGCGTCAACCGGCACGACTCCGACCCGGTCACCGGTCCCGTCGTCGACCTCGACCACATGAAACGGGACCTGCGACTGATGAAGGAACACAACATCAACGCGGTGCGCAGCTCCCACTACCCCAACGATCCGCGGTTCTACCAGTTGTGCGACGCGTACGGCTTCTACGTCATGTCCGAGGCCGACAACGAAAGCCACGGCACCCAGACCCGCTTCCTGGCCGACCCGTCCTGGGAGAACCAGGTGGAGCATTGGAACGAACCCATCGCCGACAATCCCGCCTGGACCGAGGCCACCGTCGACCGGATGAAACTGTGTGTCCACCGGGAGAAGAACCGTCCCAGCATCATCTCCTGGTCCGCGGGCAACGAGTGCTCCTACGGCTGCACCCTCGAAGCAGCACTGCTGTGGGCCAAGAGCTTCGACCCGACGCGCCTGACCCACTACGAGAGCTCCTACTACCGCGACTCCAAACGTCGTTACGACTACTCCTGCATCGACCTGTACAGCCGCATGTACCCGGGCATCGAGGAGATCCGCGACTACCTCGATTCCGACCCCGACAAGCCCTTCATCCTCGTGGAGTACTGCCACGCCATGGGCAACGGCCCCGGCGATCTGGAGGACTACTGGGAGATCATCCGCGACGACGAGCGCATGTGCGGAGGTTTCGTGTGGGAGTGGTGCGACCACGCGGTGCTGGCCGGCACCAGCGACGACGGCCGACCGGTCTTCCGCTACGGCGGTGACCACGGCGAGGACATCCACGACGGCAGCTTCTGCGTCGACGGGCTCGTCTCCCCCGACCGGGTCCCGCACCCCGGGCTGGCAGAGCTGAAAAACGTGCAGCGTCCCGCCCGCGTCGTCGAGTACGACCAGGAGGAGGGTCTGCTCACCGTCCACAACGACCTCGACCACACGGACCTGTCGCAGTACGCCCGCGTCTCGTGGGAGGTGCGCTGCGACGGTGTCGTCGTGGATCGCGGGGACATCGACCTGACCGATCCCGTCCCACCGCACACGAGCGTCATGCTGCGCTGCGAACCGCAGATTCCGCACGCCGGGAAATGCCACCTGCTGGTCACCCATCGGCTCGCGCGTCCCGCACCACTGTTGCCCGCCGGGCACGTCCTGGGCATCGATGAGGTTCCGTTGCACAACGCCGACGGGCGGCACCGCCGGGTCGCGGAGCTCGCACACCGTCCCACCAGCCGGGGATCGGTGCAGGTCGCACGGGAGGGGACGCGAATCGACGTGGCGACCGCGGGTCTGCGCTGCACCATCGACACGCGCACCGGCCTGCCCGCCGCCCTGAGCGTCAACGACCGGGAAGTCCTGGAACGCCCGGTCGAGCTCAACATCTGGCGGGCCCCCACCGACAACGACCGCCACGTGCGTCTGGACTGGGAACGCGCCCACTATCACCGGGCCATGGCCCGTGCCTACGCCGTCGACGTCGCCGAGGAGGCGGGGCGCGCGACGATCAGCGCCGACGTCGCCCTGGTGGCACCGACGGTCCAGCCCGCCCTGCGCGGTCGGCTGATCTGGACCGTCACCGCCGACGGGATCCTCGGGGTGATCCTGCGGATGCGCCGCACCCTCGGGTTTCCGAGCCTGCCGCGCCTGGGGTTGCGGCTGTTCCTGCCCGAGTCCATGAACCAGGTCGACTACCACGGCCTGGGGCCCTTCGAGAGCTACGCGGACAAGCACCGCGCCAGCCATCACGGGGCCTTCAGCACGAGCGTCGCGGACCTCCACGAGGACTACATCCGTCCCCAGGAGAACGGCAGCCACGCCGACTGCGACGAAGTCACCGTCTCCGGCGGCGGCCTGGCCCTGACCGCGGTGGGACAGACCCCGTTCTCCTTCAACGCCTCCCGGTACACGCAGGAGGAACTTGCCGCACGGCACCGCAACACCGACCTCAGAGCGTCGGGCAGCACGGTGCTGTGCCTGGACGCCGCTATGGCCGGCATTGGCTCCAACAGCTGCGGACCGGCCCTGCGATCCCGCTACCAGGTGGACGGCCACGAGCTGGGCATGGAACTCCACCTCCTGCTCACCACCCCCACCAACACTGAAACTCACGACGAGGTGACGTCATGAAAGACACGACGCGCACGGCAGCGGCCGGCGAGAAGAAATACCTGACGTGGTACAACAAGGTGGGCTACGGCTCGGGTGACGTCGCCGGCAACGTCGTCTACGTGCTCCTGTCCGCCTTCGTCATGATCTACCTCACCGACACCGCTGGGCTCAACGCGGGCATCGTCGGCACACTCATGATGATCTCCCGGCTCTTCGACGGTTTCTCCGACGTCATCTTCGGTGCACTGCTGGACCGCACCAACACCCGGATGGGCAAGGCCCGACCGTGGATGCTATGGGGTTTCGTCGGCTGCGCCGGCATGATCATCGCGATCTTCGCGATCCCCACCGAGCTGGGTGAGACCGCCAAGTACGCCTGGTTCTTCATCGCCTACACCCTCCTCAACGCCGTGTTCTACACGGCCAACAACATCGCCTATTCCGCACTGACCGCGCTCATCACCCGCAACGGTTCGGAGCGGGTGCAGATGGGTTCCATCCGTTTCATGTTCGCCTTCGGGACGAACCTGCTCATCCAGAGCATCACGGTCGGGGGCGTGGCGATGTTCGGCGGCGGCGCCGCGGGGTGGCGGACCATGGCGATCATCTACGCGCTGTTCGGGCTGGCGGTCAACACCTTGTCGGTGTTCTCCGTCAAGGAACTGTCCCCGGAGGAACTGGCCGGCGACGACGACACGGCGCAGAAGGAGGACACGCTGACGGTACTGGAGTCGGCCAAGATGCTGCTGTCCAACAAGTACTACCTCCTCATCCTGGTGGTCTTCCTACTCACCCAGGTCTTCACGGCAATGCTCAACATGGGCATCTACTTCATGAAATACATCCTGGGGGACGAGAACCTGCTGGGGACCTTCGCCTGGGCCATCAACATCCCGCTCATCGTCGGCCTGCTGGTGACGCCCATCATCGTGAAAAAGTTCGGGGAGATGTACCGGGTCAACCTCGGCGGCTACGTCATCGCGACCCTCGGGCGGCTCGGGGTGCTGGTGGCGGCCTATTTCCACGACATCCCGCTCATGCTGATCCTCTCGGCGGTGGCCTCCCTAGGGATGAGTCCGCTGCAGGGGACGCTCAACGCCATGATCGCGGAAGCCTCGGAACACACCTGGCTGCGCACCGGCAAACGCATCGACGGGCTCATGTTCTCCTGCACCTCCCTGGGGGTGAAGGTCGGCAGCGGCATCGGCACGGCAGCGGCAGGGTGGCTCCTGGCTGCCAGCGGCTATGACGGCGGTGTGAGCATGCAACCGGACTCGGCGATCCAGATGCTCTACGTCATGTATGTGTGGTTCCCGCTGGTCGCCAACGCCCTCATCTTCCTCCTGCTCACCCGTCTCGATGTCGAGAAGGCCAACGCCCGCCTCCGGGAACAGACCGACGCCTGACCCCGCGTCGCCCGTCGGTTTGCTGGCCTTAACCCGGTTTTGCTGGCCTTGTTCGTGTTTGCTGGCCTCACAGCGCAGGCACACGTGAACGAGGCCAGCAAACCGTAAAGAAGACCAGCGAATCAGCGGGAAGGCCAGCGAACCCCGACGTCTCAGCCCGCGACCGGCGCCGTCTCCTTGTCGTCAGAGCCCTCCGGTTTCGCATCCCCGGACGCCTTGGCCGCCCCGGACATGAGACGGGCGCTGGTGCCCTCACCGAGTTCCTCCAGAGCCAGGCGACCGACCATCTGCTGGTTCGTCGTGACGCGTTCCGCCCGACCGCGGGTGAGGAAGCTGACGAACCAGTGCAGCAGCGTCGACATCCGCTGCTTGAAGCCCGCGATGTAGAGCAGGTGCAGCACCAGCCACGCCGCCCAGGCCAGGAAGCCCGAGAACTTGACCTTCCCTGCGCTGACGACGGCGGAGAACCGGGAGATCGTCGCCATCGACCCCTTGTCCTTGTACGTGAACGGGGCCTCCGGGCGGTTCCCGGCCAGCTGGCCACGGATGACGTTGGCCGCATACCTGGCGCCTTGGATCGCGCCCTGCGCCACCCCGGGCACCCCGTCGACGGCGGCCAAGTCGCCGATCACGAACACCTCAGGATGGCCCGGCAGAGTCAGGTCCGGCAGCACCTTGACCCTGCCCACCCGGTCGGTCTCGGCGCCGGTTTGTTCGGCGAGCTGCGGACCGAGCGGGTTCGCAGACACACCAGCGGCCCACACCTTGCACACCGATTCCACCCTTTCGGTGGAGCCGTCCTTGCGTTTGACGGTGAATCCGCGCGAGTCGACCTCGGTGACCATGGTCTCCGTCCGCACCTCGACGCCGCGTTTTTCCAGCGACCTGCGGGCCGAGCCACCGAGATCCTCGCCGAAGCTGGGCAGCACCAGGGGTCCACCCTCGATGAGAATCACCCGTGCCTGGCGCGTGTCGATGCGCCGGAACTCGCCGACGAGGGTCTTGGAGGCCAATTCCCGGATTTGCCCGGCCATCTCCACTCCTGTCGGCCCCGCGCCGACGACCGCGAAGGTCAGGAACCTGGAGACGTCCTCCCCCTCCGGGGCGAGTTCGGCCAGCTCGAAGGCCCCGAAGATCCGGGCCCGCAACTCCAGGGCGTCGTCGATGGTTTTCATGCCGGGCGCGTAGCGGGCGAAGTGGTCGTTGCCGAAGTACGACTGCCCCGCACCGGCGGCGACGATCAGTGAGTCGTAGTCGGTGACCTGTTCGAGGCCGTGGAACCGCCACCGCACCTGCTTGGCCTCCACGTCGATCCCCTCGACGAGACCGAGCTGCACCGTCACGTTCGTGTTCTTGCGCAGCACCTCCCGGGTCGCGGGGGCGATCTCACCCTCCGACAGGATGCCGG
>JABCNW020000232.1 GCA_013333945.2 Propionibacterium sp.
CAACTTCGTCGCTGTAGACGGTCTGGGATTGAAGGTGGTCGCGAGCAAGGGCGCGGGGTTCTCGTGGCGCGATGAGGAACCGGGCGGATTGAACTCGCAGACCTGGTTCGCCACCGCCGTTGACGGCCTCAACGCCGCGGAGCGCAAAGCGGCGCGCAGGCGCGTGCTGGAGTACAACGAGGACGACGTCCGGGCCACCTGGCACGTCAGGGAGTGGATGGATCGGCTCGATGCAGAAACCCACGAGGACGCCCAACCCACCTGACCGGATCCCGGATAGCCGGTCAGCCGTCCCTGTCAGGATGCAGCTGCCAGGGTCATGTCCAGAAGCATGTTGGCCACCTGAGGGCCGAACAGGTCGTTGTCCACATGATTGCCGTCGGGCCGCATCAAGTTGCCGTTCACGGTGTCATCGCACAGCGGCCCAGGGCCAACGCCCGGAGCGTCGCCGCAGAACAGGGAGTCCCCGTCGATGGTGCGGATGTCATCGCGTTGCGCTGCCACTTCCGTGACGATCTGGTTGAACCGCTGCCGATACTCGTCATGCTCGATCGTGTACTTGATCAACATGGATGCCAGCTCGTCGTCGGGACGTGACATCACGCCGATGCCGGGGCGCTCAGTCAGCACGATCACCAGGGTTTCCCCACGCCCCGTCAACCGGTCGGCGGTGGCGATAAGGTCTCGGTGCTGCGCCTCCCAGAACTCGTCCGAATCCGGGGAAAGCACCCGGTAACCCTCGTAGCGGTCAATGTACTCGTGCCGAGACCACCACAGGATTATTCCGGGAGAGTGGACTCGGATGGCCTCGTCCTGCACGTCCTTGACGGGCGGGCAGAGCTTACCGAACTCATCGTTGGGCCCGAAGTACAGGAATGTGCCCATCGGTGTGCACATGCCCTGGGCCGTTCCCACCACGGTCAATCCCCGTTCCTGTCCGGCCACGGCCAGCGGATCGGCTATCCGCAGCGGAACAGAGTCACCGCCCAGCATGATGACATCACGCCTGATCTCCCCACCACCGTGTCCCAGGCGCAGCGCCCGCGCGAGCGGGGTGCCACCCACGAAACTGCTGCTCAGGGCCATGATCACCATCGCAGTGGCTCCTGCGACGATCGCCCTCCACGGCTTGAGGAAATTCCCGATTCGCCCCTGCCTGATCGGCATCTCCAGCAGATGATACGAGGCGGAGGAACACGCGAGGGTCAGCGCCAGCACAGCCACCGTCCGCAGGGGCCGGAAGGTCCCGGAGTTGACCCCGAACCACACCGCCACCGGCCAGTGCCACAGGTACAGGCCGTAGGAGATTCTGCCGAGATAACTGATCGGCGCGAACGCGAGCACTTTGGCCTCGGGCGTCGCCAGGCCGTAGCGGACGCCGAGGATGAGCGCGCCGGTCCCCAGCGAGAACAGCAGCGCACCCCCGTGGAAGTAGAACGGAGCGGGACCATCCAGCACGGCGAACAGAACCGCGGTCGAGACCGCACCGCCCCAGAACAGGAACCTGGAACAGCGGGTGCACCATGCAGCGAACCGAGGATTGGTGGCAAGGATCGCCAGCAGTGCCCCGAGCATCGGTTCGAAAGCCTTCGCATCGGTTCCCATGTAGGCCCGTTCCGCCGCCTGCGGCGCGTAGAAAAGCGCCAGAAGCACCGCCGAGACCGCGACAATCGCGACAGCCACCCCCGCCAGAACTCGCACCGCATTCCGGTTCCCGGCCCGGAAAACCCCCAGCACCAGCCAGGTGATTCCGGCGATGAGCAACGGCCAGACAATGTAGAACTGTTCCTCGACGGCGAGGCTCCACATGTGCAACAGGGGCGAGACAGTGCCGTCATTCTCGAAATACGAGGCCGAGCCTATGAATCGCCAGTTCGCGAGGTAGAAGATCGTGTACCAGGCGTCAAGGGAGAGATTGTCGCGGCGATGCACTAGCGCAAAATTCCCCGCCCAGACGAGGACGACGCACACCACCAACAGGGCGGCGGGCATGAGTCGTTTGATCCGCCTACTCCAGAAATCGCCCAGGGATATCCGTCCGCTGCGTTCGACCTGCGCTATCAGTCCCGAGGTAATGAGGAAACCGGAGAGCACGAAGAACATGTCCACGCCCAGAAACCCGGCCGCCATGTAGGGGGCCGAGACGTGGAAGAGAACCACCAGCCCCACCGCTATGGTCCGCAGACCATCAAGCGCGTCAAACCGGTTGCCGTGACGTGCGGGGGCCTCGGGCAGTGAATTCACGGGCGGAATGCTAGCACCGTTCGCGTTCCCCACACCGCCTCGGAAGGGAGACCGAGATGCGGAAAAACATGCTTCTGTTTCCCGGTTGAAACGGCAAGGAATCAGCCGGTGGCGGATCTCATGTCGTTCAAGATTGTTTGGACCGTCGCCTTGGCGTCGCCGAAACACATCACCGAGTTCTCGTTAAAGAACAGCGGATTCTGGACGCCTGCATAGCCTGCGTTCATGGAGCGCTTGAAAACCACCACCTGGCCGGCCTCCCACACCTTGAGCACGGGCATACCAGAGATCGGGGAGCCGGGTTCATTCGCGGCAGGGTTGACCGTGTCATTAGCTCCGATCACCAGCACCACGTCGGTGTCGGCGAAGTCGTCGTTGATTTCGTCCATCTCCAGGACGATGTCGCAGGGCACTTTTGCCTCAGCCAGCAGCACGTTCATGTGACCGGGCAGCCGTCCCGCAACGGGATGGATCGCAAACCGCACATTCACACCCTGCTCCCGTAGTCGCGCGGTCAGCTCGGCCACGGGATACTGAGCCTGGGCCACCGCCATCCCGTATCCGGGTGCGATCACGACGGAACGGGCCTCGGTCAGAAGTTTCGCGACCTCGGCGGTACTGACATCCCGGTGTTCCCCTGCCAAGCCGCTGTCCGCCACGGGGGCATCGCCGAATCCTCCGAGGATCACGGAGACGAAGGATCGGTTCATGGCCCGGCACATGATGTAGGACAGGATCGCGCCGGAGGCACCGACCAGGGCGCCCGTGATGATGAGAACGCTCTGGTCAAGCATGAATCCGCTGAAGGCCGCTGCCCACCCGGAGTAGGAGTTCAGCATCGAAACAACCACCGGCATGTCGGCGCCACCGATGGCAGCCACCAGGTGACAGCCCAGGGCCAGGGAGATCAGGGTCACCAGCAGCAGCGGGACCAGCGACAGCGTCGCGACGTACCACCACCCGAGCCCAGCGACGGCGACGAGCATGCCCAGATTGATCCAGTTCCTGCCGGGCAGCATCAACGGTTTCGAGGCGATGCTCCCGTTGAGCTTGCCCCAGGCCACCAACGAACCGGTGAGGGTGACCGCGCCGATGAAGATCCCGAGTACCACCTCGACGGCGTGCAGCACGTCGGTGTGGGTGGCCGTCAAGTGCACGTTGAATCCCACGAGCACTGCGGCGGCCCCGACGAAGCTGTGAAGCAGGGCGATGAGCTCCGGCATCCCGGTCATCTCGACCCGGCGGGCCTTCCACGTGCCGATGACCGCGCCGATGGCGATCGCCCCGTACAACAGGGCAGCGGAGGTCCAGTCGAAATTCGTCCCGGCGCCGGGTTGGGCGATGGCATAGTTGGTTGCCGCCAGGGCGAGAACCATGCCGAGGATTCCGAACGCGTTGCCCTTCTTCGCGGTCTCGTGTTTGCTGAGGCCCGCCAGGGCGAGGATGAACATCAGGCCGGCGGCGATGTAGGTGGCGTTGACGAGGTTATTCAGCACGGCTCAGCCCTTCCGGAACATGTTCAGCATGCGGTGGGTCACCGTGAACCCGCCGAAGACGTTGATGGATGCGATCAGCACCGCCACGAAGGAGATGATCCTGATGACCCAGTTGTCGCTGGGCAGCTGTGTCATGGCGCCGACGACGATGATGCCGCTGATGGCGTTGGTGACGCTCATCAGCGGGGTGTGGAGGGCATGGGTGACGTTCCAGACCACGTAGTAGCCGACGACGATAGCCAGCACGAAAACGGCCATCAGGCCCACCAGCGGCGGCGGAGCGAGGGTCAGCAGCGCGATCAACGCCACCGACCCGGCCCCGACCCAGGCCACCTGGTGCCACCAGGGGCGCGGGGGTTTCGCAGGCGTGACGGGCGCCGAG
This sequence comes from Propionibacterium sp., assembly GCA_013333945.2. Taxonomy (GTDB): domain Bacteria; phylum Actinomycetota; class Actinomycetes; order Propionibacteriales; family Propionibacteriaceae; genus Arachnia. Next base: position 4,123 of record JABCNW020000232.1, read on the forward strand.
GGCCTGTCTGCGGCGGCCGGAGCGGGCGCCGCGGCGGAGACCTTGATCTCGGGTGGCGGGAAGGTCACCTCCCCGTCTCGGACGATGGTCATGGTGCGCACCACCTCGTCGTCGAAGTCGATGACGAGGTTCCCGTCCTTGCCGGGGGTCATGAGTTTGAGGGCATTGACGAGGTTGGTGCCGTAGAGCTGCGACGACTGCCCGGGCAGTCGGGAGGACAGGTCCGTGTAACCGATGATGGTCACCCCGTTGTCGGTGACGTAGCTTTCACCAGGCCGGGTGAGCTCGCAGTTGCCACCACCGATGGCTGCCATGTCCACGATCACC
>JABCNW020000233.1 GCA_013333945.2 Propionibacterium sp.
CTCCTCTGGTGTCCCGGTTTTCCTCTCGGTTTCCTTGAGGAGCGGGAACCCGAGTTCGCCTCGCCGTTCCACCCACAGCGCTGCGGTGTCGCGCATCAGGCGGCGCATGGTGCTGAACGCCTGGGCGCGTTCCGTGGTGGAAATCGCGCCGCGGGCGGCGAGCACGTTGAAGGCGTGACTGGATTTGAGGATGTAGGAGTGGGCGGGAACCGGCAGCCGTGCCTCCACCATGCGGGTGGCCTCCGAAACATAGGCCTCGTAGAGCCGCCGGTTCGTCTCGATGTCGGCGTCGTCCAGGTAGTAGCGGCTCATCTCGTACTCCTGCTGGCCGAACGCCTCACCGTAGGTGACGATACTGCCGTCGGCTTTACGGGCGTAGGCGATGTCCTTGAAGTGAGTGACGCGCTGCTGCGCCATCAGGATGCGTTCGATCCCGTAGGTCAGTTCCACGGGAATCGGGTCGAGATCCTGCCCGCCGACCTGCTGGAAGTAGGTGAACTGGGTGATCTCCATGCCGTCGAGCCACACCTCCCAGCCGAGTCCCCAGGCGCCGATCGCTGGTTGCGCCCAGTTGTCCTCAACAAAACGAACGTCATGGGCGTCGAGGTCGATCCCGAGGGCCTCCAACGACCCGAGGTAGAGCTCCTGCGGGTCGCCGGGTTCGGGTTTCAGGATCACCTGGAACTGGGTGTGGGTCTGCAGCCGGTTCGGGTTCTCGCCGTAGCGGGAATCGTCGGGACGCACGGAGGGTTCAACGTATGCGACGTCCCACGGTTCCGGTCCAAGGACCCGCAGCACGGTGGCGGGGTTCATGGTGCCGGCCCCCACCTCCGAGTTGTAGGGCTGCCAGGTCAGGCAGCCGCGCGAAGTCCAGTAATCGGACAGGATCCGGAGGGCGTCTTGCATCGTCAGCACCGGGCCAGACTACCCGGCCAGCACCTCGCGCAGCACGTCAAGCGGCAACGACCCGACTGCCAGGGCACGGTCGTGGAAGTCACGCAGGTCAAATTCCTGCCCGGCCCGGCAGGCCGCGTCGTCACGGATCTGCTCCCAGATCCGCTGGCCGATGCGGTAGCTGGGGGCCTGCCCCGCCCACCCCAGGTAGCGGTGCAGCTCGAAACGCAGCTGGTTTTCCTCCATGGCGACGTTGTCGCGCAGCAGCTGCCAGCACTTGTCATGATCCCAGATCCCGCCGCCATAGCGGTCGAAGGCGGGTTTGCCGAGGTGGATTCCCAGGTCGAGAACGACCCGGGTGGCGCGCAACCGTTGGCCGTCGAGCATCCCGAGACGCTCCCCCAGGTTCAGGAAACCGAACTCATCCATGAGACGTTCCGCGTACAGCGCCCAGCCCTCGCCGTGCCCGGAGACCCAGCAGACCAGCGACCGCCAGCGGTTCAGATTCTCCGCCTGGGCGACGGCCTGCCCGATCTGCAGGTGATGGCCGGGAACGCCCTCGTGATGGACGGTGGTCTTCTCCTGCCAGGTGGTGAACTCAGTGACCCCCGCGGGAACGGACCACCACATACGGCCAGGGCGAGAGAAGTCAGCGGATGGTCCGGTGTAGTAGATACCGCCAGTCGCTGAGGGAGCGATCATGCCCTCGATGGCGCGTACCCTCGGATCCAGGGTGAAGTACTTCCCGTCGAGTGCCGCGATGGCCTCATCAGCGGTGCGTTGCATCCATTCCCGCAGCGCCTCGGTGCCGTGCAGCTGGTTTGCTGGATCGGCGTTCAGCACAGCGATCGCATCAGAGATGGTAGCCCCGGAGCCCGCAATCTCGCCTGCGATGGCCTCCTGTTCGGCGGTGATCCGGGCCAGCGCCTCTACCCCCCACTCATAGGTTTCGTCGAGATCGATCCGAGCTCCCAGGAACTCCCGGGAAGCCCGCTGGTAGCGTTCACGCCCTACCGCATCCGTTTCCCGAGCGACGGGGGCCAGGTCCTGGGTGAGGAACCGGGCCAGGTCCCCGAAGGCGCTGCGGGCGAGTTCCGCTGCTCGTTGCAGCTCGGCGCCGAGTGTTCCCTCCCGCCCGGCTTCGGACACCAGCTGGCGGAATCGCGATTTCTCCCCGGCCAGGTCGGCAGCTTGAGCCGCCACGTCGGTTACTGCACGGCGGGCCGGGACAGTTCCCCGTGCGATGCCTTCACGCAGGGTCTCGATGTAGCCACTGACAGCGCGGGGCATGCCCGCCATCCGGGATGCGATGTTGCTCCAGTCATCATCGCTCCTCGTGGGCATCAGGTCGAAGACGTCCCGCAACCACTGGACAGGCGAGTCGATATTGTTGACTGCGGCGAAATGGTCACCTGCCTCGATGCTCTCCGATTCAAGGCCGAGCCGTTCCATCATGGCCGCTGCTGTGACTTCATCGACCGCGTCCGTTCTCGGCGTCTCCTCGATCAATCGGAGCGTGCGTCGCAGCTCATCAGCCCAGCGACCGGTACCCTCCGGGGAGTAATCGGGCAGCTCGTGGTCGTGACCCGGCAGACCGATTCCCGTTGCCGCGAGAGGGTCGTGGGCTGCCAGGGCATCGACGTGGGCCTCGGCGACGGCATCGAGTGGAGTAGATGTGCGCATGGACCCAACCTATCGGGTGACCAGATGCCCCTTGCGGGTGCTCAGCTCCTTGTGGGTGAACACCGGGGCGCGTTGGGCGGCGAAACTGATCGCGAAGAGCGCGAACTCGGTTAGCAGTTTTGCTGCCACCAGTGGCATGACGATCGATAGGGCCCGCAGCAGCGCGTAGTTGGCGACAAGGATTCCACATACGAGGAGTGCGTATCTCACTGGTGTGCTGCGGTCACCGTCGCGGAACACCGCATGCCGGTTGAGCAAGTAGTTGATGGTGGCAGACAGCAGCCGCGCGGTGATCACGCTGAACAACAGGTTGTGGGTTACGGCCATCAGGAGCAGCAGGGCTAGGAAGTCGACGGCAAACCCGACCAGCGATGACCCGGCGAAGGCCAGCAGCGGTCGGTAGACCCGCCACGAGTCCCGGATGGGACGGAAGTGGGAACTCCGGTTGCCGTGCAGATAGACGGTTTCGATCTCGATCTCCCGGATGCTGATCCCCGCTTTCCTGGCCTGGAGCAGCAAGGACAGTTCGTACTCGAAACGTTCCCCCGGGATGGTTCCGAGCCACTCAAGCATGCTCGGTGGATAGGCGCGCAACCCTGTCTGGGTGTCGCCCACCCTGATCGCGGTCAGGGTCTTGAACAACCAGCTGGTCACTTTGTTCCCGAAGGCGCTGCGCAGCGGTACCCGCCCGGTGAACCGACGCCCCCCGAGCACCATCTCGCGGGAATCGACGTCGACCTCACGGGCCACTCGCATGATGTCGGGCACCTTGTGCTGGCCATCGGAATCGGCGCAGACGACCACCTCACCCGGATGGTATCGCCTGGCGATGGCAAACCCGGTCTTGAGGGCATGCCCCTTTCCACGGTTCTCCTGGTATCGATGCACGGTGGCGCCATGGATGCGGGCCAGGGCAAAGATTTCGTCGTGGTCGGGGCCGGAACCATCGTCCACCACGAGAACGTTGGGGGCGGCGGAATGGGCTCGCAGTTCGCGGACCAGGGCGATGAGCGAGTCACCGGGTTCGTAGGCAGGGATGAGAACGAGCATGACGTCACCTTCCGATCCACAAGATGTCGCTGGTACCGCGTTCTTTGTTCTTCCCGAGAGGGTTGTTGACGAGGGAGCCGTTAAAGACCATCTGTGAGGAACCGCCACCATCGAGGTTGTAGGCAACCTGTGCCCCCAGATCCACGAAGAGCTGCGCGAAGTCGGTCATGGTGATGCCGTTGCTGTATCCGGAGGAACGACCATCGACCACGACGAAGACGAAATGGTTGGCGGCGATCATTCCCAGTCCTGTCCTGGGCTGGGTGCCCTGGATGGAATGGTTGCCGAAGTTGGTGTCGATCTCGAGTGTGTCGATGCCTTCGATGACGGCACCACCGTTGACGAGTGTGGGGCCGAAAGAGAGGGTGTGCCAGGCGCCGTCCGAGATCAGTTTCGCAGCATTCGTGCTGGTCTCGTCATAGCTGACCATGGCGCCATCCCGCATAATCGCCAAGCCTTGGCGGGCCGGTTCATCACGAAAAGCGATGCCGTCACGGACGATGATCCCGGTGTCGCGGAAACCGTAGTAGTCGCCGTTGATGGCAAACAGGGCCCCGACGTTTTCCGCGATCGTTGTCGGGTACTCGATGATGTTGGTTCCGAAGCTGTTCTTCGCAAAGGCGCTGCGCAGGGCGGTGACGTCATTCAGCTTTACATCGGCCACATACCAGGCCTTGGCGGAATTCCCGGAACCAGAAGTGTGTTGGGTGATGGTGATCTGCCGATCACTGGAAGTGTAGGTCGTGCCGTCGATCACCCCGTCCCCCGCCGATGTGGCAGTGGCGGTGGTGGTGCCGCTGATTTGGGTTCCGGGCAGCCCTTGGTAGTCGGATGCCGAGGTGACGTTGGTGTGTTCTATCAGGTAGCGGTCGATGGCCCAGGCCGTACCGCCTGCTGCGGCGAGCCCAGCTGCCCCGGCGGCCCCGGTGATGATGGCTCGGCGGGACAGGCGCCGGGTGGATCGTGAGTTCGTCATGTCGAACACCTTCGTGAACCGCCCTGTGCAAGACCTGTGGCGACGCTTCGTGCGCGGCATGAGCATCATCCCGCTAGACTGTGCCATCGAGTCGGGGCGTTAGCTCAGCCGGTCAGAGCAAGGGACTCATAATCCCTGGGTCGCGGGTTCGAGCCCCGCACGCCCCACGAAAAGACGGGGCTCGCAGGAACTGGATTCCTGCGAGCCCCGTCTTCAGTGTTTCTCAGGCACCGGTCTTCGGCAATCCGGGCCTGATGAGCACCGGAGGTGATGAGGGCACCGGCTTCGGGGACTCCGACGGCGAAGGACTCGGCGACGGCGAAGGACTCGGCGACGGCGAAGGACTCGGCGACGGCGAAGGACTCGGCGACGGCGAAGGACTCGGCGACGGCGACTCCACGGGGGGTGGAGGAGACACCGGGGTGCAGGCCTGCGCCGAGGACTGCTCCCCGCTGAATGTGAGGGTGGCCCGGTTCAAGAGTCCCGTCCCGTTCTCTCCCGCATCCAGCGTGCAATCAGTAGCTGCATCCGCGATTCCTGTGGATGCCTTTGCCCGAACCTCGACGACAAAGACGTGCGAGGCTCCTCCCGCGATGGTTTGGTTGCTCACAAGGACCTTGTCCTTGACACCATCAAAACCGGCATTGGCTGCTGGGCCGCCCTCAGTCGACACCAACGTCACCTTCTCGACAGAAATCCCCTTCCCCGGGGCAGGGGTGTCGCTGAGGTCATAGGAACCCGTCTGGGTTCCGGTGTTCGTCACCGTGATCTTGTACGTGGTGGTCGCCTCTGCACCTTCTTGATGAGTCTCCTGGACTTCCTTGGTCACCTTCACATCCGGAGGGTTGAGGAAGGTGTTGACAGCCGTGATGCCAATCTCGGAGATCGTATTCGGGTCGTTGGTTTCAACCGGGATGGCATTGGCCCAGTCACCCGGGGTCACCTCGTGGCTTGTGGCTCCACCAGTATCTGTTTCCTCGCCGAAGCAGCGTGCTCCCAGGGGCAGTTTGACCTCCGCCCCGGTGGCATCGGTGGCTGTGACGCTCTGTCCACCCTTGAGCTTGACGGGCCCACTGAACACGGTCGTACCGGCTGCCCCGTTGTCATCAGGCAACTGACAGGTGACAGTGACGGTGAACTCTTTCTCCTTGGCGGCCTCCACGGCTGCTTCGTCCCCAAGCAGTTCCTTAGTGACCTTGACCTTCCCAGCCGAGTAGTAGTTGGTGAGTGAGGCCTTGACGCTCTGGCCCACCGCTTTGTCCGCATCCCAGCCGATGGTCACGGTGCTGGAGGGAGGTTGTGTTTGTGGATCGGCATCTGCAGCGTCCGTCTCCGTGACCACGCAGGTGCTGCCAACCGGGATCCCGGTGATCGCATCGCTGTCCGCCGAGGTGGCGCCGTCCGCCACTTTCACCTTGACATCGGCTCTGTTCAGTACTTCCTTGCCATCCAAAGCGCAGACCACGGAGAAGGTGAACTCGTCCCCTCCCGCGAACGGAACCACGCCCTGTCCTTCGAGTTGTTTGCTCACGGTAAGAGCGCCACTGGCCACATAGCCCGCATCGACGGTCGGATCGTCGGTGTTCTCCGGCAGCACCACGGGAGTGGTCTGGCCGGTGGTGGCATCGGCATTCGAGTCGAGAGCGGGATCAGACCCGGCTGCCTGCTGGGTGAAGCCATCCGCAGCTTTCCCGAAGGTAATGGTGTATCCGGTCGCGTCGGAAGCCCGCAGATTCGGGAATCCGTAGGCACCCTGGGCGTCTGTCTTCGTGCTGAGCGAGACCGCATTGCCCAGGTCGTCGGTGCCCTTCAGACTGACCTCCACCCCGGCCACGGGCGGCTCATCCGATCCGTCGAACTGGTCCTGGATCCCGTTGCGGTTGATATCCAGCCAGGTGCGGTCACCGATGCTGCTGCTCACCACTCGTTCCGTGCGGGCAATCGGCCCGACAGGGAATTGGAAACCCGCTGCCCGGGCGAATGCCTTGTTGGTGTAGACGTCTCCCTCAGCGTTCCCGACCCCAGCCATGGTGATGTCGAACTCGAGGACTTCACCCGACCCGAAGGCACCCGGCTGGATCACTCGAAGGGCAGTGACCTCGGAGGCTGCGGTCGGGCAGGTACCCGTGCCGTACACCACAGTGCCTCCCGCCGGGGAGTCGCACCACACGGTGCTTCCCGCTGCGGAATTGCTGGCGTCATCAGGATCCTGATTGACCTCACTGACCGAGGTGTAGAGAATCCTTGCTGCCGCTGTTCCCTTGGTGATGGCAGCCGACTGGAACTCGAAGGTTCCGGAGAACTTCGTCTCGGCGACATTCGTCAAACCGCTCGTGACATCGTTGCGGGGAAGAACATCAATGACGTCAGGATTTTTCACGGAGTCAGCCTCGGGACTGGGCAGCGTGTTGGTCAGGCGTACCCGCCACTTGTTCGGCTCGTTGGTGGTCTGGCCCGGCAGGTTCACCTGAGTTACGGGAGTGAGAGCTGTTTTCTGCAGCTTGATCCCGGCCAGGTTCGCGGTGACGATCTCCGCCTGATCGGTACGTTGTGCCAAGGTAGATGCGTCGTCCTCGGCCCAGACCACGACGTCGTTGACATACGTACCGTTGACCGCGGCCGGGGAGATCTCGGTGGTGACGACGATGGGCTCCAAGGCCTTGTTCACCTCATGGCCGGGGAACACCCACCGCAGGTAGGTCTCCCCCTCGTCGCAGGCCGGACGTTTGGCATCAGCCGGGGTGGCTCCCTCGGAGACCACGGACGGGCTGATCGAGGCGGAGGTGAAAGCAGCGGCTGTGGGAAGGCAGTCCTCCACCCACACGTCCTTCAGAATGCCGGGAACCTGGGCCGGCGAGGTCAGGGAAGCAGTGAGCTGAAACTGGGCGGTGTCGCCTCCTGTCACCTGCGGAGGAACCGAGCTGAACTCGCCAGAGGTCCCCTTGCGAACCTGCTTGTCCACCCGGACCTGAGCGGCTGCCAGGATGAGACGGTCCCCGTACTGACCGGAGTGGTTCGCCGGGTCATAGCTGGAACGCCCCCAAGCAGACTTGTTATCCAGGAGTTCTTGTCGGGTCAGTTCCGACATGTTGACCCGTTTCACACCGGCCCAGTTCGGCAGGATGTCGCCAGTGGGGCGGCCAGAGTCAACCACCTCGTGACTGATGGCCACAACCATCCGGACCCCGACACCAACCGTCTCATTGTTGGCGACGGGTTCGGGCAGCACCGTGTAGATACGCACTCGGGAAACCGCGGAATAGACCCCCCTGGCCAGCAGATCCGGATCATTGCCCGGGACAGCGGCCGGATCGTCGTACCAAGGTCCTTGGGCCTCGCCACACTCCGAGGCCTCACCGTTGCCCCCGGGCACCGCGGAGTACTGAACCTGGATGCCGGGCACCTGGGAGGATTCCGTCGCGTAGACGGCACTGCCGTTCACCAAGGCATTGTTGTAGCCGGAAACCCATACAGGTGCGCCAGCGGAAGCAACCCTTTGGAAATGAGCGTTGGGGTCGGTGCTGGCCGGGACGTTCCTGGCCTCAAGGCGCAGGCGTGAGCTGTCCCAGGAATCACACATCAGTGCGCTGATCTTTCCGGGAAACCCGGGATTGCTACCGACTATCTCGAGCTGGGACTGGATGTCCTGGGTGGGAGCCACCGTAATGCCCCCGGACATTCGGGTGGCACCTCCTGCCGGGCCTTCGCCCTGGGCTGAATCCGACGGACTGAATTTTTGTGCGCTCATGTTCCCTGGGCTTCCAGGAACACCTTCGAAAGATTTGGAGAAACCCGTCCCCACGCTGACCTGGGGGGTGGTGCTCCGGTGATTGTTCCAGTCCTTCTCGTCTTTCGAGTCGTCACCGGGAGCTGCGCTGGTCTGGACATCCGCGGCGGTCAGCCCGGTTATGTTCAGGCTGGTGTAGGAGTTCTTGGTGGCAAGGGTCCAGGTGTTGTCCGCCTCCACACCGAAATCCTTGATGGTTGCCACAGGCGTGTAGACGATGAACGATGTGGAGATCGCGTAGGCCGTGTCCGCTGGGATGGCATTCCCGGCTGGCCTAAGTGTCTGTTTCGGATAGGTCCACAGGGTCATGTCAGCATTCTTGACCGTGAACTTGGCGGGCTGTCCCGGGCCGGCCTGGCTGATTTCAACCGTTCCCGAGTCCCGCACCGAATTCAGTGAAGTTCCACCGCTCACGCCGATCTTCGGGCCGGGTGCGCTGTAGAAGTAGTCGTACGGGTAGACACGGCTGCCATACTTCTCCAGGTCCGCCTTGATGGCTGCGATCTTTCCTGCATCCAGCTCGGGATACATCGCCTCGGGAGTCACGTCGTCGGTCCACGTGACGTCCCCTGTCGCGGGCATGGCTCCTTTCCCTCCGGTGGGAGCGCCGATGAGCGCGGTGTAGGCGGTCATCTTGCAGGTCGCGGCCTTGTCCCATGGGCAGGAGGTGTTGGTGGGGCCATACACGTAACCTTGGTTCGGCGAGGATGAAATGCTGTTCTTGGAGATGTCCCACTTCAACCGGGAGGACGCGGTGACGGTGGCCGCCGTGGGACTGGAGACAGTGGTTGCGCCATCCGCGCTGAGCTCGGCAGAGGCCAGCGGTAGGGCGGTGCCGTTGCGCACGAGATTGCTGACCTTGGCCGTGAAATCGAAGAAATCAGAGCTGGCAGCAGGTTTGTTCCCGAGATTGCAGACGAGGCTCTGTGCAGGCATGGAATCCAGCGAGTTCGCCGTCAACGGAAGCTGTGGTGTAGGCAGTTTCTCCGGAGTCAGGGCCGATCCCGCCCCTGTGCAGAATCCGGGCAGCTCCTCCATGTAGATTCCCTTAGGGAAATCGATCTTGACGGTGGTGTTGTCCCCAGCATCCTGGTTCACCCCGTACTGGACCCTGTAGGTGATGCTGTCGTTGACCCGGACAATTCCGTTGGTTGCACTGGAATCGTTTCCCGCCGAGTCGTCGGCATCGAATGACGGAGTGCCGTCGCTCTTGACCGTGACATCAATGCTCAGTTGTGGGGCGGCGTTCGCGACCATGGGGAGCATCCCCCCGGTCAAGGCGCCAATCCCCAGAATGGTCAGGGCACGTGTTCTCCACCTGCCAATGGTCTTCAAAACCATTTCTTCCCCCCCTGGCTACATCAAGTAGATACCTTTCGCCGGGAACCGGCGAAGGTCAAGCAGCTGAATCATAACTGCAAATGTCGCTCGATGCTAACCAGAGATAGGAAACCAAGCTCCATCCGGTGAATCGCGTTCAGGGACGCTCCCCAGGATCGATTAGCCGGAGAACAAGAACCGCTCCCGCGAGGTCACTCCCGGAAGTAGAATGCTTCTCGGGTGCCGGTGGCGCCATCGGCATCTTCGAGGGTTCTACCACTGGCTTCAGCCATTTCGAGAGCGTCTTGGAGAGTCAACGCGGCATTTCTCCTAACAACCGTTCTCCGCATCGAATCGTGGAGCAGAGCGAAGTGGATGGTTCCGGTTAGTTTCTCGAAGGTCAGGATGGACCGTGTAAGTACGTCCAGAAATCCCCCTACCACAACAGATCACGCCCGACATCGAATGCCCATGTCTCTGAGCAAGGGCATGGCTAGCAGGGTCATCTTCCCGCGTTTCCTGATGATGATGCAGCTGTCCATCTCGGCGATTCTTTCGGTGACGATCATTACCCGGCGAGAAGATCGCCTGTTCGCGGGATTCTCGAGAACCCCACGAACAGGCGCCACATACCGTTTCTGCGGCTAGCTGTCTTGACCCTTGGCCCGCTCCAGTGCCCGTTTCCTGGCCGTTTCGGAACGCTCAGCGATGCGCTGGGCGTTCTGCTCATCCCGGGTCAAGTTGCGACCAGATTCGGGATCGAAGACCATCATGTTCTCCGGCATGAAGTAGAGCCGGGCCTCTTCACCCTCCAGGATCTGGGATCTGGGATCGAGGTTGACGACGAACTGGGTGCGCATACCCTCGCCATCGAGGTCCCGATCAAGTTCCTCCAGAGTGCTCTGCACTGAGGGATCGGACTGGAACGGGATGTAGGCGTACTGCTCATTGCCGAGCCATTCGGTGACGTCGGCGACCGAGTTGAAGATCACGGCTCCGGCGGGAGGTGTAGCCACATCTGCGTCCTTGATGTGTTCGGGGCGCAACCCGACGATGACGACCTTCTTACCGGCCAGCCCCTCACGGGCACCGTCGGGAATAGGAACGGTGGCCATGGGAAGTTCCAGATGATCCTCCTGGACTGTGGCAGGAAGGAAGTTCATCGGGGGCGACCCGATGAAACCCGCGACAAACAGGTTCGCCGGCTCCTCGTACAGTTCCCGAGGGGAGGCGCACTGCTGCAACACCCCTCGTTTCATTACCGCGACCCTGTCTCCCAGCGTCATGGCCTCAGTCTGATCGTGGGTGACGTAGATGGTGGTGATGCCCAGCCTGCGTTGCAGCCGGGAGATCTCCGTGCGCATCTGGCCACGCAGCTTGGCATCGAGGTTGCTCAACGGCTCATCAAAGAGGAACGCATCAGCCTCACGGACGATCGCACGTCCCATGGCGACACGCTGACGCTGTCCACCCGACAAGTTGGCGGGTTTGCGTTCCAGGTGCTCCGTCAGCTCCAGCATCTCGGCCGCCTGATCCACACGGCGACGGATCTCCTGTTCCGGGATCTTGTTTCGGTTGAGGCGCAACGGGAATGCGATGTTCTCCCGAACTGTCAGGTGCGGGTACAGAGCGTAGTTCTGGAAGACCATGGCAAGGTTGCGGTCCTTGGGAGCCAGATCGTTCACGGTTTTCCCGTCAATCAGCAGCTCCCCGGAGGTGATGTCCTCCAGCCCGACAACCATGCGCAGGGTCGTCGACTTACCGCACCCGGACGGACCGACGAAGATCATGAACTCGCCGTCAGCGATGTCCAGATTGATGTCTTTGACAGCCTTAAAACCGTCTCCGTACTCCTTGACGATGTTCTTGAGGGTGATTTGGGCCATAACTTTCTGCTCCTTGTCGGGGTCAGCCCTTGACTGCGCCAGAGGTGAGGCCGGAGACAATCCGGCGCTGGAAGATGAGGACAAGCACGACCACGGGAACCGTCACGACGACACCCGCAGCACAGATAGCACCGGTGGGCGACTCGAACTGGCTGGCGCCAGTGAAGAAGGCCAGCGCCGCCGGAACGGTGCGTGCCTTGTCGCTGGTGAGCGAGATCGCGAAGACGAAATCGTTCCATGCCGTGAAGAACACGATGATCGCGGTGGTAAAAACTCCGGGCGCAGCCAAGGGCACGATCACCTTGCGGAACGCCTCCCAACTGGTCGCGCCATCAACTTGGGCTGCTTGCTCCATCTCCCAGGGAATCTGCTGGAAGAAGGCGGACAGGGTCCAGATCGACAGCGGCAATGTCAGCACCAGGTAGGGCAGGATCAATCCTGGGATGGTGTCGAACAGGTGGATCTGGCGCCACAGATCGAACAGCGGAGTGACCAGCGAGATCACAGGTAAGAACGAAACCGTGAGCGCGGTACCGAGGATGAGCCGCTTGCCAGGGAAATCGAGCCTGGCGATGGCGTAGGCGCAGAAGGTTGCGAGAATTACTGCGATAAGCGTCGCGATAAGCGTCACCAGAATCGAATTGAGCAAGGCGGGAAGGAACAGGTCCTTCGCTCCCCCGGTGAAGATCAGCTCGTAGTTCTCGAGGGTGGGGTGCACGGCCCAGAAATTGCCGTCGGCACGGTCTGCACTCGGTTTGAGCGACAGGTTGACGATCCAGATCAGCGGGATGATCGTGTAGACGATGATCGCCACGGTTGCGACGATCTGCCAGAACTTCTGGCCAGCGGTGAGTTCACGAGTCATGTCCGCTCACCTCCTTCCCCGGGCGAGGTCCACACGGAAGCCCTTGACGAAGATCACTGCGATGATGACCACGCATAGGAACAGCAGCACCGATACGGCAGAGCCGAGACCCACCTCCGTGCGCGAGATGGTCTGGTTGTAGGCGACCAATGACAACGAGGCCGTATCGTGGCTGCCCGCGGTCATGATGAAGATGTTGTCAAAAATGCGGAAGGCGTCAAGGGTGCGGAACAACAGCGCGACCATGATTGCCGACTTCATATTGGGCAACACGACACGCCGCATCCGCTCACCCCACGTGGCCCCATCAACGATCGCGGCCTCCTCCATGGCCGAATCGATCTGGGTGAGACCCGCCAGCAGCAGCAGGGACATGAAGGGGGTGGTCTTCCAGATCTCGGAGACACAGATCGGGACCATGGAGGTCCAGAACCCACCAAACCAGTTAAAATCCTTGGGGAATGCCCCAAAGCTCAGGCTGTGCAGCAGGGGATCGACGAATCCAGTGTCAGTGGCAAAGGCGTAGAACCAGGAGAACGCCGAGACCACGGTGATGATCGAGTACGGGATCAGCACCACGGTGCGAAGCAACCCACGACCCAGGATGATCTTGGCCATCGCCAAGGCGATCAGGAAACCGAGGACGAGCTCCACCACCACCGTGACGATAGTGATGAACGCAGTGGTACCGAAGGCCTGCCACCAGAGCGGGTCGCGCAGGATGATCAGGTAGTTCTCCAGGAACACGAACCTCTGCCCACCAGGATCGGTGAGACGATGTTTGAACAGGGAACTGTAGACGGCCTGGAGGATCGGGTAGAAGGTCACCAGCACCATGATCACGAAGGCAGGGCCTGCAAGTTTCCAACCGAGCCTGCGTTCCTCCTTGGCGCGATCCGATACGTGCGACCCGCCGGAACTGGACTTGCTCACAGCAATGCCTCCCCCTTGAGAACCTTCATGATCAGATCAGTGGACTGCTTCGGTGTGGTCGCTGGATCCACTGATTCAGGCGGCGACCACGTTCGCTGGACCGCCGTCGACAGATCCCCGTAGTAGGCGGTGCGGGGACGCTGGACCGCGGCTTCAAGCGATTCTCTAATGGCATCGGCCATCGGGAACTGTTCACGGATCTCGGCATCCCCGAAGACCGCGGCCCTGGAGGCCGGGTTACCGGTGCCCAGCATGTAGTCCTTCTGGTGCTCCTCGCTGGTGATGCACTTGATCGCCTTCCAGGCCATGTCCTGCTTCTGGGAGGCCGAGTTCACCCCGAGCTCGATCCCACCGAACGGCGGCGCGGACTCCTTGTCCGCATCCACCCGGGGATAGGTGGTCCAGGCGACGTCATCGATGAAGGAGACACCGTTCGCCTTCATCGCCGCGTAGACGTAGGGCCAGTTCAGCATGAATCCCGAGCTGTCCTCGGCCTGGAACATGTTGAGCGACATGGTCTCATCCATCGATGACATCGCGGGTCCGACAACTCCGGAATGGGAGAGCTTCGAAATAACAGTTGCTGCCCGCTGACCAGCTGGGGTATCGAACCCCAGCTTGGTGTCCTCAGCAGCGGCTCCCTCGTTCTCGACGATCTTCCCTCCAGCTCCTGCGACCAGCGCATTGACCAGAACGGTGTATCCCTCGTAACGCTTTCCCTGCACCGCGATGTCCTTGCCGGTCGCCTTGGCAGCCTCCATCAGTTGCTCGAAGGTGACGGGCTGTGTCATGTCGAGACCGGCCTGCTGCGCCACAGATTTCCGATACCACAGCAGCTGAGTGTTGGCCCAGAATGGCGCAGCGACCAGCTTGCCTTTCCAGTTGGATGCGTCCAATGAGCCCTTCACCCGGTCTGCGGTGAAGTCTTGTGCGTACTGCTCCGGGACATCCACCAGATAGTTGGCCTCAGCGAATTCCGGTACAACCACTGGATCTAGGCTCATGATGTCGACCCCGGTATCACGGGCCGCCAGTCGCCGGATGAGCTGTTGCCGCTGGTCCGATGCGTCGTTGGGTAGTTGTTCCACCCTGATGGTGTACTCGCCGCCGGAGGCCGCGCTGCACTCGGCAGCTAGCTGCGCCTGCCCACCCCCGGTAGCGGAGGATCCACCGCCATCGGGGTTAATGAACCAAGTCAGCGTCGTCCCTCCCCCCGATCCTGACGAGCACGCCGCCAAGCCCGGTGCAATCAGAGCAGCGGTCGCCAGAAAAGCGACTGCCCTAGTTTTGAACCTCATCGTTCTCCTCACGAACTGCAAAGTTCTCTCTGCCTTGAAACTGCGTGTTCTCGCCACCCTAGAGGAAATCCAGGTCATGTGGGGGAAAATCCAAGTTTTGGCACGTCCGCTCGTGCTCGGCTTCTGGATCACACGCGACACTCGAAACGACGAACGCCCCGCCTGGTGATGTCCCACCCAGACGAGGCGCAGAAAAGCTCCCCGGACTGGACTCGAACCAGTAACCCTTCGATTAACAGTCGAATGCTCTGCCAATTGAGCTACCAGGGATCGTCGCGGCCTACTGGCCACGCGGAGAGACTCTAGCAGTCTCTCTCCGGGAACGCCAATCAGCTCGGTTGAAGCATGATGGAGCTCTCCACTCCCGCCAGAACAAGGTGATCGACGCGGTTGAAACAGCGCAGCTCTGTGTCATCACCAGGAAACAAGCGAAACCACGAAACCGAGGTGTTGTCGAGAGCGAACCAGCTCGAGGTCTCCCCCATGATCTGGCCGGATCGCCGAGACAGCTCGGAGGGACAGAACAGGGCGGTGGCGAGCAAGGAACCGATGGCACCGTGGCTGACGAGCGCCACACAATCGTCAGGACCGAAGTCCTTGCGCAACCATGTCGCCAGCCGCATGGCACGTTCGATCGCCTGATCGCGGGTCTCGAATGGCCCTTTCCACCAGCCATCCTCCGTCACGTTGTCCGGAAGCAGGATCCGGGGCGAGACTTTCTGGAGCACCGATCGGGGCGACCCCGGATGGTGGCGGTGATCCATGATCGGGCCGGTGAACGGTCCGCTGCGCTCCATCAGGTCTGCTCTGACCATCACGTCCACGCCGAGGCTCTCCGCCACGGGGGCCGCGGTTTCCAAGGCCCGTATGAAAGGCGAGGAGAACACGTGGGTCGGGCGCGGAGTGAATCCCGGAAACCAGCCGGCAAGGGTCCTGGCCTGAGTTCGTCCGAGTTCAGTCAACCCAGGGTCGGGAACTCTGAGCGTCTCGTCGCGTTTTTCGGCCCAGGTCTTGTTGTTGGTGGATTCAGCGTGCCTGATAAAGATGATGTCCACGGGGAAGAACTTATCGTTCAGAGCCCGTATTCGGATCGCAGCCGGTCAGTCTCGGCCACCACAAAGGCCGCCGTCCTGGGGTCCTCCAGGCTGGCCTCACCGCTGGCGCTGGCTAGCCAGGTCACGCCCCCGTCCAGAAGGTTACGACGGGCGATGATCTGCACAGCCCCGCGCGACAGGTCGTGATTGACGGTCATCACCGTCGACGCGAGCACCCGCTCCCGGAAGATTGACAACAGCTCGCCCGGAGAGTCGAGCACACATTCGTGGCGCTCCCCACCAGCTTCCCAGAACAGCACGGAGTCCTCTTCCTGCCACCCCCCGTGCAGCACCTCATCCCATCCCCAGCCACGCCACCGGTCCTTGAGTCGCGCAACAAACATGCCCGTGGTGGCCACCACCACTCCCCCCGGCCCTTCAGCCCATCCGAGCTGACGGCCTCGGGAGCCAGTCACCGCCTCGACCTCTGAGCGATGCGGCATGTGACGACGCATTCGGTTCGACATGCACCAATTGTGCCCACAAACAGGTGGAGTGTTTTCCCACACGTCCCAGGTGTTGTCACTTCTTTCCTTGGTGTTGGCGATCTGCCTGAGACACTGGACCCGTCCCTGACACGATGGCAGCGTTCCGCACATGAACACCACAAAACTGGTTTTCTCGAGCCCATTGCTCAACGCTGAGGAGGAGAGGGAACTTGCCCGGAAAATCGAGGCAGGTGTCTACGCAACACATCTGGTCGCAACCGACGATCGACGCCACCCCCGCAGCGCACTGAAGCGCATCATCGAGAACGGTTTCCACGCCCGGGAGACTCTCTTCCGGGCAAATCTCCGGCTCGTCATGAAACTCACAGGCAAAGCCGTGAAACGCACGGGCCTCCCCCTCGACGACCTGTTCCAGGAAGGATGCCTGGCGCTGGGAGAAGCCATTCAGCACTTCGACCACACACGTGGCACGCGTTTCAGTACACTCGCTCACGAGTACGTATCACGGGCTCTGGCGCGCTCCGCGTACACCCGATGCGGAAGCCTCGACCTGGTGAGACCCGTCAACGGCGGTCGTCGCCCGATACTGTTCACGGACCTGGATCAAGCGCCATCTCACCTGCTCTCCTGCGAAGGTGGATTCGATGCGGTGGAACTCTCCTCCATGGATTTCCTTGACCTGCTGGGAGTGGGTGGAACGGTGCTGAAGTTACGTTTCGGAATCGGAACCGCCTGCCGGACACGAAGCCAGACCGGAGCCGTGCTCGGGATGTCGGCGACGAGCGTCAAACGCCTTGAGGAACGCGCCCTAGCTGAGGCGCGTCAACTGTTAGACGCGGACCACTGCCGAATCGAGGTCATCAGGAGAGGCTCTGTTCCAAGAGGTGTTTGCGGCGCAGCGCGAGCCCGGTCAGTTCCTCGAACATCGCCTCGTGCGATTCCGGTTCCTTGAGAGGATCAGTTCTCTGAAGCCTTGATTTCAACCCGGTTATCCGTCGAGAAAGATCCGCCAGCTGGAGCCTGTTCGTGTGGGCCAAGGAGTAGTTCTCATCCGCCTGCCGCATGAGGGGTTCGACGAGCAGCATCACCAGCAGTTGAAGTACCAGTTCGTTGGGGCAGCATCGTCGCAGTTCCTCTGTCCACCCGTCCCCCGGTTCAGTTGCAACGATCACCCGGAACACCGCGGCATAACCGGGGTGTGTGAACTGCTCCGGCTTCACCGAGTTCCAGGCCTGGTCGAAGGTGAACGGGTACTGAAGCATCAACTTCAGGGTGTCGCGTTCCAGTTGCAGCGCCGGGTCGTTCGGATCAGGCCAGTCAGCATCGGTCCTGCCAGAACGCAGATTGGTGTGCTGGCCGGTGCTGCCGACCGGGGTCTGGCGGGATCGGTTCGCAGCCTCCCTGCGTACATCCTCCAGGTCCATGCCGAGCATCTGGGCCAGATCCCGCAGGTACTGGTTCACCAAGGAACGGTCACGGATCGCGCCCAGCAGGCCAGCAGCCTCACGGAGTGCCCCCAAGCGACCATCAGCGCGTTCCAGGTCATAGCCCTTCAGGACGTTGGACATCACAAATCGGTACAGCGGTATCCGCCTGCCGACGAGTTCCCGAACCGCTGCATCCCCGTCGCGCTGCCAGAGGTCACAGGGATCGAGGCCCGATGGCTCGACAGCAACATAGGTCTGAACCATGAAGTTGTGGTCTCCCTGGAACACCTTCAACGCGGCCTTTTGTCCTGCCGCATCGCCGTCGAAGGTAAAGACCACCTCACCGTGCAGCCCATCATGGGTACCGAGGAGTCGCTGGAGCATGCGGGCGTGGTCATCGCCGAAGGCAGTGCCACAGCTGGCCACTGCGGTGTCGACCCCAGACAGGTGGGCAGCCATCACGTCGGTGTAGCCCTCGACCACCACGGCCTGCGCGCGTTTCCCGATGGCCCTGCGGGCAAGATCCAGGCCGTAGAGCACGTGGGATTTCTTGTAGACGGGGGTTTCGGGGGTGTTGATGTACTTGGCAGGCAGCCGGTCGTCGTCGAAGATCCGGCGACCGCCGCAACCCAGCACGGAGCTGGCCGAGTCGCGGATCGGCCACAGCAGCCTTCCAGCAAAAAAATCGCGGCCACCGTCACGCACGAGTCCCGCGGCCCTCAGCGTGGCCTCGTCGAAGCCCCGCGAGATGAGCGCCTGCCTGAGCGCGTGTCCGCCACGGGGAGCCTAGCCGAGCACGAACTGCTCCGCGACGGCCCGGTCGAACCCCCGCTGGTCGAGGAACTGGCGCGCCGTCACAGCCTCCGGAGAGGCCAGCTGGGCGGCGAAGAACTCCTGGGCGGCGGCGTTCGCCTCAAGGATTCGTTTGCGCTGTCCCGGTGGCTGACCTGACCCTTGACCGTCATCGGTGATCCTCAGGGTGATTCCGGCACGATCTGCGAGGGTCTGCACTGCCTCGGTGAAACTGAGGTTCTGCTGGCGTTGCAGGAAGGTGATGACGTCACCGCCCTCACCGCACCCGAAGCAGTAGAAGAAGCCACGCGACGGGGTGACGGTGAAACTCGGGGTCTTCTCGTCGTGGAACGGGCACAGCCCCTTCCACGACCCACCGCCCGCGGAGCGCAGGGCGACGTAGTCGCGAACCACGTCATCTATCCGGCAGCGCTCCCGAACCAGTGCGATGTCCTCGTCGTTGATCCGCCCTGCCATGGCGGGAAGTGTAGTGCGGGTTCACAACCAGCCGCGTTCGGTGGCGATCCGTGCCGCCTCCACCCGGTTGGCCGCGCCCATCTTGCCGATGGCGTTGGAGAGGTGGTTGCGCACCGTCCCCGGGGACAGGAACAGTTTCCGGGCCAGCTTCGCGACGGGTTCCCCGTCCCGGGCCAGGCGCAACACCTCCTGTTCCCTGGCGGTCAGGGGGTTGGGGCCGCTGAACAGCAGGTCGTTGGCGAGCTGCGGATCCACGGTGCGAAGACCCGCGTGGGCGCGCCGCACCGCCTCCGCGAGCCGCGCTGCCGGGGTGGTTTTCACCACGAAACCGACGGCCCCCGCGTCCAGTGCGCGTCTCAGGTAGCCGGGGCGGTCGAAGGTGGTCACCATCACCACCCGCACCTCGGGAAGCTGATCCCGGCCCTGCCGGGCCGCTTCCACGCCGTCGACACCGGGCATCTGGATGTCCAACAGACACACATCGGCCCCGGATTCCCGGGCCGCGGCAACCACCTCGTCGCCCCGCCCGGCCTGGGCAACCACCTCGATGTCGGGTTCGAGGTCGAGCAGCGCCCCCATGGCTCCGCGGACGAGAGCCTGGTCGTCGGCGAGCAGCACCTTGATCACCACATAACCACCACCTCGAAACCCCCGAGCGGGGATGCGCCGCAGCGTAATTCACCGCCGGCGGCGGCCACTCGCTCCCGCATCCCGGTGAGGCCGTTGCCCTCTCCCCCCGCGTATCCGTCGCCGACGTCGGCCACCGAGAACCTGCCGGGGGCGAAGGAGATCTCGACGCGTGTGGCGTGCGCGTGCCGCAGCACATTGGTGGCGGCCTCCCTCAGCACCCAGCCGAGCACGAGTCCGATGGGCCCGGTGGTCTCGTCCGAATCCCCCGTGACGGCGACCTCGAGACCGCCCGAGAGCAGCACGCCGCGGACGCCGTCGAGTTCCTCCTCGATGGTTCGCCCGCGGTGGTCGGTGACGCTGCGTCGCAGTTCCTCCTGGGCCTCGCCCAGGAAGATCCGAGTCCGGGCCAGTTCGGCGCGGGCACGTTCCGGGTCGGAGTCGAACAGGCGTTCCGCCAGCTGAAGCTGGAGGTTCGCCACGGTCAGGGAGTGCCCGAGCAGGTCGTGGACGTCGCGGGCCATCCGTTCTCGCTGCTCCAAGGCGGCACGCCGCCGGTTCTGTTCGGAGATGACGATCCCGCTCTCGATCGTCTTCACGGTGAGCAAGCCGAGAACGGCGACGAGCGCGGTGATGAGCATGTTGACGCTGTTGCCGGCATCCGGTTCGTTCATCAGAGTCAGAATCAGGAAACCGGAACCGACCAGCACGACAACGGCGGGCAGGCGTACCGGGGGCCACAGGCCGTAGCTGGCGAAGGTGACCAGGAAGGGCAGCAGGCTGATCGCGTCAAGGCCAATGGCCCAGCAGAGCACACCCATCACCGCCAGCACGAAACCGCCCCGCAGCAGCTGCCAGCGCCTGCCAGCCGCGGCGAGCTGGCTCCCCAGGTCTCGGAAACCCGCGAGGTAGACGGGAACGAAGAGGACCAACGCGAGCAGGCCCACGAGGCAGCGGACCCGGTCCTCCAGCGCCAGCAGGGAGTGCACCGGGAAAATGAGGCACACCAGCCAGACGGAGGCGATCAGGACCCCGACGCGGGGGCCCTTGACCGCCTCCAGCAGCCAGTTCCTGAAACGTTTCACTGGCGCTTCCTGGAGCGCCTCTGGCCGAGCACCGCCAACCCGGAGAAGACCAGCAGCCAGGCGAGATAGTTGGCGATCAGCAGCCAGATCGAGTCGGTCTGAAGCGGATCGGTCTGCTGGATCTCACCCTCGACTTGCGGGTACCTCACGAGGCTAACATAGCCGTACATGGGGGTGAACCTGGCAATGTCGAGCATCGCGCCGGTGAGGGGCATGAACATGTTCCCGAGGAAGGCCAGGAAAACCACGGTTCCCGACGCCACGCCGGCGGCGCTCTCGGATTTGAGCAGCAATCCCATCGCCAGCCCGTAGACCCCGAACAGCCCCGCACCGAGGATGCCGATGGCCCAGGAAGCCACCCAGACCCACCAGGCATCGGCCTTGGCGCCGGTGAGGGCCCCGACGATGAACACCAGGCTGGAGGAAAGGGCCCCGAGCACGAGGGCGACCGCGACCTTGTTCGCGACGAAACCCAGCGGCTGCTGCTTGGTCAGGGCCAGCTGGCGGCCCCAGCCCAGCATCGACTCGGTGGCCGCCGTGGCGGCGATGGCGGTGGCGGCGATGACGGCACCGTATGCCCCCATGGACGACATGACGTAGAACCCGACCGTGCCCCGGCCCCACTGGACATCGGAGTACTGGGCCCTGCCGAACAGCAGGTACATGAACACCGGCATGGCGAAGGTGAACAGCAGGTTGGTGACGTCCCGGAAACAACGGACCAGGTCAATGCGGATGTAGGTGAGATTCACGTTGATCACCTCGTCTCCGTGAGGGCGAGGAAGGCGTCCTCCAGGCTGGGGGCGACCACCTCCAGGTCGTGGGCACCCCGCTGCAGCAGGGCCAGCGCCAAGGCGTCGGAATCGGGAACCATCACGCTGAGACGGGATCCTTCCATAGTGGCGTTCCTGCCGAGGAGTGGCCGGAGTTCCGCCACCAGGGCATCCGCACGATCCACCGGCAGCAGGGCGGTGACACGGCGGTGGCTGGTCAAGGCACGGATCTGATCGACCGTACCGTCGGCGATGATGTTGCCCTTTGCGATGAGCACGATCCGGTCGGCAAAGTTCTGCGCCTCCTCCAGGTAGTGGGTGGCGAACACGATGGTGCGGCCCCTTTCCGCCTGCTGGTGCATTGCCTCCCAGAAGTCGCGCCGGGCGGTGACGTCGAGTCCCGCGGTGGGTTCGTCGAGGATCAGCACCTGGGGGTCGGTGAGCAGGGCCAGGGCGAACTTGATCCGTTGCTGTTCCCCGCCGGAGCAGCGGGAGACGCGTCTCGGGGCGATCTTCTCCAGCCCGGCAACCGACATCACCGCCCCGATCCGGGAGGTGGCATCCTGCAGGGCGGCGATCGCCCGGATGGTCTCGCCGACGCTCATGTCACGCAGCAGACCCCCCGTCTGCAGCACCGCCCCGACCATTCCCCGCCGGATGGCCTCCCGGGGTTTCAGGTCGCAGACCCGAGCCGTTCCCGAGGTGGGGCCGGTCAGCCCCAGCACCATGTCGAGGGTGGTGGTTTTCCCGGCCCCGTTGGGACCGAGGAAGGCGACGACCTCCCCCGGCTCTATGACCACGTCGATTCCGGACACGGCCTCGACGAGGCCGCTGGGGCTGCGGAAGGTCTTTCGCAGCTGCTGCAACTCAATGGCGTTCATGTACTCAGGATCACAACCGGCCAGGCCCCGGACCCGGGGCGGCAATCACGATTCCGGCATGACAAATATCACGCTCGGTCTTGTGAACAGGGGTTCAGGCTCCCCGCCCGATACCCTTGGGCAGCAGCGCCCGGTCCCAGCCGAGCAGGCGTTCTGCGTGGTCAAAGGCGAACCGATCGGTCATGCCTCCGACGTAGGTCACGGCCCCGCGCACAGCGTTCTCGGTTCGGTATTCGGCGGGCAACTGCTCGGGGTGTTCCAAGAAGTACTCGACCAGCCCACGCAGCACATCCACCACCGTACGGGACTGCGCCACCGACTCGGAGCGGGTGTAGATGCGTTCGTAGTTGAAGCGGCGGAGCTCGCCCAGGGCCTCGGCGGTCAGCGGATCCATGCCGACGGTGCCGGTGGCCATGGTGGTCTCGATCACGGCACCGATGAACCGCGCCAGTTGGACACGACGCGCTGTGCCGACCACCTCGATCACCGCCTGGGGCAAATCTGCGGTGGTGACAATCCCCGCCGCAATGGCGTCCTCCAGGTCATGAGCGCAGTAGGCGATCCGGTCAGCCCAGCTGACGATCTCCCCTTCCAGCGTGGCGGGTGCAGGCCGTGACCAGGAGTGGTTGCGAATACCGTCGAGGGTCTGGGAAGTTAAGTTCAGGCTTTTGAGTACCACGTCGGCGCCCCACGGACCGTGGTCGTAACCCTCCGGCAGAAAAGCATCAAAAGCATCTTCTGAGGCGTGCCCGCCAGGACCATGACCGCAGTCGTGGCCGAGCGCCATGGCGTCGGTGAGAGCCAGATTCGCCCCGATTCCACGGGCGATGGCCACGGCACACTGCGCCACCTCGATGGCGTGAGTCAGTCGGGTGCGCTGGTGGTCGGTAGGATACACGACCACCTGGGTCTTGCCTGCCAACCGTCGGAACGAGGCCGAGTGCACGATACGGTCCCGGTCACGCTCAAAACAGGTGCGGAACTCACAGGGTTCCTCCTCCTGTTCTCTTTGTCCCGCCCCGGAAGCAAAGGTTGCCGCCGGGTTCAGGCTGATTCTCTCCAGTTCTTCACGCTCCTCCCGACGCCGGGGCGGGTAGGGCATCACCCGGGCTGCAGAGTCACGGTGGGCCACCACCACATCATCGCCGTGGCCGCGCATGGTCCTGGCCCATTCACGGGCCCTGGGGAGCGGTTCATTCATCACGGGAAAGCCTACGAGATTCCAGGAACCATCACTTCAGGTTCTCCCAGCCTGGGCGAATTCAACGTTCGTCGAGAGGCAGCCACTTCGTAAGCTTGTTTCCTGTGTAAAGCTGACGAGGCCGATGGATACGTTGACTGGAGTCGTCGTTGACCTC
>JABCNW020000234.1 GCA_013333945.2 Propionibacterium sp.
ACGGGGTCTTCGACGAGGCAGAGGCATCCGACACGGTGCAGTGCACCGGGGGCAGCGCCACCCTCACCTGGTCAATCCCGGGGGACGCGGTTACCGGGAACAGCTACCTGCGGCTGCGTGCCGCCGCCACAGCTGATTCCCTGATGAGTCCCACGGGTTTGACCTTCACCGGGGAGGTCGAGGACCACAGGGTGGAGGTCAGCACCTACGATCTCGAGATCTCCAAAACCTCCGATGCCCTGGCCGGGAAAAAATTCGCGGGCGACGAGGTGACCTACACCGTCACCGCGAAGAACCCGAGCAGAACCCCTTTCACCAACACCAGTCCGGCCTACGTCTTCGACAACCTAAGCGGGGTGGTTGACGACGCCACAGTGATCACGAATTCCCTGCAGGCAACCGTCGGGAACAGCAGACGCGGTGACGTGGTCTTCGACTCGAACACGAGCAGGATTACCTGGCAGGGCACGTTGGCCCCCGAAGAGACCCTTTCCCTGACCTATCGGGTGCGCCTCAAGGTCGGGGGAGACCGTGACCTGCGCAACGTCGCCTGGGGACAGGCAGGTGTCGCCACCCCGGCGACGAATGTGACCTGCGAGAACCGTACAGCCGGGGGACGTGACAGAGTGACGAACCACCCCTGTGCCGCCGAGCGGTACCAGTTGATGTCGCTGCTGAAGACTTTCCAGAACAGCTACGACCCGGCCCCGAATGCCGCGGATTGGACACTGACTGCTACCGGAAACTTCGGTGGCGAATCCGGTGACACCGAACGTATCGTCCCGGGGAACACTGCCGTCACCAACGCGAACACCTTCGTGGTGCCAGTAGGGGAGCCCTTCCAGTTCAAGGAAAGGGCGGCTTCAGAGGTCATGAAGGGATACGAGCTCCTGAATTCCGGAGTGACTGCGGTGGGTGGGAGCCAGGTGGAACTCGTGAACAAGGACAAACCTGCATCCGCCACATGGACCAAGACTGACAGCGAGACCGGCGAGCTGATAGGGGGATCTGAGTGGATACTGAAAGGTCCCACTGCCCCCGGTGGATCGGCGATCACCGACTGCATCGCCGCCGACCGCAGCCTGTGTACGGGACCGGACAAGGATCCCGGGGCCGGTTCTTTCCTGCTGGAGGAACTGAAATGGGGAGAACACACACTGACCGAGGTCACACCACCGCCCGGGTATGTGCTGTCAAGTCTGCCTGAACAGATCGTCCGGCTCAGCAGCACCGACGCCGGCTCCGAGCCTTTTGCGATCGGCGCGATCTCCAACGATCGCCTGCCGGGATCCATTTCCTGGCGGAAGACGGAATCGGGAACGACGAGCCCGCTTGCCGGTTCTGTCTGGCGACTAACGAATGCCTCAGGGAAGACCATCACTGACATCAAGGACTGCGTCGCTCCGGGCAGCTGTTCGGGACCCGACCGGGATCCTGCCCCCGGGGCTTTCCGGGTTGAGAGGTTGTCGTGGGGCGCCTGGACACTCACGGAGACCAGCGCACCACTGGGTTACCTGTTGACCACACGGGAGGAAACCCTCCAGATCGGCTCACAGGCCTTGCACCAGACAGTGGAAGACCCGTTCGAGAACACCCGCGCTCCGGTGCCGGTGTTGCCGCTGACCGGAGGAACCCCGAGCGACATCTACCACTACTCGGGGGGTGGTCTGCTGCTCGTCGCGGCAGTGATGGCATTCCTCAGAAGTCGTCACCGAAAAGAACGTTGGTGATCTCGCGATCCGAACGAGATCACACGCGAAACCGTCGAAGGGCATTCGACAAAACAGATGGAGGGAATCACATGACCACTCGGAAGAAACCCGGCAGGCGACTGTTGTCGCTGGCTGCGGCTCTGACCGTCGGCCTGCTGGGGCTCACCGCTCCGGCGCACGCTGACAGCGCCGACATCAATCCGGCACAGAAGGCAACTCTGACGCTGCACAAGTGTGTCCAGCCCGAGAACGCGGGGGCGCCGGCGAACGGCAAGGAACAGGCGGGAACCGGATGTAACCCAATCGATGGGGTCAAATTCACGCTCTACAAGGTGGACGGTATCGACCTGACCACCCCGAGCGGCTGGGAAGCGACTAAGGGCCTGACGGCCCCGGAGTCGGGAACCACTGTCGGCAGCCACACCTCCACCGAGATCTCGGAGATGACCACGTCCAGTGGGGGACTCGCACGCTGGCAGAACCTCGATCTCGGGCTCTACCTGGTGGTCGAGACCGACACCGGTTCCCCCGACACCAAAGTCGTGCTCGGTAGCAAACCGTTCCTGGTCACCCTGCCTTACCACACCGATGACAACCAGTGGAACTACGACGTCCACGTGTACCCGAAGAACTCGGTGGCAGGCATTGAGAAAACCGTCGACGCATCGGTCGAGCAGGCGGGGTACAACGGCAACGACGTGAAATGGACCATCACCACCGACATCCCGCGCAGTGGACAGGGCACCGAGATCACGAGCTACGTCATCACCGACACCCTGCCGGCGGGCCTCACTCTCGACAACGACAAGACCGAACTTCGCCTCGAAGACGGCACTATTTTCGCGAACAATGTCGACTACTCGTGCACGGGTAACCTGACCTGTACCTTCACCTCGGACGGCATCGCGAAGCTGAAAGCCAACGGTGGAAAAAAAGTGGTCCTGACTCTGGTGACCGACGTCACGGATGTGGCGCAGGCCACCAACGGTGTTTTCACCAACAAAGCCAAGATGACCATCAACGGGATCGATTCCACCGAGAAAAGCGCCACCACCACGTGGGGTCAGCTCGCCGTCTACAAGTACGACGGAAGCAATGAGGGTTTCCTGAGTGGGGCCAAGTTCAAGCTCTGCAAGACTGAGGCCTGTCCGAACCAGGATGTTCTCCTCGCAGGACTGACCACCGGGTCCGACGGCAAGGTCCTCTTCCCCGTGGTGAGGCCGGACACCTACTACCTGGTCGAGGAGGAGGCCCCCGCGGGCTACGTCGAGGTTGGAGCTCAACAGGTCACCGTCGAGGCCGGTGTGACCGAGGCCCCGGCGCAGCCCACCTATCCCGGCAAGAACTACAAGCCGGTCGCGAACGTCAAGCAGACCGTTCCCCAGCTGCCCCTGACCGGTGGCAACGGCCAGGTCGCCCTGGCAGCCGGTGGCATCGGGCTGCTGGTGATCGGTGGCGCGGTGATGATCCTCAGCCGGACTGCCGTCAAACGTAAGCAGAGCTGAGTAGGACTGACGAACCGTGACATCACGTTCCCGTCAGCGCACACGACGTTGGAGACCTGGCCTCATGACATGGCTGGCCGCGGCGTGCGCGCTGACGGGAATCGTGCTTCTCAGCTACACCCCAGCTGCCTCATGGCTCTCCCAGTACCAGCAGTCACGGTTGATCGACACCTACAACGACTCACTGCGCAAAGAGGAACAGGCAACGGGGAACGAAACGGGGCATGCAGCAGCCGGAGAGGCCCTGACGGCAGCCAGGGCGTACAACGAAGAACTCAGGGCTGGAGCGATTGTCGCCCCAAATGCAAACGTGCCCCGGAGCGCAGCGGAAACCAGCGGAAATGAGTACCACAAACTTCTCAACGGTCCTGCAGACATCATGGCCCGGATCCGGATACCGAGTATTGACGTCGATCTTCCCGTCTATCACGGCACCTCTGATCTGACGCTGCTTCGCGGCGCCGGACACCTGCAGGGCACGTCCCTCCCGGTGGGCGGTGAATCCACCCATTCCGTCATCACAGCCCACCGCGGCCTCGCCGAGGCCACCATGTTCACCAACCTGGACAGGATGCGCTCCGGGGACATCTTCACCATCGAGGTGATGGGTGAGGTACTGGTCTACGAGGTGCGTCAGACGCAGGTGGTAGCGCCTGAGGAGCAGGAGGCCTTGTACCCGCAGGAGGGCCGCGACCTGTTGACTCTGGTCACCTGCACCCCACTCGGGGTCAACACCCACCGGATCCTCGTCACCGGGGAGCGGGTGGTCCCGACCCCGCAGGCGGAAGTTGACAGGGCACTGCAGGATTCCGATCTTCCACGCTTCCCGTGGTGGCTCTTCCTGTCCGGAGGCGGTGGCGTCGTCGTTGTCGGCTATCTTTGGCTCGCTGGCCGCCGCGATGCCCGGCTTCACCAGGCCACGGTCTCAGCAGGGACGGAAAGGGCGGAGGAAACCGCTGACCCGGAAATCACCGCCACCTCCGGGGATGAACGCCTTGCTGTGGAACACGAAGAAACGAGCGTCGGCGATCAGGAAACCCCCTCACAATATGAGGAACCCATGGACGATCAAGATGATGGGGAATTAACCGGGAAAGCGGATAACCTCGACGGGTGAATCACTGGAAAGCTCAAGCGGCCCTAGACCGGCTCGAGGAGTCGCGCAGCCACGAACGAGCATTGACGGAACTGGCCCGTGACCCGTTGTCCCGGTGTCTCAGGCTCGGTCCCGGGCTGGAGATCCCCGTGGCAAACGGCGAGTTGATTTCCGAGGCCTTCGACGGTGAGCGAAGACCGGACGACCTTTTGCTGGGCAGGTTGGATGGCCACATCTGGTGGGCGCGCAGCGACGGCAGAGGCGGAGCCGATCTGCGATCCCTCGATCTCCCCCCGGGCCAGACACAACTGGTCATGATGGCAACGGCCCTCTATGAATGGCATCGCAGCAACCCTGGTTGTGCCCGATGCGGGGCGGCGACCGCACCGGACCGGGCGGGAACTGCACGCCGTTGTCCGCAATGCGGCCACGAGCTCTTCCCACGTACCGACCCCGCGGTCATACTAGCCGTGACAGATCCTGCCGACCGCCTGTTGCTCACTCACGCCCGGGGATGGCCGGGTAACCGCGTCTCCGTGCAGGCCGGATTCATCGAGGCAGGGGAATCGGCGGAACAGGCCTGCCACAGGGAGATACGAGAGGAAACTGGCCTGACCATCCGGGAACTCAGGTTCGTTGGAACCCAACCCTGGCCATTCCCACGTTCCCTCATGCTGGGTTTCGAGACGAGAACCGACGGCACGGAACCATGCCTCGATGGAGAAGAACTCGCTTGGGGTTCCTTCTACACCAGGAAAGGTCTGCGGAGGGCCGTGAAGGAAGAAGAACTCACCCTTCCCGGACCCATCTCGTTGGCGCGCCAGTTGATCGAGTCCTGGTTGGCGCACGGCAGGTAGGATGGCCCGCCGTGACCAAACTTCGTGACCTGCTGAACTCCCGTGTCCTCGTAGCTGACGGAGCCATGGGCACCATGCTGCAGGCCCAGGGTGATCTCGATCTCCAACGCGACTTTCAGGGCCTCGAAGGCTGCAACGAGGTCCTGAATATCACCCGGCCAGACGTAGTTTCGGCAGTGCACCGTGCCTACCTGGAGGCAGGTTCCGACTGCGTGGAAACCAACACTTTCGGCACCAACCTTGCCGCGCTCGCCGAGTACGGCATCGTGGATCGTTTGGCGGAACTGGCCAGTGCTGGGGCACGCATTGCCCGGGCGACAGCCAACGAATTCAGCGACAAACCACGCTTCGTACTCGGCTCGGTCGGTCCCGGAACGAAACTCCCCAGCCTAGGACACGTCGCCTTCGCCGAGATCCGAGACGCCTACCAGGCCCAGGTGGAGGCCATGATTGCGGGCGGCATTGACGCCGTGCAGATCGAAACCTGCCAGGATCTCCTGCAAGCCAAGGCAGCGGTGATCGCCACGAAACGCGCCCGGACCAAACTCGGGGTGGATCTACCGATTCTCGTCAACGTCACCGTCGAAACCACTGGCACCATGCTGCTCGGTTCCGAGATCGGAGCGGCCCGCTCCACCCTGGAGGCCCTCGGCGTCGACGTGATCGGATTGAACTGCGCCACCGGGCCAGCTGAGATGAGCGAACACCTCAGGTACCTGTCCCGCACTACCTCCTGCGGCATCGGTGCCATGCCCAACGCGGGCCTGCCCGAACTGACCCCCGACGGCGCTGTCTATCCGCTCGGCCCCGATGCGCTGGCGGACGCCTTGGCGACCTTCCTGGACGACTACGGGTTGTGCGTGATCGGCGGGTGCTGCGGAACCACTCCCGACCACATCCGGCTGCTTGCGGAACACTTCGGGGGCCGCGATGTGCGCCCTCGCGAGATCACGACGGAGCGAACCTGCTCGTCGCTGTACGTGGAAGTGCCGTTCCAGCAGGATCTCAGCTATCTCAACATCGGGGAACGCACCAACGCGAACGGCTCCAAGGCCTTTCGGGAAGCGATGCTGGCCGACAATATCGACGACTGCGTGGAGATCGCAAAGGGCCAGGCGCGCGACGGCGCACATGTGCTGGACCTGTGCGTCGACTACGTCGGCCGCGATGGCATCAGCGACATGGAGGAACTGGCCGGGAGACTGTCCACGGCAGTGCCCCTGCCAATCGTGTTGGATTCCACCGAGCCGCAGGTCCTCCAGGCAGGTTTGGAGAAGCTCGCCGGACGCTGCGTGATCAACTCCGTTAACTACGAAGACGGCGACGGTCCCACTTCCCGTTTCGCCCGCGTCATGCCGCTGGTCACAGAACATGGCGCCGCCGTGGTTGCCCTGACCATCGACGAGGAGGGACAGGCCCGCACCGCCGAGTGGAAGCTGCGAGTTGCCTCACGCCTGATTGACGAGCTGACCGGGACTTGGGGCATGGACATCGGCGACATCCTTGTCGACTGCCTGACCTTCCCGATCGCCACCGGGCAGGAGGAAACCCGCCGTGACGGCATCGAGACCATCGAGGCGATCCGTGAGCTGAAGCGCCGCTACCCGGGGGTGCGGACCACGCTCGGGGTCTCGAATGTTTCTTTCGGGCTCAATCCCGCGGCCCGGATGGTGCTGAACTCGGTGTTCCTGCACGAATGCGTTGCCGCAGGACTGGACTCGGCCATTGTGCACTCGGCGAAGATCATCCCGATGGACCGCATCCCAGAGGAGCAGCGGAAGGTGGCCCTCGACCTGGTCTGGGATCGCCGCCGCGAAGGCTACGACCCGCTGACCCGCTTTCTGGAACTGTTCGAGGGGGTCACTGCCGCTTCTGTGCGGGCTTCCCGGGCCGCCGAACTGGCTGCCCTACCTTTGGCGGAGCGGCTGCAGCGCCGCATCATCGACGGGG
>JABCNW020000235.1 GCA_013333945.2 Propionibacterium sp.
AAGCGACCCACGGACCTGCCCCCACCACACCCCCACTCCCCTCCGGCGCGAGCCACACGGCAGGCCCCTACTCCGCCTCGGCTCCGGTGGAGGCGCAGACCGCAACGAAGAAACCCCGGAAGGCCCGGAAAACCTTGGCGGCCTTCGTCGCCGTCGCCCTGCTGTCAGCCGGGGTGGGTGGGGGCAGCGCGATCGTCGCGAACCACTACCTGGGGGGCAACCAACCCAGCGCCATCTCGACGGCCACCACCACCCAGGTGGCACAACCCTCCGAGAACAGCCCCGACTGGACCGCGACGGCGGCCGCCATCAAGAACGCCGTGGTGGCGATCAAGGTGGAGGGCAGCAACAAGCAAGGGCAGGGTTCCGGTGTGATCATCGACGCCCAGGGCCACATCGTGACCAACAACCACGTGGTCTCCGGCGCGGGACAGGGAGCCAAACTCAGCGTCACGATCGGCGACAAGACCTACTCGGCCAAGGTCGTCGGAACCGATCCTTCCACCGACCTGGCGGTGCTGAAGCTCGAGAACCCGCCGTCGAACCTGACGGTCGCGTCCTGGGGGGATTCCTCCAAGCTCAAAGTGGGACAACCGGTGATGGCGGTCGGCAACCCGCTGGGGTTGTCCGACACGGTGACCACCGGCATCGTCTCCGCCCTGAACCGGCCCGTCACGACCCAAGCCGTCACCGACAACAACGATCTCGACAACAACATCAACAGCCAACAGGACAGCGACGTGGTGGTCACCTCCGCCATCCAGACCAACGCCGCCATCAACCCCGGCAACTCCGGTGGCGCGCTGGTGGATTCATCTGGCGCCCTGGTGGGCATCACGTCCTCCATCGCGTCGCTGGCCTCCAACGGCTCGTCCTCCGGCCAGTCCGGCAACATCGGGATCGGTTTCGCGATCCCGTCTGCCCAGGTCAAATCCGTGGTGGAGCAGCTCATCGCCAACGGCACCGTCAAGCACCCACAACTGGGCATCCGGGCCAGCAACGGCACCTCCGGCACCCAACTCGGCGCCCAGGTGGAGGACATCACCCAGGGTTCGGCAGCCGCACAGGCAGGGCTGCAGAAGGGTGATCTCATCACAGCGATCGACGGCACCCCCGTGGTTGGTTCCGAATCCCTCGTGGCGCAGGGGCGCAGCCACGAGGTAGGGAAGGAGGTGACCCTGAGTGTGCTTCGAGGCAGCGAAACCCTTGAACTGAAAGTGACTCTTGGAGCTGCGAACTGAGAGGTCTTCCGACAATCGCTGCCGATCCGGCGCCGTGGTGTCCCGTCCCACTCGGGAAGGCCGCGGCGCCGGCCAGCTTTTCCCGGTGACGTGACCGACGCGTCCGCAACATGGCCTAGGCTCGTCGCATGACTACCGCGCTGGGGCACCTTGTCGTGGAGGGGCTGGGATCGATTCGACGCGTCGAATTGGACCTGAGCACCGACGTCACGGTGTTCATCGGGGCCAACGGATCGGGCAAGTCGAATCTCGTCAGCGCCCTGGAGTTGGTATCGCGCATCTGGGATGACTCCTTCCAGGAGTACCTGCGCCGCCGCGGGGGCGTGGACAATCTCCTCTTCGAGGATGAGCAGACCCGAACGGATCGCATTCTCATCACCCTCATGTCCGGGTTCGATGAGCGGGACACCCGGAATGGTTACCGGGTGGAACTCAGCCCCGACGAGATGACCGGTTCGAGCCTGGCAGAGCTGCACGAATGGTTGCTCTTCCAGGCGGGACACGAGCGGCACCGCCCTTACGAGAAAAACCTGGGTTTCGGTTCCCGGAGCCAGGTTCGCGACATCACCGAGTCGGCGGGCTCCGGGAAGTTGCAGAAGTTCGCCAGGTATGTGCGTCCCATCCTGGAAGGTTGTCGCGTTTTTCACTTCGACGACGTCTCCGGTAACGCACCCGTGAAGGGATGGTCGACGGTCGGTGACGACCTGACCCTGCGTTCCGATGCAGAGAACATCGCTGCCTATCTCCACAGGGTCAGCCGGGAAAACCCCGGGCACTACAGACGGATCGTGGCGGCCATCCGGCGCGTCACTCCTTTCTTCGACGACTTCATTCTCCAACCCGATCCCTCGGAACGAATCCGGCTGCGTTGGAAGCAGCGGGGCCTGGACCGCACCTTCCTGGCACGTGAAGCCAGCGATGGCACGCTGCGTTTCATCTGCCTGGCCACCCTGCTGCTAGGACCGGATCTTCCCGCGACGGTGGTCCTGGACGAGCCCGAGCCCGGGCTTCACCCAGCAGCGATCGACCTGCTCGCAGAGATGGCCCGCGTCGCGGGACGCAACGGCCACAGGGTCCTCCTGGCCACCCAGTCGGTGCCGCTCGTATCGCACTTCGACCTGGGCGAGATCGTCGTCCTCGACAGGGTCGACGGCGCCACGGAGGCATCGCGTCCCGACGAGGCGTTCCTCACGGCTTTCCTGGAGAACTACTCCACGGGCAACCTGTGGGAGATGAATCTCCTCGGGGGACGCCCCACGAAGGAGGGGTGAATCCCGTGAAACAGGTCTTCATCCTCGTCGAGGGCCAGACGGAGGAGGTCATCGTCAATAACGTACTCGCCCCATCTGCCCGGGCCCGTGGTTTCGCACTCACGCCTACCGTGGTCATCACCTCGGCCACTCCCACCGGCGTTCATCGCGGAGGCGGGGGGTGGAGGCAGTACGACATCAGACTCCGCAGCCTGCTCGGGGCGAGCCACGCCCACCGGATCGGCCTCCTCATCGACTACTACCAGTACCCTCAGGGAGCTCCGGGATACGGAATCGGGGGAAACGGCACCCAGCGTCAGCGGGATCTCATGCACGCCCTGCGCACCCACTACCCTGATCCCCGGTTCCGCCCCCTCGTCGTGCTGCACGAGATCGAGGCACTCGTTCTGGCGGCCATCGACGCTGGGAAGGGCGACGATCTGCTTCCCGCCAAGGGGCTCGCAGGTCTTCGGCGCGACATCACCCGGGCCGGCGGGCCCGAGCAGGTCGACCACGGCCCTGCCACCTCGCCATCGAAGCGGCTCAGGAAGGCGGACCCGAACTACATCAAAACCGTCACCGGCCCTTTGCTGATCGCCGAAGTGGGGCTCGGCCCGGTCCTGAACCGCTGCCCCACGTTCGCGGACTGGTGGCAGGATCTGCTGTCCTGACCCTGAAAACCGGTTGAGCCGGGTCGTGGGGCTCGGTTCAACCGGCTTCGGGTTGAAACGACCCGTCGCGCTGTGATTCGGATACCCTCGACGCCATGCGCGCCCGCCTGATCGCCCTGAACCCGGAGCCCGTCAATCTGCCCTTCGACGCCGCCTGGCAGCCTCGGCCCTTCGGTCACGTCGCCAGCGCCGTCGTCGAAACCGACGATCCGGAACAGCTGCGTCTGCGACTCATGGAGGTCACCTCGGGCGGGGTGGTCGCGGGTCCCCTCGCCGAGCAGCCGGCGCGCCTGGTGATGATGGATGTGGATTCCACCTTGACCACGACGGAGGCCATCGACCTGCTGGCGGAGCACGCCGGCACCGGGGAGCTCGTCGCCTCGATCACGGAACGTGCGATGCGCGGTGAGTTGGATTTCGCGGAGTCGCTGCGGGAGCGGGTCGCGACGCTGGAGGGGCTGCCGGCGCGGGTTTTCGACGAGGTCCTGCCCCGCATCACCTTATCGCCGGGCGCGCGGGAGCTCGTCGCCGCTCTGCACGGGGCCGGGGTGAGGGTGGGGGTCACCTCGGGTGGGTTCACTGCGCTCGTGGCTCCCCTGGCCGAGGAGCTGGGCCTTGATTTCTTCAACGCCAACGAGT
The DNA here is from genome assembly GCA_013333945.2 of Propionibacterium sp. Taxonomy (GTDB): domain Bacteria; phylum Actinomycetota; class Actinomycetes; order Propionibacteriales; family Propionibacteriaceae; genus Arachnia. The sequence continues at coordinate 3,802 of JABCNW020000235.1, forward strand.
TGGAGATCCGCGACAAGACGCTCACGGGCCGGGTGATTGGAACGGTGGTGGATCTCGACCAGAAGGCCCGCGACCTCACCCGGTTCGCCGCGACGTCGCAGGTACCGCTGGAGTATGCGGTGGCGGTGGGTGACGGCGCCAACGACCTGGGCATGCTCGCCGCGGCTGGGCTCGGTGTTGCCTACCGGGCGAAGCCGGTGACTGCCGCCCGGGCCGATGCGGTGATCGCCTTTCCCCGGCTCGACGCGGTGACGGCCCTGGCCCTGCCCTGAGGAGCACTACGGGCAAGGTGGCACCTGGCTGGGCCGCCCTCCAGCAAAGCCGATACGCTTGCTGTGCATCCAAGTGCAGGTTTTCCAAGGAGGGAATATGTCAGGTCGGATTCACAACGAGGGTTTCCGCTCCAAGTTGATGTCCGCTGAGGACGCAGCCGCTCTGGTCGAGAACGGTTGGAACATCGGTTTCTCGGGCTTCACCGGTGCCGGGTACCCCAAGGAGTTCCCCAAGGCCCTCGCCGCGCGCATCGATGCCGCGCACGAGAAGGGTGAGGAATTCCGCATCGGCATGTGGACCGGGGCCTCGACAGCACCTGAGCTCGATGGTGCGCTGGCCCGCACGGGTGGCGTCGCGTTCCGTGCGCCCTACCAGTCCGATCCCGAGATGCGCACCGCGATCAACAAGGGCATCACGAATTACTGCGACATCCATCTCTCGCACATGGGGATGCAGGTGTCGCAGGGCTTCCTGGGTCCGCTGCACCTCGCCGTCGTCGAGGCCACCGCGATCACCGAGGACGGCGACATCGTGCCTTCCTCCTCGGTCGGTCTGAACCGCACCTATCTCGAACAGGCCGACAAGGTCATCATCGAGGTCAACTCGTGGCAGTCCGAGGACCTGTTCGGCATGCACGACGTCTACTACCCCATCGGTGTCCTGCCTCCGAACCGTGGCGCGCTTCCCATCACCAGCACGGGCGACCGGATCGGCGACAAGGTGCTCAAGGTGGACGCCGACAAGGTGGTGGCGGTCATCGAAACCAATGCCGCGGACCGCAACACCCCGTTCAAGCCCCTCGACGACGATTCCCGGGCGATCGCTGGCTACCTGCTGGACTTCCTGACCAACGAGGTCAAGCACGGCAGGCTGCCCGAGAACCTACTGCCGTTGCAGTCGGGTGTGGGCAACATCGCCAACGCGGTGCTCGCGGGTCTGCTAGAGGGTCCGTTCGAGAACCTCACCTCCTACACCGAGGTGATCCAGGACGGCATGGTCGACCTGATCGACGCCGGTAAGGTCACCGTCGCTTCCGGTACCGCGTTCTCGCTGTCCCCGGAGGCCGCGGAACGGATGAACGAGAAGGCCGGGTTCTACCGCGACCACATCATCCTGCGTCCGATGGATGTCTCCAACCATCCCGAGGTGATCCGCCGCATGGGTGTCATCGCCTGCAACGGCATGATTGAGGCCGACATCTACGGCAACGTGAACTCCACTCACGTCATGGGTTCGCGCATGATGAACGGCATCGGTGGTTCTGGTGATTTCGCCCGCAACGGCTATTTCTCCTCGTTCGTGACTCCGTCGACGGCGAAGGGTGGTGCGATCTCCGCGATCGTCCCGATGGTCAGCCACGTCGACCACACCGAACACGACGTGGACGTCATTATCACCGAGCAGGGACTCGCGGATCTGCGTGGCCTGGCCCCGCGCCAGCGCGCCCAGGCGATCATCGAGAACTGCGCCCACCCGGACTTCAGGGAGCCGCTGCGCGAGTACGTGAAGCTGGCGGCGACGAAGGCCAACGGCCAGCAGACCCCGCACGACCTGGCGACGGCCCTCAACTGGCATGTGCGTTTCCTGGAGACCGGCTCCATGAAGTGACGCCCGGGTCCTGAACGCCTGCGGATCCCCCGGCCCCTGAACGGGCCGGGGGATTTTCGCATCCGGCGCACAGTCGTCGGGGCAGATCACCGGCCCCTTCAGGGAAGCGCCTGAATCATTGCTTTCCGAATCCGAAGCGCTCGGCCAGCTCGGCAGCATATGCGAGCCACTCGTCCCGGTCGTCGGGGTCGCAGTCGGCGTAGTCGAGCGCTGCTTGGTAAGACAAGCGTCCCAGTTCTCGGTGTTCTGGTTGTATCGCGAGCGCGTCACGGAAGCTGTTCGCTGCTTCTCGCCACAGTGAGACCCGCTCGGGGTCCTTGGTGGGCAGCAGTACTAGAGATGCCTGCTCTCAAAATCCAGATCTTTCTAGCAACCAGTTTGGTCACACAGGGTCGGGATAGTCACTTTGATTTCGTCAGGTACGCAGCCGCGCTCTATTTACCTAAGACAAGCACCCCGCGTCGACCAGCAAGGATCAATAAGGCTGATTAGGTGGGCGCCTAAGTGAGTAATTTGATAAATTACCTTAGAGTTCTGACCCAAGTAAACTGCTACAGGGACCGCACTCCGGCAGCAGCGCCTTCTCCAAACCAGCCCCAACACATCGAAATAAGGAGGGATGAAAATTAAATGACATGCTCCGAGATCGCCACCAGACTCCAGCGTCCTCCAACATCCCCACCAGCATCGACGTTGAGAAACGGTAACATACTGACATACTGAAGAGCCTAGCCTACTAAACCGCTATAGCGGGGAGATGACATCAACGTGGACTCCTGGGATGAAAAGCTTTAAAGCCCCGCTCATCGTCTCCCACGGACTGCCCGCCACTTAAAGTACGGCACAACCCTACCGCACCACCGGCATGCTGACAAATACAGACCCATCGTCATGCTACTTTCGAAATAGGACCCAGAGCTAGTACTCTAGGAACATGAAGCTGCCCGATAGTCAAAAAAGCTTGCCGCCGGACCCCACTCACTCAAGCCAGCAGCCTGCTTCACTTATCCGGAAAAATCTTTTTCAGAAATATCAATATGCAGATGCCAAAAACGTTTTGACCAAAGAAAGAGAACAGCTGGAAACCGACGCAAAAGCTTGCCGATCCTCCCTCAGAGAGCTTGAGATTCAGACTCTTCTACACCTCCCACTACTAAAACGCGAAAACTGGCAAGATACAAGAGCTAGTTATCGCCAAGTACGCGATGCCGTCAAACAACGCGCCTCACTGATCTCCCAGTTTAGAACTAATACACTAGCAAGTGCAGACCTCGTGAATATAACACCAGAGATGCAGGTAACTAGATCAGGAATCAAAACCATCGACGATCGCCACATAAAAATTGACGTCAAAGCCGTCACCGCATCTATTGGACATCTTTATCAGGCAAAATTACATTACCTACTTTCCCCCAGAGCCAATATCGTATACGAATGGGGCCTCTTTGAGGAGAACTGCGAATATCCACTACTGTATTTAGGTTTCACTTTAACCGATCCCCGGATTTTAGCGAGTCTGGGTAATTTGAATCCTCCCCCACTCACACTGGCTCGCGCGGTATCAATCGTCGATCTCCCACGAAACGCTTTTTCCTATACGATTGCACAGGTCGCAAATAAGCTGCGCGAAAAAGAAGGCAAAATCTCTGGTTTCGTGACCGCAGTGAACCCTTACCTCGGCTTTACAGCAGCCAGCGTTTGCGCTGGAGGTTTTCAATGTTTCGCCACCCGACCAGTGAATTATTGGTATGACGAGTATGGCTCGTTTACGACTCGCCGTTTTCGCACCGAAAGATCAAGACTTTCCACTCAGCTCATGCCTCCAAACATCCAGTTTTTCCGAAAAGCAGGGAAGTCAACATCTTTTCCTGCTCTAAATATGCAACATCAGAAAGAATTACCCCCCGTCCCGTCGACAGCTTCGATAAATACACTAAGCCCTCATGAGTTTCGCTCCATCGTGGAGGAAGTAGCTTTCAGCGAGCGTAAGAAAGTTGCTCAACATTGGACGGAGCGCACCAAGCATCCTGATTTCATAGGACGTTCGCCGCAAAGCGAATCTGCTGGCCAGTGTGGCGTCACAAGCGTTCACGTTGCCCGAGCCCTTATTCGCCGAATTCCAGGTATCAAAATCAGTTACTGCTATGGCGATCTACTCTCCTCGACTGATTCGATTAAAGGAATACATCGTCACTGCTGGCTTCTGGCCTCCATGTCGGGGGTAAAACTTGTTGTCGACTGCACTCCGGACCAAGAAGGAGGAATTCCTGGCCGCGAGGTTCTCGTGCTGACAGATGACGAACTACAACACCTTGGTTTGAGTTACGAAGCAAGAACCGAGCGAACCGTCGATGCCCTTGTTCATGATCGCGTATGGCCTCGGTATCTGAAACTAGCCGATTCAATTACGGAGTAAAGCCTAGCATGCTAGTAATGTGTTCATCTGACGCGCGCCCAAAATACCTGAGCGACATCGCAATGGTTTTAGCGACTCCAGCTGGAGCACGATTCCGATTTCGGTACCAAACCGACTATCTTTCATCTGATGTACTGGAACGGATTGGCGAGAATTCTCTTGTCGGCACCACAGCGCTCGTCTGCTTCATCGGGAACCGCGGCCAACAAGACAAAGAATTCCTCATCCCTGTTCGCTTGGCGAAAGTGTGCGCCGTCGAGAAAATTGGCAAAACAGCCTACGTATTCAGCCTGCAGGCTAGTGACTATCCAGACTTGGAACAGTGGCCCAGAAATCGTGAAGAATTAACTAAAACTGGGTCGAGCTACCTTCGCAAGATGATTTCCAATTGCCGCAATAAATACCACGATGTAAACCTGGGGGGAGACGGCTTATTTGAGACAAACCCAATTCGCGGAGCCAAGGGCTGGGACGAAGTTGCCGAAAGACTCCTATATCTACCGACTTTCAAAAATTCTTACCTCCTGCATCTCGAATTGGTCGATCGGAACGGCTTCCCAATGCAGATTAAAACTGATAGCTCGGGCTGGCTTGAGTTCGATCCCCGCAAAAGTTATCGAGTGCGTGTGTGGTTCTACGGGAACAACATTGACTTTGAGAAGAGAGCTAGGACCATCAAACTTGAGACCAACGGCGAGGTCCTGTCGTCGATTTCAGACCAGAAGTATATAGTTCAATCTAGGTATGATCGGGTAGATTTTTGGTTCACGCCGAAAATGTCAGACCAAGCGAAGAGAACATTGTTGAGGTTAGTGAGTTCGCCTAGCGACCCATCCGACATAGCTGACATATATACTGAGGTTGAGCTGAGATGCCTCGTAACTCGGCCACTTGGACCGCGAATGGCGCTAGCGTTTTTAATGGGTTTTTCGGCTACGGCAGTTGCCGTTCCAGGTATCTTTGGGGACGTTATGCCGATGGAGTGGCGGTTTTTATGTGCATGCATCGAGGCTTTGGGAGCTGCCATTGGGACCGCTTTGCGGTAATAGAAGGCGCTCACCGGACTACCGAGATGCACTACCTCACAAAATTTTGATTTGCTTCTCGGCAGCACCATTAAGCGTAACAACTACATTGAGGCTTATTCACAGACAGCGTGGCGGCCAGTAAAACCCCTAGTCAGGGCGCACTTGAGGAAGGCTGTGAATAAGCCTCATTTTTCCTACTAGTGATTGGTGCCCATTGCACGCTTCCTGACTGCAAAACCAGGCCAGCGATCGCGAAGAGGCTGGGAAATGATATTCGCTGTAGCGAATCATGAAGTCAAATAATTGCGGAGTCGGCTTCAGAGATCTAGCTCGATAGACACATAGGTGCATCATAATACTTGGCATGGCTCTTTTTGACCTTTTGATGTTGGAGGCATTCTTAATTGACATGGTGCGTAATCGCCGGATTATGAATTCCAACTACACTTACCTTTCGGCACATCTAGATAAATATCGATTTCACAGTGCGGTCGATGGTTTTCATAACACCGATTTAGTAGCTACTAGCAGGCTGCTGGAGGCAACCAGTCCCAACCCGGTTGGGTCACGTGTAATGTCGATACCTCATACAGCCCGAGGGAATCTTAGAAGTGATTTCGACACGGCTGTTCACTTCGCTCAGGTGCCGGCTCTTCGGCTTCCGGGACGACGGGGTCAGGTTCCCAGCTGGTAGGTGCGGTGCCGTTGCCAGCGACCGGTTCCGGGCGGCGGACCGCTCCACAGTTCGACGGTAGTGCAAACCTGGCGGATCGGTAGTTTGCTGAGCACCTCGGCCTCTGCCGCCTTCAACTCGGCCAGGGGCGCGCGTTTGCCGATGGTGACGTGCGGGACGGCCCTCTCGGGAACGGCCCCGAAGGCGGGGTATTCGGGGAAAACCTCCCGGATCCGGGTGACGAGATTCGTCAACACCGCTGCCTCGCTGGGCACGAGATACACCGAATCCGTGCCGAACCATGCAGTGCTGGTGAAATCGATGTAGAACCGCCCGAACTCGCGCAGCACGTCGATCAGGGCGTCGTCGTCTTCCATCGACAGGTTGGTGGTGAACGGGTACAGCAGGTTGAGATGCGCCGACACCCCGTCGGCGGCTGACGGATCGAGACGCTCACGCAGGGTCTGCAACACCGGTTCCGTGTCCGAACATTTCAGCATCAGCGCTGATTGCCGGCGCACCAGATAAGGTTTACGGGCGGCTTGCATGAAGACATCTTATGTTTCTCACAGCATTTGCGTGGCATTGGACGGAGGCGAGTCGCGATGCGGGCAGTTCCCGGCTATCCACGGGTTCGTGGAAGACTTGGGGACCGTGAGCATCCGGGAGTACTGCCGCCAGTTGAACACCGACCTCGTGGCCCTGCGCCGCGAACTTCACCAGATCCCCGAGGTGGGCCTCCAGCTGCCCCTGACCCAGGCCAGGATCCTGAAGGCCCTCGAGGGATTGCCGTTGGAGATCACGCTGGGCAGGTCGCTGAGCAGCATCGTCGCGGTGCTGCGCGGCACCGCCCCGGGCGGGGGCGAACGCCCCGTGGTGCTGCTGCGCGGCGACATGGACGCGTTGCCCGTGGAGGAACTATCGGGCGAACCCTTCGCCTCGACGAACGGAAACATGCACGCCTGCGGCCACGACCTGCACATGTCGCTGCTGGTGGGGGCGGTCAAGGCCCTCATCGCGCACCGCGACGAACTGGCCGGGGACGTGATCTTCCAGTTCCAGCCGGGCGAGGAAAGCGTCAACGGTTGCCTCCACATGCTGAACGAGGGTCTCCTCGACGTCGCGGGACGGCGCCCCGAGGCCGCCTGGGCCATTCACGTGTGGGCGGGCCTCGATCCCCTCGGCACCTTCTCCACCAAACCCGGCCCGGTGATGGCCAGCACCGACGAAATCAAAGTGCGGGTGATCGGGCGCGGCGGACACGGTTCCGCCCCACACCTGGCCGCCGATCCGGTCCCCGCGATGGCGGAAATGATCACCGCCACCCACGCCATGGTGACCAGGCGGTTCAGCATCTTCGATCCGGTGGTGGTCAGCGTCGGTCGGGTCCAGGCCGGCACCGCCGCGAACGTGCTCCCGGAAGAGGCTTTCTTCGACGCCACGATGCGCACCTTCTCCGATGCCTCCCGAACGCGCCTGAAGCAGCTGTGGCCGGAGCTGCTGGAGGGCATCGCCCGCGCCCACGGCGTCGGGGTGGAAATCGAGGTGGTGGAGCAGTACCCCGTCACCGTCAACGACGACGCCGCCGCCGATCACGTCGCCGACGTGGTCCAGGAGCTGTTCGGCGAGCACCGGCACGTCCGCTGGAGTGAACCACTGGCCGCGGCTGAGGACTTCTCCCGCATCCTGGAGACCGCACCCGGCTGCTTCATCGGGTTGTCGGCCTGCCTGCCGGAGCTGGATCCGGCCACGGCCCCGATGAACCACTCCGCCTACTGCCGGTTCGACGACTCGGTGGGCGCCGACGGTGCCGCCCTGCTGGCCGAACTGGCCCACCGGCACCTCGCGCCCGCCGCCCAGTAGTCTGGTCGGTGATGACCACCCAGCCGACACCTCCCACACCCGCCCCACATCCACCGGCGGGTCCCGCTCTTCAGGACGCTACGGTTTCTCGCCGGGTCACGGGCGATCCCCGCCCTCAGGGAGCCGCTACCGCCGCCCCACCCGCCCCGAAGGAGATCGCGACGCTGCCGCCGCTACCAGTGCTGCGTCAGGACGTGCCGCTGTCGGAGCGCACAGGAGAACCCCCGCGTCCGTGGAGCGTGCTGGTGGGGTTGGTGCTGTTCTGTCTGGCCGCCGCCGCCGTGACCGGGGTCTACGCACGTCACTGGTGGCTCGCCGTGTTTCCCACCACGTATCCGTCGTCGGCTCATCTGGTCCAGTGGGCGGCCCCCGCCCCCGGCAAGTGGTTGTCGCTGACCCTGGAGGGGGTGCTGGCGCTCGTCCTGGTGCTGGTCGCGGGCGCCTGCGCCGTCGCCGGCTACCAGGCATGGATCGGCTGGAACTGGGCGCGAATCATTTCGATCACGGCGCTGGGCTTCACGGGGGTCGCGGTTCTGCTGTTCGACCTGTGGGCCCTGGTCGCGGTCGTCCTGGCCCTGCTC
>JABCNW020000236.1 GCA_013333945.2 Propionibacterium sp.
CCCCTTGGCCTCAATGCTCGCAGCAACCTGGTTCTGAACTCCCGACAGCTCGTTCTCGACCTTCCTTTCCTCACTCGGATCAAGCTCACCTCCCTTCTTCGCCTTAACCACGGCAACGGGATCGTCCTTGAGCTCCACCATGATGGTGATCTTGGCCCTGGCGTCGAGGATGTCCTGGGCCGCCCCGGACCTGATCTCCCCGGACGGGGCTCTGGCGATCAAGCTGGCTAGGCCATCTCCGCCACCCGGTTCGTCCGCGGTGGCGACGGACACCGGGAGGATGAGCGCCAAGACACCCGCAGCAGCTAGTAGCTTTCTACTTCGCAAGGTTCTGCCTTTCCACGTGCGAAGGACCCGTCAGGGTCCGCAAAAGCCTTCGTTTCTCTTCCCCTTCTCAGATCTCCACTCCGAGTGGAAACGACGACCGACTGCACATTAGTCCGCCATAAGATCACCACCAAACCCCAGCGCTATTCCTGAGACAGCCGAAAAGATTGATTCACGAAAAGAAGTGAGGCCTCCGGGGTATCCCGGAGGCCTCGCGGCACAGAGAATCAGCTGGCGCTGGAAGCCACTCGTCGCCGCATTCCCTCTGCGTACTGCACGGCCTCCAACCCAGCGATGAGATGCCAGACCCCTTCGCCGACCTTGACAGCCGCGGTCAGTCCGGCCCGTTTCAAGGCGTCGACATCAACCTTGGAGTCATCGGTGACCTCGACCCTCACCCGGGTCTCGGCGATGGCCTCGACGGAACGCACATTGCCCTCTCCACCGAGTGCAGTGACCCACTGCTTGGCCTGGTTGGTCTCGACGTCACCGACGACGATCACCCGTGGTTCAGCGGCCTCGGCAGGCTCGGCGGCGCGGCGGGCGGCGGCCTTCTCCTCGGGGGTGCGGTAATCGGAGATCAGGACCGCGAACAGCGCAACGGTGAAGGAAACTACCACGGAAATGGCGTAGATCCACATCGGATTGAACACCGGAATGGTCAGCAGCGAGGTGAACGCAAAGGCGCCGGTGGTAACACCTCTGATGTCTCCCCCCGTGAAGAAGGTGCTCAGCAGGCCAATCGTGACGCCGCCAACGAAACATCCAATCAGCATGCGTGGGTAGATCCGTTTGAAGCGCAGGTGGATGCCGTAGAGGCTGGGTTCGGAGATACCGCCGAACAGGCCCGCGATGAGAGCACCGGATGCGGTCTGCTTCATCGTGGCGTCCTTGTCCCGGAAAGCCAGTATCAACACGGCCGCGGTCGCCCCGAAGCAGGCGAAGTTCCATACGCCCATGGGGCCCTGGATGAAGTCGTAGCCAAGACCGCCTCGATCGGGGGGGGTGAGGTTGAGCAGCATCAGAGCGTTCAGAGGCCAGTGGAGCCCGAGCGGCACGAGGAACGGGTAGATCATCGGGATCAGGATGGCGAAGACGATGGGGGCGTTCCCGTTCAGCCAGGACAGGCCGCTACCGATACCGGAGCCGGCCCAGATGCCGATGGGACCGAGCAGGAAGGCTGTGAGCGGGATCATGATGATCATGGAGAAGAACGGCACGAAGACCATCTGAACGTTCTCCGGGAAGACCTGTTTCCAGAAGCGGTACACCAGGGCCAGCACCGCAGCCATAATCAACGGCACGAAGACCTGTCCACCGTAGTCGTTGAGCTGCAACGATAGCCCGAAGATGTTCACGGTACAGGATTCGGTTCCCAGGATCGGGTTCTTCACGCAGGTGGTCTCGGCGAACTTCAGGGCCGCTGTGAACAGGCCAGTACCCTCCGCGGTCTCGGTGTAGGCCTTGCTGCCGAGGCTGATGAAGTTGGGGGTCATCAACGCACCCATGATGACCGCGCCCAACCACGGATCCACGTCGAGTTTCTTGGATGCGTTGTAGGCCACCGCGATGGGCAGGAAGTAGAACACGCCACGCCACATCGCGTCGAGGAACACCCATGGGGCGGCCTTGGTCTCAGACTGGAAATCAAAGACCCCGAAGGCATCCAGCACGGCTGCGAAGGCGAGGATCAGCGACGCCCCGAGCAGCACGCCAAGCAAGGGACGGAAGCTGTCTGACAGGTACTCGAAGAAGTTGTCGAGCCAGGCCACTTTGCCCCGCGCCTTGGACCGGGCCGCCGCTTTGACGTCCGCGTCGCTCATGGGTTTGCGGGAATTCATCTCAGGCAGAGCGTTGATCTCGTTGAACACGGTGGCGACGGCGCCACCGATGATGACCTGGTAACGATCTCCCGACTGAGGAACCGCTCCCATTACCCCATTGATGGATTCCACCGTGGCGGTGTCCACGACGGACCCATCAGTCAGCTGGAAACGCAGCCGCGTGGCGCAGTGGGTCAGGGACTGGATGTTCTCGGGTCCGCCGACGGCGGCCACGATCTCGGATGCAGTACTCATCTCGGCCTCTCAGAATTCGTCGACGGGAACCAGGGCCCGGACCTCGGCTGGGGTGGCACAGGTGACGGCTTTCTCCGCCAGTGCACGGCAGGTGGACAGGTCATAGGCACGCACGGCGGCCTTAACCGCAGGAATCGCAGGGATGGAACAACTCAGTTCGTCGACCCCGAGGCCGATGAGGATCGGCACCGCCTGTGGGTCGGAGGCGACGCCCCCGCACACCCCCAGCCATTTCCCGCGTTCGTGGAGGGCCTCGGCGGCTTGCCCGATGAGGGCCAGCACGGCCGGGTTGCAGGGGTCGACCTGGCTGGCCAGTTTGGGATGGCCCCGGTCCATGGCGAGGGTGTAACTGGTCAGGTCGTTGGTGCCGACGCTGAAGAAGTCGCAGCCGTCCTCGGCCGCGAACTGCCTGGCCATGACTGCGACGGAGGGAACCTCCATCATGATCCCGACGCTCACCCGATCCCACGCGGCCACCTTGGAGCGCTCTTCGTCGAAGATCTGCTTTGCCCGGCGCCAGTCGTCGATGGTCGCAATCATGGGGAACATCACGTGCAGCTTAGCCCCGGCATCCGAGGATGCCAGGACAGCGCGAATCTGGGTGCGGAGCACCTCGGGTTGATCCAGACCCACCCTGATGCCGCGCACACCGAGGAAGGGATTCTCCTCAGCGGGGATGGGCAGGTATGCCAAGGGTTTGTCGCCACCGACATCGAGGGTGCGGATCACCAGGGGCTGCCCAGGTTTCAGGGCTTTTGCGCAGTCGGTGTAGATCTGGGTCTGCTCCTCCTCGGTGGGGGCGGTGGAGCGCCCCATGAACACGAACTCGCTACGCAGCAGACCGACGCCCTCCGCACCCTTGTCCATGGATGCGACGGCATCGTCGACACCGCCGATGTTGGCCACCACGGTGATTCGGTGACCGTCGGTGGTGACGGCGGGTTCGTCCTTGGCGGCCTCCTCGACGGCCTTGCGTTCGGCCATTCGGGCCTGCTTCTCCCGAAGCTGGGTCACTTCCTCGTCGGTGACCCCCATGCGTAGGGTGCCTTTCGAACCGTCGAGCACCACGAGAGTACCGTCGGCGATGTCGAGGGCCCTGGCCTCGATACCCGCAACGGCAGGGATGTCGAGAGAGCGGGCAATGATCGCCACGTGTGAGGAAGCGCCGCCCCCGGTGGTCGCGAAACCGACCACGCGGCTGCGGTCCAGCTGCGCTGTGTCGGAGGGGGTGAGTTCCTCGGCGATGAGGATGGTGTTCTCGGGCAACTCACCCTTCTCAGAACGCTGGCCGGTCAGTTCTTCGAGCACCCGCTGCCCGACGTCGCGCACATCGTTGGCGCGGCCCGCGAGGATCTCATTCTTCAGCGCCGCGAGCTGGTCTGCGAAGGCGTTGAAGGCGGCACGCCAGGCGAAGGCCGCCGATTTGCCCTTGTCAATGGCCGAGGCGGCCAGGTCGAGCAGCTCGGGGTCGCCCAGGATCTCCTGGTGAGCAGCGAAGATCGCCGCCTTCTCCTCGGAGGCCTCCTCCGACATCCGTTTTTGCAGGGCAGACAGATCCAGCAGGGCCCGGTCAATGGCGGAGTTCAGCTTGCGCCGTTCTTTGTGTCGGTCCTCGGCGAGTTCCTCCACCACGATGTCCTCGTGGTGAAGCTGCACCACGCAACCGATGCCGAGCCCCGGGGACGCGGAGGCGCCCAGCAGCACATTCCAGTCGCCCGACCGTGGCCCGACGCTCTCAGCGACCGGTTCCACGATGGTGGGTATCGGTGTGGTGTCCTCCGTGCCGACGACGCCGCCACTTGGCAGGGTCGGGCAGTCCTCCCCGAGGCCCTCCCGAATGCCCTGGGAAATTGCAGCAACGGCTTCCTTTGCGTCGGTTCCGTGCGCGGTGACCACGACCTTCTCGCCGCAAGCAACCGCGAGACTCATGATCGCGACGATGGACTTGGCGTTGGCGGAATCGTCGCCGCGGCGCAACTGGATGTTGGAACGGTACTGTTTCGCGAGAGCCACAAGCGTGGCGGTGGGGCGGGCATGAAGCCCGGTCGGGTTCGGCACCACGAGGGCATCTGATGCGGCATCGACAGCGGCTCCCGCATCCTGGGTTGATTCTTCCAATGATTTGAGCTCAGCCACGGCGGCCTCGTCGATTCCGCCGCTGACCAGGCCCATGGCCGGAGTGATGGCGGAGAGCAGCTCTGTATTGGTGACCACCACCTGGGTCAACAGCGACTTGGCCTTGCGGCCAACCTCGTCAAGGTCGAAGTCGATCAGCAGATCACCGGCATCGACCCGCTGCCCCTCAGAGACATGAGCGCGGAAACCCTCACCACCCAATCTGACGGTGTCCAGGCCTATGTGCATCAGGACCTCGAGTCCCTCGGCGCTGCGCACGGTGATGGCGTGGCGGGAGGGCTGGAGGTCCACCACCTCTCCGGAGACCGGCGATGTCAGCCGGCCCTCCAGCGGATCCACGGAAAACCCATCCCCGACCATTTTTCTGGCGAAGACTGGATCCGGCACGTCCTCGATGGGAACCATGACGCCGGTCAAGGGCGCCCTGAGACTCACCCGCGCGGTCGACTCTGCACTCACAACGGCACTTCCTTTCCGGAGGGGAGGTGTCGCTCGGATTCGCACCTGCTCCCCGTGTCCCAAGCAGCCTAGTTGGATTCTGGTCCAAGAGGAACACTTTTTCTTCGATCCGACGGGATCCGGCGAATTCAGTAGAACACCGGCCCGGAGTTCAGGGTGCAGGGAAGGGTAGTCGGGTTTTCGACGCGTTCCCATCCCGAGGTCCACTGATCGGTTCACCCGGTTTCGGACAAGCCCCATCGCATCGAATCACGTGCGCTTCAGAAAGCAGCGCGTTCCGGCACAGCTCAGGAAACCTAGAAGCACACCCACACGCCGCCGGCTCCTGCAGAACACGTGGAGATTAATTTTTGGTTAACTCCGCACGCACACCGCCTGGAAGGAGTTGACTTCTCGGATAACGCGAAGACGCGGAGAACTCTTCGCCTCCATCAAGGACCAGATGCAGGCCGATTTCTCCTGCTCCTTCGAGCACAACGAAAGGGACAATGACGTGACCGAACCCTCTGCCACACGCCCCGAGGGGGTCCAGCTGCGTGCACGACGCCACCCGCGCCTGATCGCCCTAGGGGTGCTTCTCATCGTGCTGGGCGCCCTGGGAGCGGCTGCCTTGTACACGACTGCGACTCGCCACCGACAGGCAGTCGCGATGGCGAATGACGTGACCCGCGGCAGGGAAATCCGCCCCTCTGATCTGACCGTGCGTGAGTTGCCCAGCGACCAGGAGGAAGGAATCAACCCGCAGAAGATGAACGACCTGATCGGAAAACGAGCTCTGTTCGATCTGCCAGCTGGCAGCTTCCCCACCGAGCAACGCTTGGGGGATCGGTCCTTTCCCCCGGAAAACGTCACTTTGGGTTTGAAACTCGGTCCCGGAAAAATGCCCAATGCTCCCCTGGTTCCGGGGCAGAAAATCAAGCTGATCGGTCTCACAGAGAAGACCACGACAACCGCTGTGGTCGCTGCTCTTCCGGAAAAACTGGCCGACGGAACCACATGGTTGCTGGATGTGAGCCTTCCCGCCGAGGAGGCATCCACCGTGGCGGCGCTCGCGTCCGTGGATCAGCTGGTCCTCATTGCCCTCCAGGAGTCCTGATGTCAGTGATCGTCCTAACCGGTGGCCCAGGGGCCCCCGGCATCACCACGACCTCCCTCGGCCTCACTCTCTGCTGGCCCGGCGACGTGATGCTCTCCGACTGCGACCGCGACCCGGCGCAGGCCATCCCTGCTGGATACCTCCGCGGCCTCGACCTCGGAGGCAGAGGGCTGGCTGTCCTGGCACGCCTGCATCGCGAAGCCCGGGGAATCGGCCCGGAACTGATCAAACAGACCATCGCTTTGACCCGTGAGGAAACCACCAACAGACGTTTCCTTCCCGGTTTCGCCCAGCCGGGGGCGGTGCGATTGTTCGATCACATCTGGCCGGAACTTGCGGAGGCCTTCACCGCCCTGGGCACTCAAGGCATCGACGTCATCGTCGATGCCGGGAGGCTGGGGCACGACGGATTGCCCACCGCACTGCTGGAGGTCGCCGATGCTATCGGGTTCGTGCTGCAGAGCAACCTGAAATCCCTTGCCGCGTCGCGTCTGTACCTTCCCCTGCTGGTGGAGCAGGTCCATGAACTTCCCACGGATCGCCCACTGGGTCTGCTGCTGGTGGGTCCGGGACGCCCCTACTCAGCCCATGAGATCACTGCGCAGTTCGGGGTCGACTGCTGGAGTCGGATTCCGTGGGATCCGCGTCCAGCCGGGGTGCTGAGTCACGGGTTGACACCCCCTAAAAGGTTCAATAACTCACCTCTTCTCGGCTCGTACCGAGTGGCCGCGCTGCGTCTCACACAAAGGCTCGAGCACGCCAGGGCTCTCAGACGTGAACTGCTCCAAGGGGGCACCCTGTGCCCAGCGACGCATCGAAACCACCCGCCCTGTCCGGGGCGTTCGCCGCCCTCGCAACCTCCGATTGGCACCCCCAGGCCGCGGCACCCCGTCACCAGTTCCTGGAGGAGGAACACCAGCCAAATCACGACGTCGACTGGCAGCTCGTGGTGTTGCTTCGCAGACAGGCCGCCGAGCAGATCGGTCAGGCCAGTGAACGCTGGTTGGCCGAACACGGCACAGTGATGCCCGAGGATGATAGGAAGGCCCAGGGTAGGGCAATCATCCGCGCCGTCGTCCACGCCCACGCTGAAAAGCTCAGCGATGAGGGAGCGGCATTGTGGTCCAGGGAACTGGAGACCAGTTATGCCGATGCCGTGGCGCAGGCCATCTTCGGGTACGGACGCCTGAGCCCGGTTCTGAGCATCCCGGAGGCCGAGAACATCGAGATCACAGGCTGGGACTCGGTGATGATCCAGTACGGCGACGGGCACCGAGAGCCCCATCCACCCGTGGCGGACTCCGACGAAGAATTGATCGAGGCCATCCGGTTTCTCGGCGAAACCGCAAACCCACCACGCCCCTTCGATGACGCCCACCCGACGATGACCCTCGCACTCGGTAGCCGTTTCCGCCTGCCCGCCATCGGGTTTGGGTTGAGCCACCGACCCTCCGTGATCATCCGCCAGCACACACTGACTTCAGTGACGTTGAAGGAGCTGGCCGACGGCGGCATGCTGCCTCTACCCGTGGCTCGCCTCCTCGCCCAGGCCGTGCTGGGCCGCAAGTCGATCGTGATCTCCGGTGACCAGGGGGCGGGGAAGACCACCCTGCTGCGTGCCTTGATCGCGGAAATTCCACCGAACGAACGGTTCGGAACCCTAGAGACCGATTACGAACTGTTGACCCATCTACAACCCGGGCGACGCAACATGCTGGCGCTCCAGGCGAAAGTGGGCCTCGGAGAACAACAGGGTGACCGGCACGTCGGGGAATGGAGTGTGGCCGATCTCATTCCCGAGGCCCTGCGGCAGAACCTGTCCCGGTTGGTCGTCGGAGAGGTCCGTGGAGCCGAGGCGGGTGCCATGTTCGAGGCGATGCAGGCGGGCGCCGGCACCCTGTCGACCACCCACTCGCACTCCGCTACCTCCACCATCGACCGCCTGGCGGCTCGCGTCGCGCTGGGCGGGGTCCTCAGCATCGGGGAAGCGATGCGGCAGATCGCCCACAACATCAACTTCATCGTCCACGTGACCCTGCGCGACGACACCTGGCGCGGCGGTCTCAGACGACGTTTTGTCAGTGAAGTGCGGCAGCTGACCGGGGTCATCGAGAACGAACGCCCGACCACCCACCTCGTCTATCGCTCCGACCCGACCCCCCTGTTCCAACCGGAAGCGATGATGTCGGCCGAACTCTCGGCGTTCCGGGAGGCGTCATGGGAGCGTTGATCGCCGCGGGAAGCGGCGCGCTGCTGGTCGCAGGGGTGATTCTCGTAGTGACGGGACTACAACATCAGGCTCCGGTCGCGCCGTCATCCACACCGCTGTCGACACGGTTGATGGCTCGTTGGAAAGCGTTGAAAGCACGACGTCGCATCTGGGTCGTTTCCTGTCTGATCGCTGGTGTCGTGATCGGGACCTGGACCGGATGGTTGGCCGCCGTGGTCCTGATTCCGGTAGCGCTGTTGGGTTTACCCCACCTGCTGAGCGAACCGCCGAATCCGGAAGTGGAGATCCTCGCCGCCCTGGACCGTTGGCTGCGTTTCCTCGGGCCCTCGATAGCCACGGGGAAATCAATTCGAGATGCGATTATCGCAACCCGCTCCCAGGTTCCTCCGGTACTGACGACCCCGGTGGCCCGGGTTGTCGCACGACTCGACCTGGGGTGGACCACCCGGAACGCACTGATCGCGATGGCGGACGAGCTCAATTCCGCTGACGCCGATGGGATACTGGCTGCCCTGGCGATCGCCTCTTCACGAGGCGGGGTCGGTGCTCGCCCCATGCTCTCCGCGCTGGCCGAGAACACCCAGATGCGATTGCGCGCCATGCGCGAAATTGCCGCGGAACGAGCCAAACCTCGGGCCGTAGTGCGCCAAGTCGTTGGCATCACACTCGCGATCCTGGTCGTGGTCTGGTTGCTGTCGCCCGGATATTTCGGTCCCTACGGAACGCCAACCGGGCAGCTGCTGGCGTTAGCATTGACCGCTTTCTACGTGGGGGCATTGCTGATACTGCGCCGCAAGACCCTTCCGAAACCGGCTGCCCGTTTCCTCAGAGGGGAACCGAGATGAACATCCTGGGTCCCTTCATGGTGGCGGGAATGGTGGTCGGCGCCGGTGTTCTGCTGATCATCATGGGCACCCTGCGATCCCCCATACGTCTCACGGATGCCTTCGCAGCCCTGGAAGGTTCCGTTCCCGAAACACAGGAGACACGCTCGGAACACAGAGGCCTGGAAGCGCTCGGAGATTGGTTACACGCTACCCACAAGCTACCGCTCACCCACAACCAGCAGCGTCTCCTTCTGTTGTCGGGACGAAGCGTCGCCGATTTCTTCGCTGAAAAACTGGTGTTGGCCACAACGGGGCTGCTTCTCCCGGCAATCTGGTTCGTCATACAGACGGTCCTCGGAAACCCGACGACGCCTGTCCCCCTGCTCCTGGGTCCCGTCCTCGGAATTGGCGGATATTTCCTGGCGGATCTGAGATTGGCGAGAACATCCCGCCGGGTGAGCAGAAGCACTTCGGAGGCGGTTCACACCTTCTTCGATCTCGTCGCCCTTGAACGTCTGGCGAATGCCTCTGCAACTCAGGCCGTCACCCAAGCGGCCACCATTTCCGGCGCACCACTATTTCGTCGCATGACGACCGGTCTGGAGCGGTGTCGGCTGGAACAAACCACGCCATGGCGGGAACTGCACCGGATCGCCGAAGAGTGGGACGTGCCGGAATTGAGCGATTTCGCCAACATCATGCGCCTCGAGGAGCAAGGAGCAGCACTCGCTGAAACCTTGCAGGCCAGGGTCCGGGAGCTCCGGGAAGGGCATCTGGCGCAGCAACGCTCCCGTGCCCAGGAGGACACCGAGTCCCTCACCATCTGGATGACCCTGCCAGCTCTGTTCCTCGGCTTGGGCTTCATCATCCCGCCGCTGTTCACCCTCATCGGTTTGTGAGAACCGGCATGAAAAAGATCTGTGGAAAACGGAGACCACACCAGTCGACCACCCAAAGTGAAAACCAGATAGGGAAGAAGGAACCATGTCCCCCTTGTTGAATCTCCTCCAGCAGTACCTGACCCTGCTCATCCCGCCCCGCCGCGACGAGCGCGGATTATCGCAGTCGACGGAAAACGCCATCCTCCTGGCAGGAGCCGTGACCATCGCTCTACTCGTGGTCAGCGTCATCACGAAATTCGTGGAGGCGAAACTTCCCAAGTGAACCGACGAATGGAACCGCCCGGAAGGAATCCCAGCGTGAGACGAGTTGCGAAAGCCACCGGCGCCGCTGTTCTGCTCGCCGTCCTGCTGTTGGGCGTGCCCTGGGCACTGCTTTGCTGGGGCCGGCTGGCTGACCTGGCGGCAGTCGACTGGGGAAACGCTCTACTACGTCCCGACGACGGTCGAATCATCCTAGGAGTGCTGTCGTTGCTTGGCTGGTTGGCCTGGGGATTACTCGCCCTGACCACCATCGGCGAGTTGCTGCACGCTGCTTCACGAGGTCGGATCAGATTCCACGTACCCGGCGCGGGCTGGCTCCGTCCCGTCGTCGCTTTGCTGGTGGCTGCCGCGCTGTCACCGCTACTGGCGGCGAATGCTTCCTCACCCCTGCTCGATCCTCCCGCAGCAGTTGCAGCACTGACAGAGGTCACTCCCACCGACCCCACCGATACGGCGTCCCGCACCACTCGGCAGGAACCCAGCACATGGCGGGAGTACGAGGTGCAGCCGGGTGACGAGCTGTGGGATATCGCCGAACACGAACTCGGTGCAGGGGAAAGGTGGCGCCAGCTGATTGCCGCGAACCCAGGGATCGACGTGGATCATCCTCCTCCTCCGGGAACGATCCTGCGGCTGCCCATGACGGTGACCGTGGAGTCAGGAGATTCCCTCTGGCACCTAGCTGAGCAGCACCTCGGGGATCCCGAGCGCTGGCCCGAACTCCACGATGCCAACCGGGACCGTATCACCGACCCCGACGAGATCGACACCGGTTGGGTGCTCACCCTGCCCGGGGCGGACGTTGCCGCCTCGGGCATACCGTCACATCCCGCCTCGCCCACCGCCAGCGAGCCAGTCCCCACACTCACTCCCTCACCGGAAACGACTCCCACACCCTCACCCCTCCCGTCCCCAACTGAAAGCCCTGGCTCAGCATCTGAGACCTCTTCTATGGAGGAACACCCCGACCTGTCGAGTTACCTCGGTCCGATCGGGGGGCTCCTGGCGGCGGGGGTCATCACAGGCCTTTCGCTGCGCCGCCGAAGCACCCTGCAAACCCGTCCCCTCGGGCGCCGCTCCATATCTGTCCCATCCCCTCTGGAACATTTCTGGACGGCTCTGGGACGCCGAGGAACACAACCCCGATCCGATGACCCCGTCAACCC
>JABCNW020000237.1 GCA_013333945.2 Propionibacterium sp.
TAGGCGTTCCTGTCGAGGCCCTTGACCATGTCGATCAGCGCCAGCGCGGCGACGGATGCGGCGGTGAGGGCCTCCATCTCGACGCCGGTGCGGTCGGCGAAGCGCATCCGCTGGTACCTCGGCCGCAGGCAGAGCGCCATCGTCGCCACCAGCGCGGAGGCTGTCCTAGCTGTCTATGGGCGCACGGCTGCGCGCCACGTCGGAGTGCCACCTGAGTCGACCAGTTCGATCGAACGGCTTACGACCATGTAGCAGTAGGTTGCATTAACACCGGGTGTTGAGTCTATGATGGGTAGTAAGATGACTGGATGGCTGTCACGAGCAGTCGCGAACACCAACAATCGCGAACACCAAGGAGGGGTGATGTACCGAGACGACAGCCTCGAGGCCAGGGTGGCGAAAGCTCGGACCGACCAACGCCGACTGATCGAACAGTGGCGCACCGATGGGTACACGTGCGCCGACACCTACTCCAAACGGCTTCGCCGCGTCCTCGCATCGGCGCTCGACCTGCCGACGTACGTCGGCCTCTATGAGGAGCAGCGCGATTTCGTGGAGGATTTCATCGCCGGATCCGCAGGGGACACTAGAGAGGTCCTCCGCGCACTGCCCCTCATCGCAAAGCCGGAGAGTCGTTCTATCAGCCTCGAAGCTCTCCATATGCGCCGACAGGAGTTCTCGAACTACTTCGAGACTTCTGGCACCACGTCGCAACCAACCCCAGCACCAAAGACACCCGTTGACATCGCAATCAACACCGTCAATTTCGGGGAACATTGGGGAGAATTCATCCGCGCAGACAGTACTGCCCTATTACTTATCAACACCCCTCAGGGCCCAGCCGCTTTCCAACTCGAACGAGCACTGAACTACGTCGGCGTACTGACATTCCGTACCTGGGTTGACACCTTCCGCAACGACTATGGACGTGTCCTCGATATCTGGGACACCCTGAGCCCTGATATCTATGCCGGCCCACCTTCGCAGCTGTT
The DNA here is from genome assembly GCA_013333945.2 of Propionibacterium sp. GTDB lineage: Bacteria > Actinomycetota > Actinomycetes > Propionibacteriales > Propionibacteriaceae > Arachnia. The sequence goes on from JABCNW020000237.1 coordinate 993, forward strand.
GAACTTGTACGAGTACGCGGCGTCTCAGAACCGCACAGCCCCAACATTCAACATCTCCCTCCTTCTCGGCGAACGGGCGACGCCTGGACTGACCCGACGACTGGAAGATCTCACCCGCGGCGTCATCGTGGATGCCTCTTACGGAACATCCGAGACTGGAACCCTCGCGGTCGCAACCGGAACAGGTCTGCGTTTGCAGACGCAAAGTTTCATCACGGAGATCCGCGATCTGAACACCAATGAGACGACATTCACCGCTGACGTAGAGGATGTCACTGGTGAACTCATCGTGACACAGTTGGACTTCATCACTCGACCTCTCATTCGTTACGCAACCGGAGACATCGTCCGCGTATCTCGACAAGAGAGCGGTGAACATGTCCTGGCTCCGCTCGGTCGAGCAACAGATACCTCCGTTTTTGGGGCAGTATCGATGAACCAGGAACAGATCGAAGATCTGCTCTGGCCAACTGGTGCGCCGGCTCGCGTCTTTAACTATCTCTTCGCGATACGTGATCAGGATCTGACTTTGCTGATAACGGCCGAGAAATGCACCGACGACGAGCTCGCTCTCGACCTCGCACCTTTGAAAAATCAGCTGCCCGGGCTGAACGTCATCCGCTGTCGAGAGCTTCCGGCCACAAACGGCCTGGGATCTGCCCTGGGATGGAAGGCCTCCCGTGTCCTTGATCTGCGATCGGGGCGTGAACAAACGACACCCACCGCACTGACCGAAGCCATCGCGCTGGCAGAACAGCAAATCGAAGCAGTACTGAGCGGAGAAAACGTATGAGTGCAGTCGTCGCGCACCTCAATCATTCCGACCTTCCAGGCCGCACCGCATCGATGGTGGAGAAAGGCCTCGACGTCCAGACAGGACGCGCTCCCGGGCCCATCGAACTTCTCTCCGCAACTGGAGCTGCACTGGGTTTCCGCGCACATCGCGCCAGCGGAGTCGATCACGCCGGTGCAGCACAGCGACACACGACCAACGGCGATGTGTTCCTAGTTCTGAGCGGCTTCATCGACAACCTCACCGAAATGCAGGGAAAAGTCGGAGACCACCAGCCCAGTCCAGCCGAAACGCTCCTGGAGAACTACCTCTCTAGAGGTGAAGGATTCATTGACCATGTTGGCGGCGCCTTCGCAATCGCCATCTGGGATGAGCGGACCCGAACCGGATACCTATATCGAGCCCGTCTTGGCGTTGAGCCTCTCTACTATTTCGTCGACACCGCCAGAGGTGAAATCCGGGCGTCGTCGGAGCTGAAGGGCCTCTTTGTCGATCCCAAGCTCCCTCGCCGATTCGACATCACTGCCGTGCCGGATCTACTGAACAGCACATCGCGAGTACCGGGTACGACGGTCTACCGCGACTATTGGGAGGTTAAACCCGGCACCGCCCTCGTCATCCATAAGGACCGCATAGCTCACCGAACATACTGGGAACCGCCTAGGCGTACAACAGTTCCTGATCTTGCCGAGGCGAGCGAAACGATCCGCTCGCTCCTACATGACGCCACTCGTCGACGCATGAACCAGGGCAGTGACGCAACGAACCAGGGCTTCTTGCTCTCGGGCGGATTGGACTCGAGTCTCATCTGCTCGTTCGCTTCCAGGAACGCAGGTTCTTCCATTGATACCTACTCCTTTACGTACGAAGATGCGGCTGCCGACTTCAAAGCTGACGCCCTGCACGTCAGTCTCGACGAACCATTCGTGAAAACAATGGCGCAGGCCCTAGGTTCCCGACACACTGACATCACCGTGCCGAACGAGCAATTTGAAGAGGCCCTGAAGAAAACAGTGAAAGCGCGCGACCTGCCAGGCGTGGGCGATCTTGACGTGGCTCTGATGCGCATGCTTGAGGCCGTCGCCACCGACAAGAACGTCGTTTTCTCCGGCGAAGCGGCGGACGATTTGTTCGGCGGATACCCATGGTTCTCCGGCGAGTATCAGCGCCGCGGAAATACCTTCCCATGGCTTAGCGGCAGCGCTGCTTCCTCACTCTTGCGCGATTCGATTCGTCGCGAACTGGATATCGACGCGACGCTGCGAAGCCGCTATGAGGCTGCCTGCACCGAAGCCCGAACTACTCAAGGTCGCTCAGACGGTGAAGCACGGATGCGTGGGGTCTTCTGGGCGGAACTCACCCGATTCCTCCCGTTCCTCCTCGACCGGGTCGACCGTATGTCAGCAGCGGCCGGCGTCCGTGTTCAGCTGCCCTTCACCGACCACCGGCTCGTGGAGTATGTCTGGGACCTGCCTTACGCCATGAAAACCACGGGAAATATCGAGAAAGGAATCCTCAGGAAAGCGGGAGAGGGATGGCTCCCCACCGATATCCGTACGAGGCGCAAGAGCGGATTCGCGGTAGGGAAGAGCCCCGCCTACCGCGAAGCGATCCAGACCGCTTTGGAACACCTCACAACCCGCCAGTCTGTCGTCTGGGATATCGCCGACCGAGATGCCGTGCGCAACGCTGTCCAATCAGGAGCGTGGGCCGATGGAACATACAGCGGTCCGCCGATCCTGCCTCGCCTCGTCATGCTCGATATCTGGAGCACCGAGTACAACGTCAGCTTCGTCTGAGGGGAGACCTGTCGTCATGCTGAACACCGACCATGCGAAAACCGCCTCCGGCGTTGCCGATTATCAACCCGCCTGGGAGCACGAATATGATATCAAGCTTCTGAGGACGGTGCTCGCCCACACGGCTCCGTTGGTATCCCCAGAGGACATCGACATGCTGCGCGGCACCCTCCGCGACGCCCCGCGGGATTCCCTGGTCCTCCAAGTTGGCGACTGCGTCGAAGACTTGTCAGAAGCAACGACCGAGGCTGCCGAGCAGAAGAGCGAGGCAATCGTCACCCTCGGTTCCGCACTCAAGCATCAACCAGGTGGCGTCTTACTACTCGGGCGAATCGCAGGTCAATACGCAAAGCCTAGATCGACACCTTACGAGACGGCCAATGGAGAGACTTTCATGTCTTTCCGGGGCCCAATCGTGCACGATTCGCGCCGCAGCAGCCGGCATCGAGCCGGTAACGCTCACCGTATTGCCACCTGCCATCTCGCAAGCCAAACTACCGCTCACGCAGTGTCCACATATGATGCCACCCCCTTTCTCTCCGGCCGGATCTGGACCAGCCACGAGGCGCTCCTCCTGGACTATGAAATGCCGCTGGTGCGTGAACTCGACGGCAAGCGTTACGCGACCAGTGCAGCATGGCCCTGGATTGGAAACCGAACCCGCGGTTTCACCGGCCCTCATATCGCTTTTGCAGAACAGATCACGAACCCGATAAGCGTCAAGATCGGACCTGACCTCACCCCGCAGGATCTCGTCTATCTGGCCAGGACACTCAACCCTACCAACGATCCCGGACGCCTGACGTTCATCGCCCGCTACGGCCGTAACCGAATAGGGGAGCTCGCTCCTCTCGTCCGCGCGAGCAAAAACGAAGGCATCTCTGCTAGGTGGATGACCGATCCAATGCACGGCAACACCTTCACCAACCACCAGGGCATGAAGACGCGTCTCCTCGAGGACATCGTGGACGAGGCAGTCGGATTCTCGCAGATTCTGCGATACGAAGGCGTTCCCGTCGGTGGCATTCACCTTGGGACCACACCAGGCCCCATCCAGGAATGCGTCTGGCAGCAAGACGAGCAAATTGATTCCGGCAAATACACAACCGGTTGCGACCCGCGGCTGACTACACCCCAAGCACAATACGTACTCGAACGATGGGAGCTCGCATGATCACCTTGAACCGCGAAACCACGCAGCCACCAGTCCGACCCTTCTATCGGACGAGCGAACAGCAGGACTCGGATCGTCAAATGATCGGCGTGGTGCACTATCGTTCGGCCGAGCCGGGAATCGATATCACCGACGGTGTCGTCACCGTGACTGTGCCTTCGCCCGGTAACAATGTCACCGAATTCTGGCCAGCCGAGAGTGACTCGATCACGTCCGGCGCGAACGGAAACATTCACTGGGCACACGATCGGGAGAATCTGTTCGCCGCGGTGTCTATTCCTGATTCAAGGGTGCTCGGCGAGAAGGTGCGTAACGCATATACAGACCTGCTAAGGACAACGATCGATCTTGGATTCCCTCAGATCTACCGGGTTTGGAACTACATCGGAAAGATCAACCACCCTAACGATGTCGGACTAGAACGCTACCGCGA
>JABCNW020000238.1 GCA_013333945.2 Propionibacterium sp.
CCCCCCGGATCTGGAGGGCCTCACCCCGGCGGAGGCCTTCGAACGAGGCCGGGAAGCGGAACGAGGCCACCAGCGGGTGCTCGCTGCCCGCGCCGGTTTCGTTGCCGATTGGCCCGAGCAGGTCGTCAAGGTTCGCAAACTACTGGCTAAGGTGCGCAGATGAGCACTTCCACGACCACCCCCGGTTTGTTCGTCGTCTTCGAAGGCGGCGACGGGGTGGGCAAGTCCACCCAGGTGGTGGAACTCGTTTCCCGGCTTCGGAACCGCCGCATCGAACCCGTCGTGACGCGGCAGCCGGGCGGCACCCCGATCGGCGAGAAGCTGCGCGAACTTCTGCTGGACCCCGGCCACCCGGAGTTGACCGCCCGCACCGAGGCGCTGGTCTATGCCGCTGACAAGGCCCAGCACGTCGAGGAGGTGATCCTCCCCGCCCTGGCATACGGCAAGGTGGTGGTGTGCGACCGCTACGGCGATTCGATGATCGCTTACCAGGGGGCGGGTCGGGTGCTGGATCTCGCCGAGGTGGAGCAGGTGGCGCGCTGGGCGACGGGCGGGCTGCGGCCAAACCTGACCGTGCTGCTCGACATCGACCCCGCCGAGGCGGTTGCGAATATCCGGCAGCAGGATCGTCTGGAGGCCGCAGGCCTTGCCTTCCACCGTCGCGCCCGCGAACACTTCCTCCGGCTGGCCGGCGAGGACCCGGAACGTTACCTCGTGCTGGGCGCCCGCGAGTCGCGGGAGAACATCGCTGAAAAGGTCGCGGAGAAGGTGCTCGCTCTGCTCGGGTGAACTGGGTTGTTCGTTTCTCGCGGTCCGGCTCGACCAGCATGGGAAAAGGGGTTCTTCGTCGGTGGGGGATGGCAGGATGAGCACGTGAGCGTGTGGGACGAACTCGTGGGTCAGGACAGGGCCGTTGAGACGCTGCGACGTGCGGTGGCGGGTGGCAGACACGCCATGACCCATGCGTGGTTGTTCGTCGGACCGCCCGGGTCGGGGCGTTCCAACGCGGCACGGGCGTTCGCAGCCGCCCTGCAGTGCCGCGACGGCGGTTGCGGGCGCTGCAACGACTGCCGCACATCGCTGTCTGGTGCCCATCCGGATGTGACCCTGCTGCGCACCGAACAGCTCAGCATCGGCGTCGATGAGATGCGACAGCTGGTTTCCAGAGCCAATGTCGCACCCGTGAACCGCCGCTGGCAGGTGGTCGTGATCGAGGACGCGGACCGCGTCACCGAACGCGGCGCTGATGCGCTGCTGAAAGCCCTCGAGGAGCCCGCCCCGAAAACCGTGTGGCTGCTGTGTGCCCCCAGCGCCGACGATGTGATCTTCACCATACGTTCCCGTTGCCGGGAGCTGCGGCTGGTCACCCCACCGATTGAGGAGGTGGCGAAACTGCTGGTCCGCCGTGACGGCGTGGACGAGGTGATGGCCCAGTACTGTGCCCGCGCCGCCCAGGGGCATGTCGGTCGCGCCCGGGCCTTGGCGTTGAACGAGGAGGCCAGGAAACGGCGTCACGAGCTCTTGTCGCTGCCCGCCCGGCTCAACACTCTCACCGATTGTCTGTCGGCAGCCGAATCCCTCGTCGCATCGGCGTCCGAGGAGGCCGGGCAGCTCACCGCAGATCTCGACGCCCGGGAGATGACGGATCTTCAAGCGGCGTTGGGAATGGGCACCAAACGCGTCAAGGCGCGTGGGATTCAGGGAGCCATCAAGGAACTGGAGGACCAGCAGAAGGCCCGGGCGAAACGTTTTCAGCGCGACGCCCTGGACCGGGTGCTCACCGAACTGACCGGCTACTACCGTGACGTTCTCGCCTGCCAGACCGCCCCTGGTGTGTCGTTTGTGAACGCAGACATCGCCGACGAGATCACGGCCTTTGCTAGACGCACCAGGCCGGAGCAAACGGTGCGCGCCCTCGACGCCCTGCTGGAGGCCCGAAAGGCCCTCGAGGGCAACGTGGCGCCCCAGCTGGCCCTCGAAGCGATGTTGCTGGGGCTGGGGCGGGCCTCACATCGCTGACAAGGGCCGGGGAAGGTTCAAAACCGGGCGCGCCTCAATTGCGCTCGCCGGGTGCGGTGAGAACATGGGCTCAAGCGTTGACTGATTCAGGAGGGTTCATGTCTTCACGTGACGCAGGTGACTGGGTGCGACAGGGCACGCCCCGCGGCGCCGACTGGGAGGACGAGCAGAGCGAGTACGGCACCGCCTTGGATCCCGCCGAGTGGGACGATCACGCCGCCGAGCAGTCGGTACCCGTCGAGAGCCCGAACTCCAGGCCCCGCCCGGCCACTCGTGCTGCCGGAGCGCAGGCTTTCTCCAGTACACCGACGCCGCAGCCCACGACCTCTGACATGCGGGAGAAGGCCGTCAGGTCGGAGTCCATCGCATCACACGCCCCTGACATCTCCTTCCAGGCTGCAACACCACCCGCGCCCACGGAGGACGAAGAAGCCAACGAACCCACGATGGTTTCCGGGCTGAGGATGCCCGAGCCTCGGGACCCGGATCCGAGGCCGGCTCCGTCGTTTATCTCGACGCAGGAACCTGCCGACCCCGAGAACGAGGAGACCTTCGCGCGACCCTTGGGTGTGCCGCAGCCGGAACAGGCTTTCCCGCAGCGCGTGGAACCCATCACGTCGCAGCAACCCGGGACGGTTTCGAACCAGCTGAACATCGACGCATGGCCCCTCGAGATGCCCGAGGAACAGGAGAAACCTGCCCCGAAGAAGAGGGAACTGACGCTCGAGCAGCGTCTCGGGGGAGAGAGCGTGCAGGAGGTTCCCGAGGAGTCCGTGGAAACCCCGCGGCCCCGCCCGGAACAGGTTCCCCCGCAGTATCCCGACCCCACCGTCACCCAGCGTTTCGAGCGCGTGAAGGAGCAACCCACCCAGCCAGCTGCCGAACCCGTCGCGTCTCAAGCTGACGAGGTTTCCTCGGTGACGTCCCCGGGGTTGTTCCGCGGTGATGCGTCCGGTGAGCCCGACACCACCGAGGAAACGGACACACACTCCGAGGCGACCGCGGTGATGCAGACGCCCCCGCAGGAGGTCCCCACCCCGATCCCGGCTCCCACGCCCATTCCCGTCGCGGAGCAGGAGGAGGAACGTCGCCGCCAGGAGAAGCTGGAAGCAGAACGCGCAGCCCGCAACGAAAGGCTCGGGGTGGTCGAGACCTCCCCGAAGAATGCCTCGCGGGCGCTCGTACAGAAACCTCGACGCACGACCGATGGTCCGCTGGGCAGCCTCGGGTTGTTCTTCCTGCGTCTCATCACCGCCGCGATCCTGACGGTCCTGGCCTACCAGGGACTCACCAACGTCGACGGCGCCACTGAGGCCCTGAGTCGCACCCATCTTCCGGAACCCCGAATGGTGGTGTGGTCGGGGGCTTCCTGTTGGCCGCCATGGCGTTGCTGCTGGTGATTGGCCTGTTGCAGCGGGTCGTTGGGGTTCTGCTGTTGGTGATGGTGATCTGCTCCCTGGCATTCATTCGCTGGGGTGCGTTCAGTCCTTTCCTGCCGGGGCTCGATGGTTTCCTCGGTGATCGTGACCTCCTGCTGGGGGCCGTCGCGTTGTTGCTGATCTGTCTCGGCGGCGGTGGCTGGGGCATTGATGCCGCGTTCAGGCATTCCCGCGAGGCGGCGAAGGAAACCGCCGATCAGTAGCGGCCCGGCTGCATCAGCGTGGAGAAGTGGAAGCTGGTTGCAGTCGACCTGCGAGCGTCAGTGAGCGGGTCGTGGTGAAACCTGCCGAGCGGGCCCGGCAGCAGACGTGGTCGCTGCCCGGCCTTGGCGCTGTCCGGCCCATCTGCTCAGCAGGTCGGAGGGGCTGCCTCAGCAGCCGTGTTTGTTGTGGTTGGTGGGGCAGGGTGCCAGTGCGGTTGGGGTGCCGGTCGGGTTCGGTGACGGCGATGGTGACGGCGCACTGTGGCGCCTCCCGTTAGGAATGTTGACCGCGAATGCCTCGATCACACTCGTGTGCACCTGAGAGGAGAGGTCCATCTCGATGGTTCCTTGCTGCCCTAACCCGTTCCATACGATCACCCAGTGTGCGGTCGCGGTGATCGTGTAGTCCCCGCGTTGGTGGTAGACATATCCGCACGTCGGCGACGGCTTGTCGTCTTTCTGCCATGGGAGGTGTTCCATTCCCTTGTCACACACTTTGGTGTCTCCGTTGCCCATCTCCCAGGTCACCTTCGTCACCGCCGCGGTGGCCGTGATCGCATACCCCGACTCGGTCACGGTCTTGGTGATCGGCCCCCACGTAGCAGGACCCGGATCCCTGATCCACATCCAGTTATGCCACCCCACATAGTTATGCCCTGTAGGCAGCTTCTCTAACGGGTCAGGCCACAACCCAATCTCCGGAGCACGAAGATCC
>JABCNW020000239.1 GCA_013333945.2 Propionibacterium sp.
AATGAGAATTCCGTCTACCGGGTCATTAACGGGTTGACGAAACTGGGGGCGCAGGTGGTGCACAAGGGCAATGCCTTTGTCCACGTTTCCGGTCATGCTTCGGCCGGTGAACTGCTGTACTGCTACAACATCCTGAAACCGCGCAATGTCATGCCGGTGCACGGTGAGATCCGGCATCTGATCGCCAACGCCAAGCTCGCGATCTCCACCGGCGTCCCGGCGGAGAATGCCGTGGTGTGTGAGGACGGTGATGTGGTTGACCTGGTGGACGGGAGCGCGCGCAAGGTCGGGCGCGTCGATGCCTCCTACATCTTTGTGGACGGCTCGATCGTGGGTGACATCACTGAATCGATCAGCGACCGGCTCATCCTCGGTGAGGAGGGGTTCATCTCCGTGGTTGCCGTGGTCAACCTCCATACCAGATCCGTCATCGGGGCCCTGGACATCAATGCGAGGGGTTTCGCCGAGGACCCGTCGGTCTTCGATGCGGTCCGGGAACAGATTCTCACCGGTCTGCAGCAGGCCTTGGACGACGGCGTGGATGACGTTTACCGTCTACAGCAGGTGATCCGCCGCACCATTGGTGCTTGGGTGTCCCGGAGGTTGCGGCGTCGCCCCATGATCGTGCCTGTGGTGGTTGCCACCTGAGGGGAGGAGGCGCTCCGGGAACGCGGTTTGAGGATTGGTGGCGTATCGGGTTATCATCTACCGGTTGCCCGCTTCGGCGGGCGGACCCAATGATCGAACCAGGCGTTGCTGTGGCGCGTCTGGCCCAAGCAACAAGGAGATTCCAGTGGCTGCCGTCTGTGATATCTGCGCCAAGGGACCCAGCTTCGGTCACAACGTGCCTTGGTCGAAAAAGAAGACCAACCGTCGCTGGAACCCGAACATTCAGCGTGTCCGTGCGACCATCAACGGTGCTCCCAAACGACTCAACGTGTGCACCTCTTGCCTCAAGGCTGGCAAGGTCACCCACTGAACGAGGAGTCCGGGCAACGGCTCGCGGCTGGGGCCGCGAGCCGTTTTTCGTCGGTCTCCCTCGGTAGGCTCGCCCCATGAGCCGATTCCGGACCCCGATCCATCGCGAGCTGAACCGCGGACTACGTGACGTCGTCGGAGCGGATTCTGCCTCGGAACTGGCCAGGCTCGGACTGTTTACCCTGGGTGATCTGCTGAGACACGTGCCGCGCAGATACCTCTCTGGCACCGAGATGAGCGACTTCCGGACCCTGCGACCCGGTGAGGATGTCGCGGTTGTCGCCAAGGTGCTAGCCACCAGAATCGTGGATGGTCGCACCACCCGGGTGGCGACCGTGCTGACCGACGGAAAAGGGGAACTGCAGGCGGCTTTCTTCGTACCTGAGAAACGCCCGAACTACGCGAAGTACTGGGCCAATCAGCTCACCCCGGGCGCCCGTGGCATCTTCGTCGGCAAGGTGGGGGAATTCAGGGGGCAGCTTCAACTCACTCATCCCGACTACGTCATCATCGACGAGTTCGGCGCGATCACGGGCCGCAAGGCCAACGCGAAGGCCACGATGGTCAAGGTGATTCAGCGAGCTCGGCTGGTCGGTCTTTACCCAGCTACGGCGAAGATGGTCACCTGGAAAATCGCAGACGCGATAGCGCTCGCTCTGCCCCATGTGCTTCCACTGGGAGATACGCTGCCCACCTGGGTGGCGGAACGGGCCCGGGTGATCGGCCTCCCAGACGCCCTGCGGGAGGTTCACGAACCCGTCAACGTGTTCGATGCGGAACGCGGAATCGCACGGTTGAAGTTCGATGAGGCATTCGGAATGCAACTGGCTATGGCCGTGCGCAGGGCCGCCTTGGCCGGACGCACCACCACACCCAGAACCCGCCGTGATGATGGGATCCTTGCCGCCTTTGATGCATCCCTGCCGTACCGGCTGACCGCAGGCCAGGAAGAAGTGGGGGAGGTCCTTTTCGATGAACTGGCCGCTGAGTACCCGATGCATCGCCTGTTGCAGGGGGAGGTCGGTTCGGGGAAGACCCTCGTCGCACTGCGTGCCATGCTCGCGGTCGTCGATGCGGGCGGCCAGGCTGCGCTGCTGGCTCCCACCGAGGTGCTGGCCAAGCAGCATCACGCCTCCATCACATCGCTTCTCGGCGAGCTCGGGGCAGCCGGAACCCTGGAGGCCCACCCGCAGGCCACGCAGGTGGCGCTGCTGACGGGAGGCCTCACCGCCGCCAACCGTCGCCGGGTACGGGAGGCCGTCGCGTCCGGAGACGCGGGAATCGTCATCGGCACCCATGCGCTGTTGTCGGAAGACGTCAGGTTCGCAGACCTCGGGCTCGTGGTGGTCGATGAGCAACACCGCTTCGGAGTGGAGCAGCGGGCCGCGCTGGCAGCGAAGTCTGAACACCAACCCCACACGCTGGTGATGGCCGCCACCCCCATACCCCGATCGGTGGCCATGACGGTCTTTGGCGATCTGGAGACTATCGAGCTGCGAGACCGCCCTGCGGGCCGCGCGGAGGTGAAGACCGTCTTCGTGGACACCGCCCGCAATCCTCACTGGGTGAAACGGGCCTGGGAACGCATCCGTGAGGAGGTGGAGCAGGGACGCCAGGCCTTCGTGGTCTGCCCAGCCATCTCCGGCAATAAAACAGAAGGGGAGCTGGAGGCTGGAACCGGCTTGAGCGCGGTGACAGAAATCACCCCCATGCTCACCGAAGGCCCGCTGAAGGGGCTGCGCGTAGGAATGGTTCACGGCAGGCAGGCCACCGCCGAGCGAGACCAGACCATGCTGGAATTCACCGCTGGGGAACTGGATGTGCTGGTGTCCACCACGGTCATCGAGGTGGGAGTGGACATTCCGAACGCCTCCGTGATGGTTGTTCTCGATGCCGACCGGTTTGGAATTGCCCAGCTCCACCAGCTCCGTGGAAGGATCGGGCGAGGCAGGCACCCCGGTTTGTGTCTGCTGCTCGCGGCTCCCGCTCCGGACGCGCTCACCGCTGTCGACAGGCTCCAAGCGCTGGTGGCCTCCAGCGATGGTTTCGAACTGGCGGAGCGGGACCTGGAGCTGCGGCGCGAGGGAGACGTCCTGGGCGCGGCACAGTCCGGGGCCTCGTCGCTGAAATTGCTTCGAGTGCTGGGGGACCGAAAGGTCATCGAGCAGGCAAAAGAACTGGCTGGCGAGGTGCTTTCCGATCCTCGGGCTGCCGAGGATCCGCTGCTCGCCGACAAGATTGACCAGGCAGAACAGGTTGCTGCCGGGGAATGGCTGGAGAAAGGATGACGCGCATCATCGCGGGACGCGCGAAGGGAACGCAGCTGACGGTGCCCCGCTGCGGAACCCGGCCCACCAGCGACAGGGTCCGGGAGGCGCTATTCTCCACCCTCGTCACGTGGTTCGGTACCGTCGGGGAACCGGCGGAGAAACACCTGGTGGGGGCCGCGGTGCTGGACCTCTATGCAGGAACCGGAGCGGTCGCGCTGGAAGCCGCCAGCCGGGGAGCCGCCCGGGTGGTGGCCGTCGACTCCCACACCTCGAACCTGATCGCGGGCAATGCCCGCAGGGCCGGGCTGCGCATTGAGGCGCGGGGTGGACGAGTTGAAGGGCGGATTCCCCCCGGCCCCTGGGATCTCGTCTTTGTGGATCCGCCCTACGAGATGGACTCGATGCTCCTCGACAGGACCTTGGCTCCGCTATTTTCCCCCGGGACGCTGAACCCACAGGCCCTTGTGGTGGTCGAGCGCTCGAAACGGTGTCTTCCTCCAGTGTGGCCGGGTGGTCTCGACGACGACTGGCGCCGGGACTACGGTGAGACGAGTCTCTACTTCGCAGCCACGAAACCAGCAGGAGAATCATGACCAAGGTGCTGTGCCCCGGCTCCTTCGACCCCATCACCAACGGCCACCTGAACATCATTACCAGAGCCCGTGACCTGTTCGGGGATGTGCTGGTGGCCGTGGGATGCAACAGCCTGAAGGCCGGTTACCTGTTTGGGGAGCAGCGCGTCGGCCTGGTTCGGGAGGCCACCGCCCATCTCGATGGTGTCACTGTCGAGGAGATGGACGGGTTGCTGGTCGATTTTGCGAGGAAACACGGCATAACCACCGTGGTCAAGGGTCTGAGATTCGGCGCCGATTTCGACTTCGAGCTTCAGCTGGCCAACATGAACCATTCGCTGACGGGCCTGGAGACGGTCCTGTTGCCAGCGGCGGCCCAGCACGTCACCCTCTCCAGCACCATCACCCGGGAGGTGATCAAACTCGGCGGCGACGTCTCACCCCACGTGCCGCCGTGCGTGGCCGAGGCCGCCGCCCGGCTGTGGGATGCGCGGTAGCCCCGCCCGGCCCCTCGTTCTCAAGGGTTCAGGCGGTCCAGGTGGATGGCGTCATCGCACAACCGGGACACCAGTGCCGGATTGTGGGTGATCATGAGCAGCCCGATGCCCCTTTCCCGGGTCAGCCCCGTCAACTCGGTCCAGATCTGCGCCTGGGGCAGGGGATCCAGCATCGTCGTCATCTCGTCGGCGATCAGGTAGCGGAGTTTGGGGTGCAGCACCCGCGCTATGCAGAAACGCTGCAACTCACCCCCGCTGAGTTCGCTCGGGAAACGACCCAACCAGGCATCTTCGATTCCCAGCTGACGTTTGGTGTCCTCGTCGACGGGCCAGCACTCAGTCAGGATGCGGGCCCATCCGCCAGCGGGGATTGACGCTGACCTCGGGGTTCTGGTTGATGCACTGCACCCGGCAGGGCCGGTGGCCCCGGAGCGAGGGGAGGTAAGGTCTCCTGGGCAGATTCTTCAACAAAGATCATAAACTCTTTACCAAAAAGAGTACCAAGCCAGAAACGAGAATTGATCTCACTCAACTTCGGTCTAGCGACCGGGGAGGGGTCAGGTCATCGTGAGGACCAGTTCGTCGTGGAGGAATCTGGCGCCGGTGACCTGGCGACCGTGTAACGAGGCCGGCATCGCGATCCGACGATGTTCGTTCCGGTGCGTGAGCAGCAGATCATCGCCGTCCTGGCAGAGGTTGAGTTCGGACCGATCCGCGTGAGGCAGGCTGATGTGGAGCCGCAGGCAGCCATCGCTGCGAGTGACGCGCAGGTAATCACCCCGGTAGTTGACCGCCGCCGGGTCGTCGCCGCCATACATCGTCCGGGCCAGCTCACCGAGAGCCTCCAGCCCGATGATTTCCTGCTCCTGGAGCGGGAGACGGTGGATCGGCAGGTGCGCGAAGCTCTCCTCGATCCGCTGGATGCCTGTGGCCTGCGCCGTGGCCCACGGCTCGAAGTAGCCCCCAAGAGCCGAGGCAGGATAGATGCGGTTGAGCACCACGGCGTCGACGACGAAGCCGTACATCGTCAACCAGGTGTGGGCGCGCCGAGTCTCGGCGATGACTACGTGCTCCGGGGTGGCGACCAGCCTGAGGGTGGTGATCTCCCCGTCGTGGAGCAGGTCGCCCAGCCGCTTGAGCCTGTCCAGCAACCCGAGTAGGTCGTCGAAGAGACGATCCTCGGGCATCGGGATCCGGGTCAACCGCTCGAACGGTTTGCCGAGGATCCGAACCAGCGCCCGTTTCGTTGGAAGCGCGGTGCGGAACAGCTGGTCGAGACGTTCCGGATATTTCAGCAGCGACAGGGTTTCGCCGGTCGGTGCGCAGTCCACCACCAGGACGTCGTAGCGCCCGGAGGAAGCATGATCGAGGACTCGCAGCAGACTGAACAACTCGCCCAATCCGGGCAACAACAGAGCCTCTTGGGTGGCGAGCGTCACCTCGCCCTCCCGAGTCATGAGACGCGCCAGATAGTTGCGCAGACCCGCCCACGTCCGGTCGTTCTCCACCAGAGTGTCGATTTCCAAGGCATCCAGGCCGGGGGCGACGCGGATCGGTTCGCTGGTGAGTGACAGGCTCAGCGCGTCCCCCAGCGAATGTGCTGGGTCGGTGCTCATCACCAGGACCCGGTTTCCCTGAGCCGCCAGGTGCAAGGCCGTGGCGGCGGCGACGGTGGTCTTGCCGACCCCGCCTTTGCCGGTGTACAGGATGATCCGCATGCTCACTCCTCGATGTCTATCCGCCTGGGTTCCGACGGGCCGGTCGGTTCCTTGGCAGGCTTGGTTGGGTTCTCAGACAGGCACTCGACTATCAGCGCTCGCCATTCGCGGTCGATGGTGCGGAGCCGTTTCCGGGGGGTGGGCGGGACCAAGCTCAGGGCTGCCTCGCGGAGATGGCGACGGGCGTGCAGCAGATGACGAATGAATTCGCGGTTCATGACGGGACCTCCTGTGGGGTGGGGCGGAAGCGGATGGTCAGGATGTCGTCGTGGAGTTTCGCTCCGGCGACGTCGTGGCCCAGCAGGGTGCTGGGCAAGGGGATGTTGCGCTGGAAGTTGCCGATGCGAACCGCGAGGTCGGTGGCGGTCAGTTTGAGGTCAATTTCCTCGGTGGTGGTTCCCGGCGCCGGGAGCTGGAGGTCGTAGCCGTCGTCGGCATTGACGTAGCGCTCGTGGGCCAGGTCCGACACGACATCGAAGGCGTGGGCGTCGATGGCTACCTCGGCCAGGCGGGCCACGTCGCCCTGGCCGACGAGATCCTTACGGAATCGTGGCACTTCAGTGATGGGGAGATGAGCGAATGACGAGCGGATCTCGGCCAGATGCTGCCGCTGATGCTCCACCCAGGTGCTGAAGAACGCACCCACCTCCCCGGTGGGGTACAGCCCGCTGACGAAGACGTGGTCGACGCTGTAACCGAACAGGTTGAGATAGAGGTAGCTGCGACGGGTCTCCTCGATCACCATCCGTTCTGGAAGGGTGACCAGACGCACCGACGTGATGGAGGAATCCTTTAACAACGCCTGGATCTCCTGGAGGCGCTGGAAGAGCCGTTCGATGTCATTCATGGCGGCGGCGTTGGGAAGTTCGATTCGCCATACTCCCTTGGCCACGGGGCGCAGCACCCTGACCGCGAGCTTCTGCACCGGGAAGATCCGTTCCATCCACCAGGTGAGCAGCTCCGGGAACTGGAGCAGCGACAGGGTCTCACCGGTGGGGGCCAGATCCAAGATGATGCGGTCGTAGTCGCCGGTGTGGGCCAGCTGGTGGACCCGCAGTAGGAAGAACAGTGGATCGAAACCGGGAAGGTCCAGCACTTGGTCATCGTCGCCCCGGGAGATGAGGGTGGATAGAGCGGCGGTGATGTCGGTGAACTCCTCCTCGGCGACGCGCCCCGCATCCACCTCGGTGATCTCCAGGTTTGGGGCCACCTCGGTTGGTTCGGGTGCCGGGGGGGCAATCGAACAGGTCAGAGAGGTTGTGGGCGGCATCCATGCTCGCCAGAAGCGTGCGTTTTCCGCTCCCAGCTGAGGCGACGGCGTGGGCGGCTGCTAGTGATGTTTTGCCGACACCTCCTTTCCCGGTCAGCAGGATCATTCGCTCCATGGTAACTCCTTCTCTATGCGAACTATTCGGAAATCGAACTATTTGTTGTGGCTTTGTGCGGTCAATGACGGGGTTCAGTCGATGGGGATGCGCCGGACGGTTCGGGGTCTGCGATTCGCCGAGCATTCGGCCAGCAGAGCCGGGATTCGATCAATGAGCCGTAGCACCACCTCGGTCTCCTCGGGAGTCAGCTCCTCGAAGAGACGCCCGATCAGAGAGACGCTGGCTTTGATGCCCTGTGTGATGAGCCTGCGTCCCTCTGCGGTCAGGGAGATCAACACGATCCGCTTGTCGTCCGGGCTGTGCTGACGCTCCACCAGGCCGCGCTGCTGCAGCCGGGTGACCGCCCCTGTCGCCGTGTTGAGGGGGGCGTCCAGGTAGGCGGCCAGATCGCTCATTCGCGAGGACTGAGTGCGATGAAGGTAGAGCAGGGTCAAGACGTCGTTCTTGGCCAGGTCTCGGGCGAGGCCTTGCCAGGCCCCCGGGGGCAGAAGAGAGCGGAAGCGGTCCACGTAGTCAAACAGCATGCCTTGCAGATCCATGATTTCTTCCGCCAGTTACTTCGGGTGTCGAACTTCCATTAAGACTAGCAGGCGTTCTGGCGTTGGTTGTGTGGATCTCGCGTGAGTGCTGCGCGTGCTTTCTCGAAGGCAACGCCCGACTCCCGTCGGGATGTTTGGTGAATCTTCTCCGGCTCTGTAAGATTGCTCCTTGGTCATGACGTGGTCATGGTCGATCGGACGAAGGGAATGCCTGCCATGAACTCCGTGCATCACCATGTGGACCGTCGCTCACCTTACGTTTTCGACGTTTTGGAGCTGGGGCGGCGGCCAGGGGCGATGAAGGAAATTCAGGTTGATGTCCCGGCTCCGGTCGATCTCGGCTACGACGTGATTTCAGTGCCACAGGGCTCCGAAGTTGGTCTCGACCTCAAACTCGAGGCGGTCATCGAAGGAGTGCTGGTCACGGGAACGGCTCACGCGCAGGTGCGCGGAGAGTGCGCCCGATGCCTGAGTCCGATAGAGGATGAGAAGTCCTTTGAGTTGCAGGAACTCTACTTCTACCCCGGGAATGAGGTGGATGAGGACGAAAGCGTCGTCGTTGATGACGCCATCGACCTTGAGGTGGCTCTGCGTGACGCTGTGGTACTGGAGCTGCCGTTCACACCCCTGTGTGATCCCAACTGCCTCGGCCTGTGCCAGGAATGCGGTTGCAGCCTGAACGACGACCCGGACCACGGGCATGAAGCGAAGGTTGATCCGCGATGGGAAAAGCTGGCGGGGTTTGATCTTGGTGGCGAGAACTGAGACCAGAAAAGGGAGCCGCTGGTCGGCGCAGCCCCGTGTGGGACTGGGCCAGCCGGTGGGTAACAAATCCGAGGAGAAGATCGTGGCCGTTCCGAAGCGCAAGATGTCGCGCAGCAACACCCGTTCGCGTCGTGCGCAGTGGAAGACTTCCGTCGTCCCCACAGTCACCTGCGTGAATCCGGCCTGCCGTGAACCGCATCTGTCCCACACCGCATGCCCTTCCTGTGGTCAGTACGGCCCCAAGGGCGAACGTCGTCAGGTCGTCGAGGCCTGAACAAGCTAACTGCCCTCCTTGATGAGCTGGGTGTCCAGGTGGACGCCCAGCTGTTTGAGCTTGCCTTTACGCATCGCAGTTTTGCTTTCGAGCACGGACGTATCCCCAGTAACGAAAGGCTGGAATTCCTGGGTGACGCCGTGCTGCAGATCGTGGTGACCGAGCATATTTTCACGTCCTTCCCGAACCTTGCAGAAGGCCAGCTGGCGAAGTTGCGTGCCTCAGTGGTCAGCTCCCACGCCTTGGCCGAGGTGGCGCGCGAGCTGCATTTGGGGGAGTTGATCAGGCTGGGGCAGGGGGAAATCAACACCGCAG
Organism: Propionibacterium sp.; assembly: GCA_013333945.2. Lineage (GTDB taxonomy): Bacteria > Actinomycetota > Actinomycetes > Propionibacteriales > Propionibacteriaceae > Arachnia. The sequence continues at coordinate 9,317 of JABCNW020000239.1, forward strand.
GAGCCGATAAGACCTCCATCCTTGCTGACACGATGGAGGCCGTGATCGGCGCTATTCATATCTCCTGTGGGGCGGTAGCTTCTTCTCGTTTCGTGCATGCACTCCTCGATGAACGAATCGCCTCCAGCGAGTTGCAGGGGCACTACACCGACTACAAGACTGCTCTGCAGGAGTACTGCGCCCACAACGGTTTGGAGCCTCCCCGGTATGCGCTCATCGGTGAGGGGCCCGACCATCAACGTGTTTTTACCGCAACCGCCATGGTTGATGGGAAAGCCATCGGCTCAGGGGTGGCATCCAGCAAGAAGCGGGCTGAACAACTTGCCGCTCACGAGGCCTACCGAAACCTGTCTCTAGATGCCTGAACTTCCTGAGGTCGAGGTGGTTCGCCGCGGGTTGGAGAAACACGTGGTCGGGCGCACCATCGAGAAGATTACGGTCCTGCACCGCCGCCCCGTACGTTCTCACCTTGGTGGTCCAGAGGGTTTTGCCTCCGACCTCATGAAGCGTGGCATTGATGCTGTTGCCCGCCGTGGTAAGTATCTCTGGCTGGTTCTGGGTGATGACGCCATGATTGCTCACTTGGGGATGAGCGGACAGTTCAGGGTGAGTCGACCCCACGATCCGCAGTTACGCAATACGCGTGTCCTATTCGATCTTGATGATGGTACCCAGCTGCGTTTCGTCGACCAGCGCATGTTCGGTGGACTTGAGTTCGTGCCACGAGGCGGTCACTGTCCGGTCCCACACATCGCTCTTGACCCTTTCGATCCGCGGTTTGATCCCGTCGTAGTGGCCAAACGGATACGAGGAAGACGAACTACGGTTAAGCGCGCCATCCTCGATCAGAAGCTCGTTTCCGGCATCGGCAACATCTACGCTGATGAAAGTCTGTGGCGCGCGAAGCTGCACTTCGACCACCCCACACAAGGCCTCACCCAGAGCCGTGCTGTTGAACTGCTGGGGCATGCCCGCGATGTCATGTCTGAGGCGTTGACCGCTGGCGGCACATCCTTCGATTCACTGTATGTCAATGTCAATGGCGAATCGGGGTATTTTGAACGTGGACTCGACGCCTATGGACGCGAGGACCAACCGTGCCGACGCTGTGCAACACCCGTGGTGCGCCGGCGATTCGCCAATCGAAGCAGCTTCCTGTGTCCGAGATGCCAGCGGCTGCCCAAGTCGTGAGGATGGTGCATGAACGCGATCGGTCAATTGCTTCGGAGCAACAGAGATTCCCTGTTGCAGTTCATCCGCTTCGGGGTCGTCGGTGGCCTTGGGGTCTTGGTGAACATGGGGATACTCATCACCTGCCGGAAACTGTTCCCACTGCTCTGGGCCAGCGCGGGGGTTCCCGAGGGGGAGGGCGTGTGGCTCGCCATCCCGGGCACTGAGTACAACATCCGTTGGTACCACGTCATGGCTACCATCGCGTTCCTGCTGGCGAACCTGTTCAACTTCCAGCTGAACCGCTGGTGGACTTTCAAGTCCCACAAACTGGCCGGATGGTTCCGGGAATACTGGCCTTTCCTGATCGTCGGTTTGGTCGCTCTGGTCGTGGGACAAGTGATCATCACCGCCTTGATGCACCCCCACTCTCCGGTTGCGCTGCCCGCCACCGTGTTCGACGGCTCCTCCGGCCTTCGGAGTCGGCAGTACTGGGCCAATCTGATCTCCATCGTCTGCACCATCCCGGTTAACTTTTTGGTGAACAAGTTCTGGACCTTCCGGGCCGCCCGTCAGTCCTCCGGGAAACAAGGGGAACAGCCTGCATGTACCTCAAACAGCTGATCCTCAGGGGCTTCAAGTCCTTCGCCTCGGCCACCACCCTCAACTTCGAACCCGGCATTACCTGCATCGTCGGTCCCAACGGCTCCGGGAAATCTAACGTTGTGGATGCCCTGAGCTGGGTCATGGGGGAGCAGGGCGCCAAGAGTTTACGCGGCGGAAAAATGGAGGATGTCATCTTCGCGGGCACCTCGAGGCGTGCTCCGCTGGGACGCGCCGAGGTACAGCTGACCATCGACAACTCCGACGGTGCACTGCCCATCGAGTACTCGGAGGTGACGATCACCCGCACTATGTTCCGAAGTGGTGGCTCCGAGTACGCCATCAACGGTGTTCCCTCCCGTCTGCTGGACGTCACGGAGCTGCTCAGCGACTCCGGTATCGGGCGGGAGATGCATGTGATCGGCGGTCAGGGCCAGCTCGACGCGATCCTTCAGGCCACTCCCGAGTCCCGCCGAGGATTCATCGAAGAGGCTGCCGGGGTGCTCAAACACCGTAAACGCAAGGAAAAAGCAGTCCGCAAGCTGGAAGGCACCAGGGCGAATCTGGAACGACTCCAGGATCTCATCGGGGAGCTGCAGCGCCAGCTCAAACCACTCGGACGCCAAGCAGAGGCGGCTCGCCGGGCAGCCGTCATTCAGGCGGAGCAGCGCGACGCGAAAGCCCGCCTGCTGGCAGACGACCTCCATGCTGCGCGGGAGGCTCTGGCTGCCGACCTGGCCGATGAGGCCGCGGCTGCTGAGGCGAAGAAATGTGCAGAGACCGAGGCCAACGCCGCTCTGGCTGCAGAGGAGGTTGCAGAAGCGGAACTGAAGAAAGCCGCGCAGGATTTCGACCGCTGCCAGGAACGCTGGTACGCGCTGGCCGCTTTGAAGGAGCGTGTTTCCTCGACGATCTCGGTGGCGACCGAGCGCATGAGACACGGCGACGCCCAGCCGGCCATCGACGCCTCCGGCCGGGATCCCGACTCCCTGGAGGCTGAGGCGCGCGAGATCAGGCGACGCGAGACCGAACTGGCAGACGACATCGAACAGGCTCGGTCTACTCTCCACGACGCATCCGGTCGGCGAAACGAGGCCGAAACCCAGCATGCCGAGGCCGAACAGGCCTACGCGGCTGCGCTGCGTGCGGTGGCCGATCGTAGAGAAGGTCTGGCCCGCCTCAAGGGAGAAGCTGCCGCTGTTCGCTCCCGTCTGGAGGCTGAGCAGGAAGAACAGGAACGCTTGGTAGCGCGGCGGGAGGAAGCCCTCGCTCGAGCCCAAGAAGCTGCTGAGCAGTACCGACAGACCGAGAACACCCTCGCTGGGCTGGGAACCGACGAGTCAAACCTGGATGCCATGTGGGAGGCTGCGAACAGCTCCGTGATTGAACACGAGGCCGAGGTGGCGCGACTCGTGGAGGAGGGAACCCGTCTCGCAAAGGACAAAGCCGCTCTCGTCGCGCGGGTGGAAGCGCTGCGGCTGGCCACCCGGCAGCGCGATGGTTCCACGGAGCTACTAGGGCGCGCCGGAGTACTGGGACGCATGGGCGATCTCATCCAGGTTGCCCCAGGCTGGGAGCAGGCCGTTGCGACGGGCCTCGGAGCAGCAGCCGAGGCGATTGTCGCCGCCAGCCTCGATGATGCCCTCTCAGCCGTTGCACACTTGGCAGCGGAAGACCTCGGACGCTCTCACGTGGTTGTCGCAGGTACGGAGGCGGGGGAGGCAACACCACTGCTGGAACTCATCGCCGCCTGCCAGGAACTGACGGGGGCACTGTCCCGGCTGTTGGCCGGAATCGTGGCGGTGGAGGATCTTCCCGCGGCCAAGCAGGCGATCGAAGAGAACCCGTCGCTGATTGCCGTTACTCGGGTGGGAGAGCGGGTCTCCCGCTGGCTGGTTGAGGGCGGGTCGACCGCAAAACCCTCACTACTGGCCTTGAAAGCTGATCTGGCCGAAACTGAAGAGCAGATGGCGCAGGTGGCTGCTGACTCTGACCGGCAACGTTTCGCCCTGGAAGCGGCACGGGCTGTGTTGCAGAGGGCACGTGCTGAGGAAGCAACTGCCCTGGCTTCCCTGCACGAGTCCGACGCACAGTTCGCGGCCATCTCGGATGCCCTCGGCTCCTATCGGCAAACGCAGGCGGCTGCGACCCGTGAGGCCGACAGGTTGACCTCGGCCATCGAGGCTGCACGCCAAGGCCGGGTTGACCACGAGACCCGGCTCGCCGAGCTGGAGGCCCGACTCGTCGCGGCCAGCGGGGAGGAGATTCTTGAACCCGACCCCACCAATCGTGATGAGTTGGCCGTCGCGGCCAGGCTGGCCCGGCAGACGGAGATGGAAACCAGGTTGCAGCTGCGAACGATTGAGGAGCAGGCACGTTCCCTCGCGGGCAGGGCCGAAGGTCTGTTGCGGGCAGCGGCTGCGGGACGTCAGTCGCGTGCCAGAGCACGCGCCCGGGCGGAGCAGTTTCGTCGCGAGGCCGCGGTGGGTCGGGCTGTCTACGATGCCGCCCAACGGCTGTTCGGGATGATCGAGAACGCCATGGAGCGAGCCACAACCAGCCGGGACGAAGCGGAAACCCGCAGGCGATTCGCTGAGGCCGCGACGGTAGAGACCAGGCAGGCCTCCCGAGCAGCTGGCCAGCGCCTCGAAGAACTCATGCGGGGCGCCCACCGGGATGAGTTGGTCCGGATCGAACGCCGGATGCGGATCGAGAAGCTGGAGGAAAAGAGCCTGGCTGAGCTGGGGTTGGAAGGAGACCAGCTCGTCGCCGAGTACGGTCCGAATCAGCCAGTCCCGGTTATCACCCGGCCCGACGGCACCGCCCTTGGTCCTGAGGATGAGGTTCCCGATCCTGTCGCCTACGTGCGCGCTGAGCAAGAGAAACGTCTACGCCGCGCTGAACGGGGGCTGGCCGCCCTGGGACGGGTCAATCCGTTGGCGCTGGAGGAGTTCGAAGCGCTGAAGACCCGGCATGCTTTCCTGGCCGAACAGCTCGCCGACCTGAAACAGACCCGTGCCGACCTGCTCGCGCTGATCGATGACGTCGACAAGAGGGTGCAAGAGGTCTTCGAGGCGGCCTACCACGATGTTGAACACACTTTCGGGGAGGTTTTCCAGCGGCTCTTTCCCGGAGGAGAAGGCAAGCTACTGCTCACTGACCCCGGGAACTGGCTGGAAACCGGGGTGGATGTCGAGGCCCGGCCTGCGGGCAAACAGGTCAAACGGCTCTCGCTGCTCTCGGGAGGGGAACGTTCGCTGGTGGCCGTGGCCTTCCTGGTCAGCCTTTTCATCGCCCGCCCGAGCCCCTTTTACATCCTTGACGAGGTGGAGGCGGCCCTGGACGACGCCAACTTGGGTCGTCTGCTCGGAATCTATGAGGAGCTGAGGCAGAATTCCCAGCTGTTGGTGATCACTCACCAGAAACGCACCATGGAGATAGCTGACAGCCTCTACGGCGTGACCATGCGCGGCGATGGCATCTCCACCGTGGTCAGCCAGCGACTCCAGCAACCGTAACCCTGGTGGCACGGCACACCCAGTTTCGCCCGCTCCGGAGTGATGACACTGGGCATAGCTTCTGCAACAGGTCCTAGGATTGCCCCGTGGGAGATTTGATTTTCTGGTTGGTCGTAGCGATCGTCGGGGTCGGGCTGGTGGCGGCCACGCTCGTCATCAGGTACGGCAAAAAAGAACTACCCCCCGCTGAGACGCGGGAGGCGATCGAGGCCCCCGAGGCGGAAGCCGTCGTGGAGGAGGATCCGGCGGTCGGAGAGAAGCCGGTGGAGACCGGGGAACCAGCGGGCGAGACCGCTGAGCCCGAGCCTGCGAAACCCGAGCTGGACCAGCCCGAGGAGCCGCGTTCACGGTTTGCCCGGCTGCGACGTCGTCTAGCCTCGAGCAACAATGTGTTGGCCCGGGCGCTCGGTGAACTGCTGAGCGTCGATCGGATTGATTCCGAGACCTGGGACGATTTTGAGGCCACCTTGATCGCATCCGATCTGGGTGTTGGACCCACCACGGAACTCACCGAGGCGCTGCGCCGGGAGTTGAGCATCGACGGGGTCTCCGATCCCGAACGTGCTCGTCAAGTGCTGCGTGCTGAACTCCTGAAATTGGGCGAGCCAGATCTCGACCGGAGCCTGAACCTGACAGCGGCAGAGAATGATCCCGCCGTCGTGATGGTGGTCGGAGTGAATGGGACGGGAAAGACCACCACCGTAGGCAAATTGGCCCGTGTATTCGTGGCCGAGGGACGCTCCGTAATGTTGGGAGCGGCCGACACCTTCCGGGCCGCCGCTGCTGAGCAGCTCACGACATGGGGAGAGCGGGTCGGAGTTACGACGGTGAGTTCTGCCGAGGGCAGCGATCCTGCTTCGGTCGCTTTCGACGCGGTTGCCAAAGGTAAGGAAGAGGGGGCCGATGTGGTGCTCATCGACACTGCCGGGCGATTGCATACCAAGGTTGGGTTGATGGATGAACTCGGCAAGGTCAAGCGCGTCATCGAGAAGAAGGTTCCTGTCACTGAGGTTCTGCTAGTCCTCGACGCCACCACGGGCCAGAATGGCATGACGCAGGCCAAGATCTTCTCCGAGGTGGTGGACGTTACCAGTATCGTGCTCACCAAGCTGGATGGTTCCGCGAAGGGCGGAATCGTCATCCAGGTTCAGCGCGAACTCGGGGTTCCGGTCAAGCTTGTTGGCCTTGGGGAAGGTGTGGATGATTTGGCGCCCTTCGACCCCGAGGGATTCGTTGCCGGAATCCTCGGGGAATGAGAAGGGGAATACCTCAGGACAACCCGGGGGTCATGAGTGTCGGATCGACGAGACCCAGCTGAATGGCCCGCACCAGAATTTGGGTGCGGGACTTCAGGCCCATTTTGTCACCGATGTGGGATAGGTACTGTTTCACGGAACCCTCGGAGATGAACATCTTGGCCGCGATCTGTGCGTTCGTCATTCCCTGACCGAGCCAGATCAGCAATTCCTTCTCGCGGGGGGCGAGTCCTGCGGCTGCCGCCTCGTCGGTCAATATCTTGGGGTGTCCTGTCAAAAGGTCAGCGACCAGTTCGCGTCGAACCCCGGGTGCCAGCGGCATGTCGCCGTCACGGGCCTGCTGAATACCAGTCAGCAGAGCGGGGCCGCCACAATCCTTCATCAGGTATCCGGAGGCCCCAGCGCGCAAAGCGGAAATGATGTACTCCTGGGTACCGAAGGTGGTCAGCGCGACGATGCAGGCGCCGCGATGTTTCCGATTGATCTCACGAATGGCATCCACTCCCGACATATCGGGCATCTGCAGATCCATGAGAACCACATCGGGTTTCAGCTCCTCGTAGGCTTCCACGGCCTCCCGGCCGTTGCGGGCCTCACCAACTACCTCGTGGTCGTCGTGTCGCGTCAGAAACATACGGTAGGCCTCACGGCCCATGGGATCATCATCAGCGACTAGTACACGGCAGAGCTCGGTCATGATGAAAACCATAATCCACATAACCGGGTTTTGCCCCATCAACCGCCGCGCCACGCGGAATGATGTGTCTTCCTCGAGAGGTGGGGCGACAGCAATGTCCAGGAATGTCTAGGTGGTGGTGCGATGCCTCACCAGATTGCCTGTGGGTGCCCCGCCCCGGGGAGTGCACCCGGGGCGACGCGGTGTGTAAGATCTAAGCGTTGCTGGGAGTAGAAGGCGGTGGATCGCATGAAAAAACGGAGGAAGCGATGAAGAAGACGCGCCTTGCGGTAGCTGCTCTCGTGCTGGGATCCTGTGTGGCCCTTGGCGCGGTCCCCGCAAGCGCCAACACCACCGAGCCGGTCGCCAATCAGAACTCCATCTCTGTGGTGAAAGGCAACGAGGCCAGTCGCGGTGGCATTGGCTGTATTCTTTGGCTGTGGTTCAGGACCACTACTTGGTGCAAAAGGTAATGATGGCTTGAAAGAAACGAATGCATGGTTTCCGAATCGGGAAGTGAGCTGACCTGAGCGGGGGGACATGAACCAGGAAGCTGAGGAGAAGAGCCCGACGGTCGCCCTGGTCGACCTCGGGCGCTGGCTCGTCTTGTTCGCTGTAGGTTTCCAGTTTCTTTCCAATATTCTGGAGCTTTTCCTCGAAGGGGTCGAGATACGCCCCTTGGTTGTTCTGACTCACGTCTCGATCGCGGTGGCTTCCTTCGTGTTGCTCTGGAGGCCGTGGATCGGGCTGTGCATCGGGCTGCTGCCCTTGGTGTTCGTGGTGATCACCGGGGATGCCGGCGCGGACCCTGTGTTCTTCGTGCTGGCAGCAGCGACTTTCGCCTTTCGCTACGGCGTGCGGCCGATTTCTACGGTCGTTCTGTTGGGAACAGGCTATGGGGGAATTCGCAACCTCGTCGCCATGAGGGGTCTTGATGGGTTGGTCGGGCAGATGCTCGACTACACTTTCCTGACCGTTTTCGGCGTCTTCCTGGGGTTGGCCTTCAAAGGCGTTCTCGCTGTCCTTGAGCGCCGGGAGGTGCGCCTCGCCATCCTGGCGGGGGACATCGTCGAGATTCGCAGCGGCGAACGCCTGCGGTTGGCGGGTGAGCTCCGTCGGGGCGTGGGCGAGCGCCTCGAGGAGGCGTGGAAAGGTCACAAGGCCCCGCGCCGCACGTCCGACACCTGGGCTCTTCGAGACGCGATCGAGAGAGTGCAGACCGTCTGCCTGGACGCGGTCACTCGCGTCCGGGCCCTGGTCGGGATGCTGCGCGAGGATCCCGTGGCTGATGGCAGCGACGAGTCGAAATCCATCATCGGGTCGGTCCAGATACTCTCCAGCGCGGCGGAGGCTCTGCGCTTGCAAGGTCTCCACGTGGATCTGAAGGTCGACGAAGAGCTCGATCGAAGAAGCGTGCTCACCCAGCTCACCGCCACCCGGGTGACGCAGCTGGTGCTGAAATCCTCCGACGCTCTGCGCCCCGATCCGTTGCGTTTCAAGGTGGAGTGCCCTTCCAGCTACACCACCCGGATGATGGTGGAGCTCGTCACCCCCAACAAACTCCGCTCGGAGGACAAATCGGCGTTCGAACGAGTCCGGGAGCGGGTGCAATCGCTGGGAGGGCAGTTCTCCAAGGGATTCACCGGCCGAGGACATCTGTTCGAAATCCGCCTCCCGGAATCCCGGTACGGGGAAGTGGATGATGCGGCCGCTGTCAGGGGAAAGAAGAAATCACTCGGAAGAAAAATCCTCGGTACCGCCATGCCCCTGTTCTTCATGGGGATCATGGCTCTTCGGACCTGCCCGACGCAGCCGCTGGGATGGGCCTTGGCGTGGCCGCTTCTCGGGTACGTGAGCAGTGCCGTCATGCTCCGGTGGCCGCTCACCGGCGGAGCCGTGGCCGCCGCGGCAGCGGCGGGCATGCTGATTACCCCCGAGCAGACCCCTGTCGCGCTGTCCGTCGTGCTCCTGATGGCGTGCTGGAAATTTGGTCGAACCCAGAATCCCTACTGGATCCTCGGCACGGGGGTTGCGGCCCTGACGGGGGTATGGGCGCTTACCGTCATTGGGCTGGACGCCGGAACGGAACTCGTGGCGGGCGCGTCGATTCCATTCGTCGGCTTGGTCTATTCCGCCCTGAGCGGGCAGTACGAGAGGATTCGGGCGGAGCAGAGCGAACGGGCAGCCGCTCTCTTGGAGGCCATTGAGGCCGCCCGCACGGAGGAACGCAACCTTCTCGCCCGCGAACTCCACGATGTGCTCGCCCACCACTTCTCCGTGATCCTGTTGCAGTGTATGGCGTATGGGGAAAGTGATGACCCTGCAGAGGTTCGATTCGCGTTGGATCGGATCGCAGGATCGCTCGAAGCGGCGGATGGCGAGCTTTTCCTGCTCACCGACGTCATGTCCGAGGGGGAGGAAGGCAAGTTGCCTGCCCTGGTGCGGCCCCTCACCGTGGCCGGTCGCCTGCAGGGCACCCTGAAGAACTCCTATATTCAGGCCGACTTCAGAATAGACCCGACATCTGACGATCTGCCCCCGATCACACGGCGTACTCTCACCCGTGCCATGCAGGAAGGGGTCACCAACATTATTCGCTACGCAGATCCCGGGGGTAAATGCTTGGTGGAGCTGGATGTGGGGGAGACCACCACCTTGCTTCGCATCTGCAACGAAATGCCGAAAAAGAAACGAGAATCTAAACTGTCGCTCGGCTACGGGCTTTCAGGAATCCAGGAACGCATCGATCTTTCCGGGGGGCGCTTCACCGCGGGGCCAGAAGGGAACCAGTGGGTGGTGACGGTGGAAATTCCCAACCGGGGGAGCGAAGCGGAGTCCGTCGGAGGACCGAGCAGCCACACGCGCTGAGGCGCCCCTGTATTCTTGGCAGGCACCGCCTCGGAATCCAAGGAGCACGGACTTGTTCGACACACTTCAGGAACGCTTGGCAGAAACGTTCAAGGGCCTCAGGTCTAAGGGACGACTCACACAGGCGGACATCGACGCCACAATGCGGGAGATCCGCATTGCCCTGCTGGAAGCAGATGTCAACCTCGGGGTGGTCAAACAGTTCGTCGCCGCTGTCAAGGAGCGCTGCCGCGGTGTTGAGATCAGCCGTGCCCTCAACCCATCGCAGCAGATCATCAAGATCGTCAACGAAGAGCTCATCAGCATCCTGGGCGGACAGGTTCGACCCATCCGGTTTGCCAAGAAACCGCCGACTGTGATCATGCTCGCCGGTTTGCAGGGTGCGGGTAAAACCACCCTTGCCGGAAAACTCGCCCGTTGGTTGAAGTCCGAGAGGCACAGCCCCCTGCTGGTTGCCTGTGATCTGCAGCGCCCCAATGCGGTGAACCAACTTCAGATCGTGGGGGAACGGGCCGGGGTGCACGTCTTCGCCCCGGAACCCGGAAACGGCGTCGGCGACCCGGTCCAGGTAGCCCGGGCAGCGCTCGAACATGCCGAACGCAGTCTTTATGACGTGGTGGTCATCGACACTGCCGGTCGGCTGGGCATCGACGAGATGCTGATGCAGCAGGCCGCGGACATCAAAGCGGCCACTCGCCCTGACGAAGTGCTGTTCGTCGTCGACGCCATGATCGGGCAGGACGCCGTCAATACCGCCAAGGCATTCAACGAGGGCATTGGCTTCGATGGCGTGGTTCTCACCAAACTCGATGGCGATGCCCGCGGTGGCGCAGCACTGTCCATTGCGCGGGTCATCGGAAAACCCATCATGTTCGCGTCGATCGGTGAGGCCCTAGCAGACTTCGACGTCTTCCACCCGGATCGGATGGCCTCCCGAATCCTCGGGATGGGTGATGTTCTGACCCTGATCGAGCAGGCCGAGAAAAATTTTGATGCGGAATCCTCTCGAAAGGCAGTCGAAAAACTCAGCGCAGGTAAGGGGAGCTTCGGCTTGCAGGATTTCCTGGCTCAGATGCAGCAGCTGCGGAAACTGGGGCCGCTGAGCAAGATCTTCGGGATGCTGCCCGGTGCCGGGCAGTTCAAGGACGCCATCAACTCCATCGACGAGAAAGAGGTGGACCGGATCGAGGCGATCATTTTCTCGATGACCCCGGCAGAACGCGATGACGTCGGCATCCTCAACGGTTCCCGCAGAGCACGGATCGCCAAGGGCGCTGGAGTGCAGGTCTCGGACGTCAACAACCTCGTCAAGCGATTCGTCGAGGCCCGCAAGATGATGGAACAACTGGCCGGGGGGAAGATGCCTGGGATGCCTGGCATGGGCGGGGGACGTGCGGCACGCAAACAGCAGGGCAAAGCCAAGAAACGCGGGCGGAAGACCTCCGGCAACCCCGCCAAACGCAAACAGCAGGGGGTCGAACGCGCTCTCGGCGCCAAACCCGGGGCTGCGCAGGCCGCTCCCCAGACGCTGGACGACTTCCAGTTGCCTCCGGAGCTGCAGAAGATGTTTGACGAGCAGCAAAGGAAGTAGCCCGCTTCGGCTTCGAAGTCTCTATGCTGTCGCTCATGACTGCGGAGCCCATGCACATACACGGCACATTTCTGCCCTACGAGGAACCCCGGGACTTCTGGGTGGTTGATGGTCGGCTCACCGCCGAACCCATCGCTGGGGCGAGAACACTGGCCAGGGACGCCTATGTCATCCCTGGGCTGGTTGATGCTCACTGCCACATTGGACTGGGAGTGGAGGGGGCGGTCAGCGTCGAGGAGGCACGCCGGCAGGCGCAGGCCGATCTGGCCGCCGGAACCATGCTGATCCGCGATGCGGGCTCCCCTTCCGACACTCGCTGGGTGCAGCATGATGAGGCCCTGCCCAAGTTGATTCGCGCGGGCAGACATGTCGCACGCACTCGTCGCTACATCCGTCACCTGGCTGTTGAGGTGGAGCCCGAGGCCCTTGTCGAGCAGATACGTCATGAGGCTCGTGACGGCGACGGCTGGGTGAAGATCGTGGGTGACTGGATTGACCGTTCCACGGGTGATCTCGAACCCTCCTTCCCAGCAGCCCTGGCTGCAGAAGCCATCGCTGTGGCCCACGAGGAGGGGGCCCGGGTCACTGCCCACTGTTTCGGGGAGCAGTCCGTCGCCGAACTGGTGGCAGCCGGGATCGACTGCATTGAACACGGCACCGGCATGAGCGACGAGGTGATCCAGCAGATGGCTGACGGCGGTGTTGCACTAGTGCCTACTATGATCAACCTGAATCGGTTCCCCCAGTATGCGGAGCCGGGACGTGACAAATATCCGGTGTTCGCCAACCACATGATGGCCCTGTACTCCCGTCGCAGAGAAACCATCGGCAAGGCCATCGAAGCCGGGATCGATGTGTACTCGGGCACCGACGCGGGCACCGTCGTGCCTCACGGGGAGATTCTTTCCGAGGTTGCGGAGCTGGCCTCGCTTGGCGGTGGGGAATTCGCCATTAAGGCCTCGAGCTGGGGAGCCAGATCGTGGCTTGGCGTTGACGCCCTCGTGGGAGGAGCCAGCGCGGACCTGATCGTAACCACCGCCGATCCACGCGCCGACACCGGAGCGCTGCGGGATCCGCTGGCTCTTCTTCTGCGCGGACGGCTGATCTCCTGACTTTGATTTGATTGACTTGGTGCATGACGAAGCCCGAGCAGCAACAGAATGATTCCTGTAAACCTGAGAACAATCCCTATGCTCCGCCGCCCGGTCCTCCCATCCAACCGGTGGTGCCCCAGGCAGAAAAGGGCGGCTTCAAACGCGGGTTCGGCACCGGTATGGGGGCTGGGCTGGGTTTGATGACCGGGTTCGTGGTGCTCAGCATCGTGGGTGGGGTGTTCGCCATGATTTCGTTGGGAATGCTGCTCGGTTCTATCACCAAGGATGGGGCGAGCACATCCCTTGAGAGGGTCTGGGGAACAGAAACAGCCAGTGGGCACCTGAGGGCCATCCGGATCTCCGGCACCATCATGACCGACGCCGCTGCCGGGGCGCTGCTCTCTTCTGGAACCTACGGCTACGAGGTGGCGGATCAATTGGACTCCCTGAAAACGGACAAGTCCGATGGAGTCGTGCTGCTGGTCAACACCCCGGGCGGCACCGTCACCGGCTCCAAGGCCATCGCCGACGCCATTACCCGCTATCGCGAGCGCACCGGGAAACCAGTGCTCGTGCACGTCGAGGGCTCCTCCACATCCGGCGGTGTCTACTCCACTGCGACAGCGAACGAGATCATCGCTGAACACGGCGCCATGATCGGCTCCATCGGAGTGATCCTTGGGCCGCTCCCGCGTTACAAAGACGTTGTCGCCACGGGAAGCACCCTGTTGCAGCAGGGGATCACCACCACGGGAGGCATCAGCCAGGAGTACATCACCGCGGGTAGCGGAAAAGATCTGAACAACCCGTACCGGGACCTGCCCGAGCAGGAACGCCAGCGACTTCAGGCAATAGTCGACGACGACTACGAAGGTTTCGTCGCTGAGGTGGCGGCGGGCCGGAAGATCGACCCGCAACGCATCCGCGACGAATTCGGAGCCGGGACCTTTAGCGCCCGGCAGGCAGTCAATGTTGGACTTGCTGATGCCGTTATGGGGCGTGATGAATTCTTCCGGCACGCCGCCACCGTAGCCGGTCTGGATCCGGACAATACCGTGGTGGAGCGGGTCGCGGAGCCCACAGGAATGTCCTCGCTATTCGGGGCGAAACGGGCCTGGGGGACATCGCTACCGTTGTCGGCGCTGGGTGAGAAGGCCGTAGCTTCTGCCAGCATGTGCAGTCACACGGCCCCGATCGCTTACGCGGGAGACCTTTCTGGGGTCTGTGGGAACTCCTGAGCGTTGGTTCAGCCCCAGCCCAGCTCGTGGAGTCGTTCCTCATCGATGCCGTGATAGTGCCCGATCTCGTGAACCAGGGTGATGGCGATCTCCTCGAACAGTTCGTCCTCATCCTCGCACATCCGCGACAGGGGGCCACGGAAAAGCACCACCCGATCCGGTAGCATCCCGAACCACGAGGAATCGCGCTCGGTGAGGGCGGTTCCCTCGTAGATCCCTAGGGTCTCGGAACCGTCCTCCGGTTCGTCCTCCGCCACGATGGCCACGTTGTCTAGATTGCAGAGCAATTCCTCCGGGAGACTTTCCAATGCTTCCTCGACCAGTGCGTAGAAGTCTTCCTCACCGATGTCCACGAGCCGATCCTACGGGGAGTTGTTGGGACTGCCCGGAGAAATCTGGCAGAATACATCCGCACCTGTCGCTGGCACCCTCTAACTCCGGCGAGCATGGTTCATCTGGTCACTGCCGGGCGTACCCCACGCGCATCGTTTGTTGGCCATCCAACTCGTCTGGTCACAGACTCACAAGCAACAGGAGATTCCGAACTTGGCTACCAAGATTCGTCTGAAGCGTCTCGGTAAGATTCGCTCCCCCCACTACCGCATCGTTGTCATGGACTCCCGCTCTAAACGGGACGGGCAGGCTATCGAGGAGATCGG